>JAYUZG010000022.1:0-19799 GCA_043751985.1 Betaproteobacteria bacterium
TTCTGCATCACGATCGCCACCCCGCTTACGTTCTGTATCTGGAATTGCCCGCCGATCAGGTAGATGTCAACGTGCACCCGAGCAAGATTGAAGTGAGATTTCGCGACGGCCGCGCGGTGCATCAGTTTGTCTATCACGCGCTGGAGCGCGCGTTGTCCACCACCGCTGCTGCTCCGGCGCATCAGGACGACGTGACAGAACTGCCCGCGATCCGACAACACTTTGCGCTGAGCGCAGGCAGCTCTAGCCAGTCGCCCTTGCAACTGCAGCAACCGTCGGCGCTTTATTCCGCGCTGTTCCCGTCGCGCGCTCAAGGCCAGATGACGCATCCGCAGAAACCGGCGCCGGATACGGCGGAGCATCCACTAGGCTTCGCGCTGGCGCAGCTTGCCGGTGTATACGTACTCGCGCAAAACCATCAAGGCTTGGTCATCGTCGATATGCACGCGGCGCACGAGCGAATTCTGTACGAAAAGCTGAAACACGCGCTGGACGATAGCGTGATCCCAACTCAGCAACTGCTCATTCCGCACACCTTCTTGGCTTCGGCGCAAGAGCTGGCGGCGGCGGCGGAAAATCAAGACATTCTGCGGCGCATCGGTTTCGAAATTTCACAAGCCGGTCCCACCGCGCTCGCGGTGCGCGCGCTACCTGCTCTGCTGGTGGACAGCGATGCCACCGCGCTCGCGCGCGACGTGCTGGAAGACTTGCACGAATTTGGCGGCAGCCGGGTACTGACCGAGCGGCGCAATGAATTGCTATCCACGCTCGCCTGTCATTCGGCGGTACGTGCCAATCGAATCTTGACCGTGCCGGAAATGAACGGCCTGCTGCGGGAAATGGAAGCGACCGAACGTGGCGATCAATGCAATCACGGGCGGCCCACCTGGTTTCCTATCAGCATGACGGAACTCGACCGGATGTTCATGCGTGGGCAATGACACAGAGCCTAAGGATGCGCGCTCCAATTCCAGCATTGCGTCGGTGAGCGACGTGGAATTGCCGCCCGTGATAGGTCTGTTCGGTCCAACGGCGAGCGGCAAGACCGAGCTGGCACTGCGGCTCGCGCAGCGATTTCCCGTTGAGATTGTCAGCGTCGATTCGGCGCTGGTGTACCGGCACATGGACATCGGCACAGCAAAGCCCGAGCCTGCGGTACGCGCGACGATCCCGCACCACTTGATTGACCTGATCGATCCAACCGAACGTTACTCCGCGGCGCGTTTCTGCGCGGACGCACGTAAATGCATGGACGACATCCGCGCACGCGGCAAGATCCCGCTGTTGACCGGCGGAACGATGTTGTACGTCAAGGCGTTGCGCGGCGGCCTGGCGCCACTTCCCAGCGCGGACGCTCCGACGCGCGCGCGCATCGAGGCCACCGCCAATGTTAAAGGCTGGCCAGCGCTGCACGACGAACTCACCCAACTCGATCCGATCACCGCGAGCCGGCTCGATCGCCACGACGCGCAGCGCATTCAGCGCGCACTTGAGGTGATCTATCTCGCCGGGGCGCCCCTGTCGCTGCTACTGGCGCAGACGCGCAGTGAGTTCCCCTACCGCCTGATCGGGTGTGCACTGCTGCCAGCGGATCGATCAGTGCTGCACCGGCGCATCGCGGCACGCTTCGCAGGCATGCTGCGCTCGGGCTTGATTGAAGAGTTGCGCGAATTACGCCAGCGCTACGCGCTCGCGCCCGAGCTCCCGTCAATGCGCTGCGTGGGCTACCGCCAGGTTTGGCAATACCTGGACGGAAAATTTGGTCCCGACGAGTTGCGCGAAAAAAGCCTTGCCGCCACTCGCCAGTTGGCGAAACGGCAACTCACTTGGCTGCGCGCGCTACCGGACCTGCAACCATTCGACTGTCTCAGTGACGATCTACCGCGACAACTGGGTGATTGGATCGCCCGCCAATTGAACCAATAGCGCGGAGCACAGCGGCGTTACTCGCCGGCTCCGCCGGTCGCTCTGGTTTAGTTTCCGAGTGCGTCGATACCCGCTTTAGCAACCTGCGCGTCTTCGACCGATTTCACACCGCTCACTCCCACCGCTCCAACTACCTGCCCATTGACAATGACCGGTAGGCCGCCTTCAAGCGGCGTGGCAGCGTGCAATGCGAGGATGGCGTTTCGTCCCCCGGCGATGGCGTCTTCCAGCGCCTTGGTGGGACGCTTGAAGCCGGCGGAAGTCCGCGCCTTGCCGATTGCCACCTCCACGCTGCCCGTCTGCGTTCCGTCGAGTCGCTGCAAATAAATCAAGTGACCGCCATCATCCACCACCGCGATGACGACGTTCCAGTTGTTCTTTCTCGCCTCGACTTCAGCCGCGGCGGCTATCTTCTTCGCGCCATCGAGGGAAAGAACTTTCTTGTCTATTACCTGCGCCTGAGCCAAGCCGCAAAATGAACACGTCAGTGCAAACAGTCCCATCCACATCAGTTTAGTGAACATCGTTGTCTCCTCCACAAGATCGGCGGCGGAATGCCGCGCGACGCTACGATATCGCGGTATCGATCGAACGCGCAATCCCGTAGCGCACAGATTGAGTTACTTGAGTTCCGACTCGACGTTGGTTACTTCAACGTCCGCCTGACCACGTGCGAAGCGTAAACGCAGGTCAGCGCCGACGCTAAGTTGCGCGCTATCGCGGACCAGTTCCCCGTCCGCTAGTCGAGCGATGCTATAGCCACGCTCCAATACCGCCTGTGGATTGAGATGTTCAAGGCTGGAAGCGAGCCGCCGGCTGCGCAGCGTCAGCGCTTCGATGTGGCGCCCCCATGCGAAGGCGAGCCGCCTGCCGAGGACGCTCTGTTCTCGTTGCAATATCGCGACGGCCGGCGTCGTTTCGACCACCTTTCGCGCCAACGCGCTCACACGCCACTTGTGCTGCGCAAAAATTTGCGCCATCGCCAGGCGCAATCGCCGTTTCACCGCCTCGATCTGCTGCGCGTCCCGGCTGAAACGTTCCCCAGGATGCTGCAGACGCTTGCCAAGATAATCCAAGCGCTGCATCCATCCCGCGAAGAAACGCCGTATTTGACGCGTCATCCTGCGCCGCATTTGCGCTAAGCGCTCGCGCAGCGCGTGCGCGTCTGGGCTCACCATTTCAGCGGCCGCGGTCGGCGTCGGCGCGCGCGCATCCGCGACAAAGTCGGCGATGGTAAAGTCGGACTCGTGACCCACGCCGCTTACCACCGGAATTGCACATCGCGCGATGGTTCGAGCTAATTGTTCGTCGTTGAACGCCCACAGGTCTTCGATGCTGCCGCCTCCGCGACAGAGGATCAGCACATCACATTCTTTACGCCCGGATGCGGTTTCCAGCGCCTGCGCAAGCCGTGCCGCCGCGCCCTCGCCCTGTACCGGCGCCGGGTACAAGATCACCCGGATTCCCGGCATGCGCCGCGCAAGCGTCGTCAACACGTCGCGCATTGCCGCAGCGGCAAGCGAGGTCACAACGCCCACGCTGCGCGGAAAACTCGGCAAAGGCCGCTTGCGTTCCTGGGCAAACAACCCTTCTGCCTCTAACTTTTTCCTGAGCCGCTCGAACGCTTCGTACAGCGCCCCGAGTCCGGCTTGCCGCATCGTTTCCACGCCCAATTGAAATTCTCCGCGCGCTTCGTACAACGTTGGCAACGCGCGCACTTCAATCTGCATGCCGTTAGCGGGTTGAAACTCAAGCAGCATGGCCTTCTGGCGGAACATAACGCAGCGCACCTGGGCATGCGCGTCTTTGAGCGAAAAATAGCAATGCCCGGACGGCGCGCGCGTGAAATTCGACACCTCGCCGCCAACCCATAGCAGTGGCAGCGAAGCTTCGACCAAGTCGCGCGCTAACGCGTTCAGTTCACGCACGCTGATGACGCGCTGCACATCGCGCGCAAAGACGCTGTTCATCGGAACATTCTAGCGGCAAGCCGCGAGCACACAAGGTTTGCGCCCAGAGTATCCCGCAAACCCGCGTGAATTCTATGACGCGAAATCGTGTTCGAGTGTTGGTGCGGTTAGGCCGTAGGTTTGCGCCCCCAGGTCGCTTGTCTTGTGGGGGCTTGACAAACCCGAAAAACTTACCCCTCTTTAATCCACAGCGCAGTTGGCGCCCCTGTTGAAGAAATTGCGACCTACCCGGCCTCACTCTGATC
Organism: Betaproteobacteria bacterium; assembly: GCA_043751985.1. Classification (GTDB taxonomy): domain Bacteria; phylum Pseudomonadota; class Gammaproteobacteria; order Burkholderiales; family JAYUZG01; genus JAYUZG01. The sequence goes on from JAYUZG010000022.1 coordinate 4,142, forward strand.
AGTTCAATAAAGTTTTGTTTTAATGAAGAAATACAATGTGATCGTTTTTTGGACGAAGCAGGTAAATGCCTTGTTTCGACGTTTGTTTTTGGCTTCGTCAACGACGTTTCGCACAGTCTTATCCACAGTTTTTGTGGAGTAAAGCCAACGGCTGTTCTTGATTATTTAGCCGCACCTTCGCCGCATACGCACGCCTGAATAGATCGGACCCGTGCTTGCCGAAGTGTTGGCATGCGTTTACAGTTGCGCGACTTTTTTTAATCCGCCTTGGAGAAAACTCTTGCTGCATATTATTGAAGCGGCGGGCTGGCCTATCTGGCCGCTCGTCCTCTGCTCGGTCATCGCGCTCGGAATTATCGGTGAACGCACTTGGACTTTGCGCCAGAACCTGATCGCACCACGCGAATTATTGGGGCAGGTTGTCCAGGAGATCAAGCAAAAAGGCGTATCGCCCGATATGCTCACGAGACTGGCGCAGAATTCCCTCTTGGGAAGAGTCTTCGCGGCGGGGCTGCGTAACGTGAAAAGCAGCCGCGAAGTGATGAAAGAATCCGTCGAAGAAGCGGGCCGCGCGGCAGCGCACGAGTTGGATCGCTTCCTCACCACCCTCGGCACGATCGCGTCGATGAGCCCGCTGTTAGGATTGCTCGGAACGGTCATTGGCATGATTGAGATCTTCGGCTCGCAAACGTCTTCGGGATCCAGCCCGGCGCAACTGGCGCATGGCATTTCAGTCGCGCTCTACAACACGGCGTTTGGATTGATCGTGGCCATTCCGAGCATGATGTTTTATCGTCATTTCAGGCAGAAAGTCGAAGCGCTGGTAGTTGGGATGGAATTGCAGGCTCTCAAGCTGGTGGAAATCATCCACGGCGAACGTCAGTAAGCGGAGCGGTTAGATGAACTTTCGACGTGGCTCGTACAAGGAAGAGCCGGAAATGAACCTGGTGCCTTTGATTGACGTGCTCTTGGTTATTCTCATCTTCCTGATGGTGACCACTACTTATTCGCGATTTTCCGAGCTGCAAATAAATCTGCCGAAAGGACAAGGCGAGAAGCAACTGGATCGTCCCACGCAAATCAACGTAGGCGTCGGGCCCACCGGTAAGATCGTAATCAACCGCGCACCGGTGAATTACTCGGGTGCTGAAGCACTTGCCGCAGAGTTGAAGCGGGCGGCGGCGGGCAACCCCGATCCGGTTATCGTGATCGATGGCGACGCCGCCAGCGCCTGGCAATCAATTTTTCGGGTGATGGAAGCCGCGCGCAACGCCGGCTTTGGAAAAATTACTTTCACCGGTCAAATACAACAGCAATAGAGCAATGCTAGGCGCAGGAGCCTCGGCCAAGAGGTTCCTGCCGGCTAATTCGCGCCCGCCTTCAGCGCCGCGATACGTTGCTCAAGCGGCGGGTGCGACATCAGCAACGCGCGCAAGCCACCACCTCCGCCCCCGGCAATGCCAAACGCTTGCATTTGCGCCGGCAGTTGCGACGGCTCGTGCAAGGCCTTCAGCCGCTCCAGCGCCGCGATCATCTTGTGACGTCCCGCCAGACTCGCGCCGCCCGCGTCTGCGTGAAATTCACGCCAACGGCTAAACCACATGACAATCATCGAAGCCAGAATTCCCAACACCATCTCCGCCACAAACGAAGTGACGTAAAAGGCGGGGCCATAGCCGCGTTCGGTCTTGAATACCGTGCGATCCACGAGTTGCCCGATCACTCGTGACAGGAAAATAACAAAGGTATTCACAACACCTTGGATCAACGCAAGCGTCACCATGTCGCCGTTGGCCACGTGGCTGACCTCGTGGCCCAGCACCGCATCGGCCTCGTCCTCAGTCATGCTGTGCAGCAACCCGCTGCTCACCGCTACCAGCGCCGCGTTGCGATTCCACCCGGTCGCGAATGCGTTGATTTCGGGGGATTCGTAAACTGCTACTTCGGGCATGCCAATTCCGGCACGCTGCGCATGCCGTTGCACCGTCTCGATCAACCAGCGCTCAGTCCCGTTACGCGGCTGCTGAATAACCTGCGCACCGGTCATCATCTTGGCGGACCACTTGGAAATCGCCAGCGACACCAGCGATCCAGCAAAACCGATCACCGCGGCATACACCAGCCACGGCATCAAGCTGCCGCCGGATTGCGCAATCAGCCGATCGACTCCCAGAATCCGCAACGTAATATTAAGGACGAATACAATCGCAAGATTGGTGACCAAGAACAGAAATATTCGCTTAAACATTGTGCCCCTCGTGGTGAATTGCCCGTCGTTTGAGACCGATCAGCGCCCTTGGTTCCTTAACTTACAACGCGGTCGTCAGCAAGGACTCCAGCTCGGCCGTCAACATCATCCATTGTTCTTCGGCGCGCGCCAGTTCGCTCCCAATCCGAGTTTGCTCAGCCAGATGATTCTTGAGCAGCCCCCGATTGCGCTCGTCGTACATATCGGGGGCCGCGATCGTCATTTCAAGGTTTTGCTTCTGCTGGCCAAGCTGCGCCATCTTCGTTTCCACTGTTCGCAGTTGCGCTTCCAATGGTTTGCGCAAAGTCGATAAGCGCGCCCGCGCAGCAGCCTCGGTTCGCTTCTGCTCTTTGCGTGTCGGCACTTCTTGCCCGATCTTCTCGTTCGGTTTGGCCCCATCCGTCTGCACGACCTGACGCGCGTAATCGTCAAGATCGCCGGTATACGAAGCCACGCGGCTTTCACTGACCAGCAGCAAGTCGTCAGTCGTCGAGCGCAACAATCCGCGGTCATGCGAAACCAAGACCATCGCACCTTCAAAAGACTGCAAAGCGACGGTGAGCGCGTGACGCATATCTAAATCGAGATGGTTAGTCGGCTCGTCGAGCAACAATAAATTGGGCCGCTGCCACACCACCAGAGCGAGCGCCAAGCGGGACTTTTCGCCGCCCGACATCGGGCCCACCGGCGCGGTGGCGGCGTCGCCGCGAAAATCAAAACCACCCAGAAAGTTTCTCAAGTCCTGCTCGCGACTGCGCGGATCGACCTGCTGCAAGTGCCACAGCGGACCGTACTCGACGCGCAGCGCCTCGGTTTGATGCTGCGCGAAGTAGCCGATGCGCAGTCCCTTGCCCTCCAGCCGCTCGCCTGACATTACGGGAATCTCGCCTGCCAACATTTTCATGAAGGTAGACTTCCCGGCGCCGTTCCTGCCCAGTAAGCCCAATCGCGCACCACTCAGGATCGCGAAGTTGATCCCGCTCACGACTGAGCGTCCCGCATAGCCGACGTTGGCGTCACGCAGCGTCAACAAGGGGTCAGGTTGCGACAGCGGCGGACGAAACTCAAATTCAAAAGGTGAATCAACGTGCGCCGCGGAGATCATTTCCATCCGCGCCAGCGCCTTGACTCGACTCTGTGCCTGACGCGCCTTGCTCGCCTTGGCACCAAAGCGGTCGATAAAACTGCGCAAATGCGCCACGGTTCTTTGTTGCTTCTCGTAACTCGCGCGCTGCAACGCGAGTTGTTCAACGCGTTGCGTCTCGAACGCTGTGTAATTGCCGGAATACAGCCGCATGCCGCGCTGCTCGATGTGGCAAACCGCATTCACCGTGTTATCCAAGAATTCCCGGTCATGCGAGATCACCAGCAGCGTTCCGCGATACAAGCCTAGCCATTGCTCGAGCCACAACACCGCGTCGAGATCGAGGTGGTTCGTCGGTTCATCCAGAATCAGCAGATCCGAGCGACACATGAGGGCGCGGCCCAGCGCCAGCCGCATGCGCCAGCCACCGGAGAATTCGGTCACTTGACGGGCGAAATCCGCGTCGGCGAATCCCAAACCATGCAACAGCGTACTGGCGCGGGCATTCGCCGAATAACCGCCTATGCGATCGAACACTTCGTGTAATTCCGCGATCCGCGTACCGTCGTTGGAATATTCCGCCGCCGCCAGATCCGCCTGCACGGCGCGCATTTCCGCGTCGCCGTCCAGCACGAAATCGATTGCGCTGCGCGTGCCGAAATCGTGCTCCTGCGCGACGTGGGCGATCACCAGGCCAGCTTGTATATCCACGTCGCCGGCATCCGCGTGCAGCTCGCCCAACAGCAAGGAGAACAGGCTTGACTTGCCGGTGCCGTTGGCACCGGTGAGGCCAACTTTCTGGCCTCGATGAATCAACAGACTCACGTTCTCGAACAACAGCTTGACGCCGCGGCGCAAAGAAACATCCCGCAATACGATCATGCGATGAACCTCAGGGTATCGTGACGGAAAATTGGCGCAAGGCTGGAAAGTTGGGGTGGCTAATGGGATTCGAACCCACGACAACCGGAATCACAATCCGGGACTCTACCGCTGAGCTATAGCCACCACCGTAATGCACTTCCAACATTGCCGGTACACTGGCGTGCCCGACAGGAATCGAACCTGTAACCCCCAGCTTAGAAGGCTGGTGCTCTATCCGGTTGAGCTACGGGCACGACGCTATCGGGTCCGTCAATGACTGGTCGGGGCGAGAGGATTCGAACCTCCGACATCCTGCTCCCAAAGCAGGCGCGCTACCGGGCTGCGCTACGCCCCGGGAGGGGACGCACTATACGCCAGGGCCGAATCTCGGTCAACGAATGATAGGGAGTCGTGATAAATGCACTTCGGAGGTTGTTCCTCGATTGCTTGCTTGCAACCGCATCTGATTTCTGCTATCAAGGCGCTTTTTTAATTTCCGCAAGTCATAATTTAGGATTCGAAACCTCTTGAACCAACTGAAACCGGAACCGCGCAAAACCATGGCCGCCGAACTTCATACGCAGATCAAGCCTTACGTGCCCAAGAAGGGCGAGGCCTACATGAATGCTAAGCAGCTTGAGCATTTCCGCAAGATGCTTAGCATCTTGAAGACCGAGTTGTCGCAGGACATCGACCGCACAGTTCACACGATGCAGGATGAAGCGACCATCTTCGCGGACCCCAACGACAGGGCGAGCCAGGAATCGGATATGGCGCTTGAACTGCGCAACCGCGACCGCGAGCGCAAGCTCATCAAGAAAATAGACGAAACTATCAGTAAGATCGACGCGGGCGACTATGGCTATTGTGAAAGCTGCGGAATTGAAATTGGACTGAAGCGTCTGGAGGCGCGGCCCACCGCCACGCTGTGCATTGATTGCAAAACACTCGACGAAATGCGCGAGCGTCAGGTCGCCAAGTAGTGAAGCACGCGTTTTAATCGTTTTTTGAGTTTGCGCTATCAGCGGGCCGCGTATTCATGCACGGCCCGTTTCGTTTCAACCCTGCTCAAGTTCAAAATCTCCGCTCCGTAAACAGGCTGGAATCGGACGCATTGCACACTGACCACGATGGTCAGTTCAACGCGGCCTGACATCCAACTTTGCCAACTTCGGAAGGAAGCGTGAGACAAATGGACAAGTCGTTGAACCCCAGGGCCATTCGGCAACGCCTTGGCCTCAACCAGCAAGAATTCTGGGGACGCATCGGCGTGACGCAAAGTGGCGGATCACGTTATGAGAGCGGACGCAGTATGCCCAAGCCGGTCAAGGAATTACTGCGTGTCGTACACGTTGATCAGATTGACTTGCGCAAGATCAGCAAAGCGGATGTCGCGGTTCTTTCGTATCTTAAGGCGCGTGAACCGGTGCTCTACAAGCGACTGAAAGTCGCCTCGCACCAACCTGCGCTCGTTATCAGCCGGCACGCAGCCCGCCGCTCTTCTAACGACGCTAGGGTGTAACCAGCACGGGCAAACCGAGTAGCCGTATCCGCGCGGCTAATTGATCGAGCCAGTCCCCGCTCACCGGCGACAAACGCTGCGCCTCGGGTTGTTGCGAAACGCGCGCCAGGCCGTAGAGCAGAACGCCTTTGACTTGCAACTCGCGTGCGAGTGCGAGTTGCAGCAGTTCCAAGTATTCCTGCACAGTCGCCGCGCTCGGCGCCACACCGTCCAGCGCAAACATGCACGTTTGAATCCAGGTGCTGCACAAACGCGCCGCGATGGCCAAGCGCTGCATGACTCGAGCATTGGAGATACTCGTTCCGTTCAAGCGCTCGCGCTCGAACACGCTGCCACGATCAAGTTTGAACCATACCTCGCCAGCCAAATCGCGCAGGCGCGACAGACCCGCTTTAATCTCCGGCCGATGCAGCAAACTACCGTTGGTGATCAGGATGGTCTTGATCGAATCGGACAATCCAAGCCGGCGGCGCACCTGTCCGATCCGCTCCACGACTTGATCGAATTCACGCGCACTGGTGGGCTCGCCGTTGCCGGATAGCGCGATATCGTTCAAGCGGCGCGCACCCTCTGCGACGTTGCGTTCCAGGTAGTCACCGCGGACAATCTGGCGCAATAGAAATTCGAGTTCCGACTCCAGTAGATCCAGGTCCACTTTAGGCGCCGCGCCGCGCACCAGACCAGGCACCTGGCAATACACACAGCGCCAATTGCAAGCACTATTGGTATTCAGATTTACGCCCACCGACACTCCGCCCGCGCGGCGCGATACGACCGGATAGACGTAAGTCAGGCCTGCAATATCGCGACGATGATCGTGAACTGAAAGCACGCTGCTCGGTTGCATCGTCATGGCTGCCGCCCCATCCTCAGTCTGCGCACAGGCGCCGCACGTCATCTGGAATCGGCACCGCACGTATGCGCGCCGGGTCCAAGGGATCCGCCCCTGCAAACACCCGCACTTCTCGCCCTTCCACCATGGTAGCGCCGTTCTTGCGAATCTGGTGACTCATGACAAAACTGCTGCGCTTCCACTCTGCTGCCGAACTGACAATCTCAATCGCATCGCCGTAGGTTATCGCGCCAAGAAATTTCGCCGACGCGTCAACCAGCGGCGTGCCGATGATGCCGTGAGTCGCGCGCATGACCTGCCAACTGGGCACCCCGCACGCCGCAAAAAAATGTCGGGTGCCGGCGTCAAACCATTTGAAGAAATTTGGATAGAACACGATCTGCGCCGGATCACAGTCACCGAATTCGACAGTCAAGCGAAGTACGTTACTGCGCGGCATGATTCAGACGCGCTGACCACCGCGCACCGCCGGCCGGGTAAACGTGATCGGGTAAGCCTTGAGCGGGCGCGGCGCGATGCCACTGCGTGCGAGTGTCTGATCCAGCGTGCGGCCGTCGGGATCGGCCAAAGCCGCTTCACGTGCCTCGCGCATGCGTGTCGCCGTAACCTTTAATCAAGCGGCCGCACACGATCAGCTCAAACGCGAGTGAGGGATTGTCTTTCACTGAAGTAATGGCGTTGGTCCAGCGCTCGATCAACGCCTGCTCCTCGGTATAGCGCGCACCATTCCTGCGAAAATGTTTCAGCCACGCCATGACGCGCAACATCAACATCCCCGCGATGCCGTCGCTGCGCACGTGCAACGCCCAAGCGAGCGGCGCTTTGCCGCGGGCGACACGCCTGCGATGCCAGGCGAGAACAGGTTTGGCGATCCACTCCGGCAGCAAGGCGCAAAACTCAATGATGGTCGGCTTGAAGTAATCGACGATCCGCACCAGATCGGCCGCTTCGGCGCCGACTTCGCGGCGCACACGCGCAAAGCGTACGCCACGCGTTTTCAAGTCCGCCACCCGTGGCACGTCTTCGTACGTCATCCACAACGCGAGGAAACGTGCAAACTCATTCGTCATCGCATACGGCTCGCTTGAGTCGAAAGCCAAAATCCGTTCGATGCGCGGCAAGTAAAGCGCCGCGTAGCGTATGTCTTGATAGTCCACGAGGCGTGCATAGCCCTCGCTGATGATTGCATGCGTTCCAAGCGGGAACCGATCGGCAATCATGCCATGGACCTGACGCGACACCCGCTCCCTCTCGTGCGGCTTAGCCTCGACAAGAACCTCTACCAAGCCACGCGCAAATCCGCGCTTGCTCGCCGCCGCGCCTCGCTCTCCAATGCCGATGACTTGTTCAAAGATTTCGCGTTCGATCGGCAAGACGTTCATGCCCGCGAGCGCACCCAACATAACCGCGCTCAACACCGTGTCAGTCGAGCGCGCTGCCTCTGTCATATCAAAGCTAACCAACCGCTGACTGAATCGACGCAGCGCCGCCAACAGGCGTTCGCTCTCCTGACGACCGTCTCCCATCTGCATTTTCTCGGCGGTGGTCAGGGTGCGTTGCGAAGAGGTGATGACCAGCGTGCGGTCCGGGCTAACGAATCCGTTTAGCATGACGCGCGCGGCTTCCAGCAACTCCGACGCAAGCACGACATCTACCTTTCCAGGAACTGGATTGAGGCCCAATACCGGCTCGAACGCACCGAGCTCGCGCCGCGGCCGTGGATACACTTCAACGTAGTAGCTGGTGGCGCCCGTGCGTTGCGCCACACCCGGCACCGACGTCGCTTGCACCGGATAACCCGCTTGCGTCGCGCAATTCACCAACCATTCCGCCAACACGCCGCCGCCTTCTCCGCCCAGTGCCGCGACCAGAATACAAAGTGGTTGATGCTGGCTCATGGCATCATGCCGGTTGCATCCAGCCAGTCAGCAGAGTACGCACACGCGCCGCGAGGCGGTCGCGCCAGGTCGGGTTGCGAATGATCTCGGCGCAATAAAACGAAGGGCACAGCGTCGCGGCGTGCGCGTTTTCTCCGCACAATCCGCACCCCACACAGCCGTCGATCACCGTCGCCACCGGATCCACCTTGAGCGGATCGCTGCTGTTCTTCAAGGTCAGCGTCGGGCAACCGGACAATCGGATACACGAGTGGTCACCGGAACACAGGTCTTCATCCACGCCGTATTTCACTTTCACTACACGCTTGCCGCGCGCAAGCCGGCTGGCGATCTGCGGCCGCACTCGGCGCTGCCGTTCCAATTGGCACTCCCCTTCGGCGACCACGACTTTCAACCCCGCAAACTCAGTGGCGAACGCCTCGGTCAGAACACGCTTCATCTCGTCAACGTGATAGGTGTGGACGGTGCGCAACCATTTCACTCCCATACCGCGCAAGGTATCTTCGATCGCGGTATTGCTTGCTGCCGCACTATCCTGCGGCTGCGCGAGATCGGCCTTAACCTGGCTCGACGGCGAAGAAATGATTTCCTGCGTACCCGTCGCCGAGGTGTAACCATTTTTCATAATCAGCAGCACCGCATCGCCACCGTTGAATAACGCCGACTGCACGCCGGACAACAATCCGTTGTGCCAGAAGCCTCCGTCGCCCATGATCGCCAGCGGGCGCCGCGTCATCATCGGCCCCACCGCGGCGGCGCTGGCCAGACTCATGCCGTAGCCGAGAATGGAATGCCCTTGCGAGAACGGCTCAAACGTCGCGAACGAATGACAGCCAATGTCCGCCGCGACGTGCAGCGCGCCAAATTTTTCCTGGATTTGCTTCAACGCCGAAAACACCGGCCGTTCCGGGCAACCCACACAGAACTGCGGCGGGCGCGCCGGCAGCACACCCACTGCCTGCGTCACATCAACGCGTCGCTGACGGGTGTCCGCCAGCCAACTCCGCGCCGTGTCCGTCGAGACATCCTTGCAATATTGCTCAACGAACGCAACCAAACCGTAGGCAATAATTTCCGCCGTGTACTCGCCGGCCATTTGCAACAAGTCCTTGCCGTGTACCTTTGTGTTGGTCTCGGCACGTTTCAGGATCGCCAGTATTTCCTGTTCGATAAATTCAGGTTGCCCTTCTTCGATCACCAGCAGCGCCTGTTTGCCTCGACTGAATTCACCTAATTGCGCGGGTACCAGCGGGTAAGTCACGTTCAGTATTAGCAGCGGCAGTGCGCTTTGGCCAAATTCGTCTGCGAGTCCGAGTTGCTGCATGGCGCGGATTAGCGTGTTGAACAAGCCGCCTTGCACCACCAGGCCCACGTCCTCGCGTGACCCCGAGAAGACTTCGTTCAACCCGGCGCGCAAGATAAATTCGCGCGCCGCCGGCAATCGCCGATCGGTCTTGAGTTTTTCCTGGCGGAAGGTGGCGGGCGGATGCGACAGACGTTCGTAATTGAACGCCGCTGCTTCGTCTAGCAGCGCACGGCGCGACACCGCCGACTCACGGTTGTCCTTACACACAAAACGCCCGCGCACGTGACAGGCGCGAATTCGCAGTTGCAAAATGACGGGGGTATTGCACGCTTCCGATAGCGCGAACGCCTGCTCGGTCATATGCACCATACGTGTAAGGTCCGGCCGCGGATCAAACAGAATCAGCGATGACTTGAGCGCAACGGCATGCGTCCGTTCCTGGATTACGCTCGCGCCTTCGCCATAATCTTCACCCACCACGATGAGCGCGCCGCCCAACACACCAACCGAAGCGAGATTCGACAACGCGTCCGATGCGACGTTGGTTCCGACTATCGACTTCCAGGTCACCGCGCCGCGCAGCGGGTAGTGAATCGACGCGCCAAGCATGGCTGCGGCCGACGCCTCATTGGAGCACGCCTCGACGTGGACACCCAGCTCATCCAGGATCGGCTGCGCTTGAACCAAGACGTCGAGCAGATGCGACACCGGCGCACCCTGGTAGCCGCCGACATAAGCGACACCCGATTGCAGCAGCGCTTTCGTCACCGCAAGGATGCCCTCGCCATGAAACTCCTCGCCTTCACCGAGGTGCAGCATGCGAACTTCTTTGGCGAATGAACGTTCCACTGGCAGAGATGGGCGCCGTAAGCGGGTTAGGGAGGAGGATAGTGTAGTGGGTTTCCGCATGGTCGATCCTGTTGCGGTTGCCCGCACAGGGGGGGCGGGTGCGATACACTACGCGCCGGTTGGGAAGCGTGGCCGAGCGGTTTAAGGCACTGGTCTTGAAAACCAGCGAAGGGGAAACTCTTCCGTGAGTTCGAATCTCACCGCTTCCGCCATTGCAAGGTAGGGCTCGATGGCTAAAGTATCTAGACAATTGAAACTTAAGTTGAGCTTCGCTAGTCCAAGCGCTGTTATTTCGTCACTTGTAAGGAGATCGCTTTAATGCAACCTGATATTCAATTTGGCACGCAAGCGGGTCAGTTGACCGTTGAACAGAACCGGGTAATGCGCAACACCTATATGTTGCTCGCGCTCACCATGGTTCCGACCGTCATTGGCGCTTTCGCCGGTATGGCGTCGGTCGGCATTTTCATGCAACACCCAATCATCACCTCTTTGGTGGTGCTTGGCGCGGTCATCGGACTACAGTTCGCCATTGTCGCCAATCGCAACAGCGGTCTCGGCATCGTACTGTTACTCGGGATGACTTTCTTGCTGGGGTGGTTTTTGGGACCCCTGCTTACCGTGGCCTTGAGGTTGTCGAACGGCGGCCAACTGGTCGGTCTCGCGGCGGGTGGCACCGGCGTCGTCCTGTTCGCGATGGCGACCATCGCCACCACCACCAAGAAAGATTTCTCTTTCATGGGGAAATTTCTGTTCGTGGGAATGATCGTTTTGCTGGTCGCCGGCCTGGCGAATATGTTCCTGCAGATTCCCGCGCTGGCCTTGACGATTTCCGCTCTGGTGATCGTGGTGTTTTCGCTATTTCTGTTGCACGACCTGTCGCGCATCGTGACCGGTGGTGAAACGAATTACGTCGTTGCCACCATGAGCGTGTATATGAGCTTGTTCAACATTTTCGCCAACTTGTTGCAGTTGCTGATGGCGTTCATGGGTGGTAATCGAGACTAATTGATCCGAATGCTAAAAAGGGCGCCCAAGGCGCCCTTTTTTTGTCGATGACTCCATTGTTTGTCAATTGCATCGTTCATTGGAGCGGTCGGACCTCGCAGTGTTGGACCAACGCCGCAGTTCGTGACAACGTCAGCCAGGTCTCTCCATCTTGCACTTAATCGGCGGAATTATTGCGGTAGCTGGGATTAGCGCCTCGGTCTTCCAGCCATAGACTGTTCCTTCGGCATCGTGCTTCACGGGTGCTTGGCCAGCGCGTCCAAAACTCATGACAAGAATCGGCGCGATGAGTTGATGATCTTCGGCGCGCATCCACGACTCTCCGGTTGGGCCAGCGTATTCGGCACCTTCCAAAGCACGCGCAACCTGCAATGGGTCCACCGAACTAGCCTTGTTCATCGCGTTAGCAAGCATAGTAATCACACGGAATGGGGGAAGATAAGCAACGTCAGATGTCATTCCATATCGGGAGCTATATTCGAGCAGTGTCCGCTCCCACGTCGGATCAGCCGCATTGATGTGCCAGGACGACAATGACTTCACCCGATCCGCCCCCGCCGCACCTATAGCAGCCGGAGCTCCCGCGGTCGAGCCAAGAAGAGTAAAGAATTCCGTCGGCAATCGACTTTCGTTGGCGGCTTTGATCAGCAGTGACAAGTCAGTGCCCCAATTGCCCGTCAGCACAGCGTCGGCATTCGATGCTCGAATCTTGGCAACGTACGGCCCGAAATCCTTAACCTTCAGCATCGGGATAAGATCGTCGCCGACAATCTGGATGTCAGGCCGCTTGCGCGCGAGCGCTTCTTTCGCTGCTCGGCTTACGCTCTGGCCGAACGCGTAGTCCTGATTGATCAGATATACCTTGTGGATCGTCGTCTGTTTAGCCATGATGTCGGTCAACACATCTACCTGCGTGTCCGTATGCGGTTCGAACCTGAAGTGCCAGAAGTTGCATTTGGTTTCTGTCAATGCTGGATCCAAGGCCGCCCGATTCAACAATAGCACCGCGTCGGCAGGGTTTCTAGAGTTGTGCTTGGCAATTGCGTCGGTAAGTGCGTGCGTTACGCTCGACTGGCTAGACACAACAAACCGAATCCCTTGATCAATCGCCTGCTTCAATACGATTAAACTTTCTTGTGGACTGCCTTTGTTGTCAAAGCCGACGATCTCAAATTTTCTTCCGCCCAACACGCCACCTTGGGTGCCAACTAACTCGGAAGCGGCACGCAGAATCTTGAAGGCCTCTTGACCAGGCAGCGCCCCGCTGCCGCTCAAGACATCGATATCGGCGATTTTGATTGCGTCCGCCGCCTCAGCCGAGCCGAAAGTGGTGACGCAGACAACCATTAGAAGAAAAATTAAGCGTTCTGTCATGCTTGGTCTCCTAGTCTCGTGGCGTGTCGCGGCACGCCCAGCCGTGGTCCGCGAATTTTCGCGAACCCGCAAGGAGGTTAGCAGCAGTGACCTATCAAATGACTTTCAATTGCGAGCGGGGTGTATGCATCACAAGTACGTAATCCTCGCTCTCAGGCCCGAGCAGTTGAGGTCTTGAACGTATGGCGAACTTCTTTATAAATTGCCTCAGTGCTTGGGGAGGGCTCGACGGCGAATTTCGTCGCAAGCGCATTGCGACATCGCCGGTATGTCTCCTCTGCTCCCACATGGTTACCGATCTGGAGCTGCAGCCGCATCTGCCGACGATAAAACTCTTCGGCGACCGGATCGCGCTCAATGATCTGGCTGTAATGGATCATGGCCTCCGTCGTCCGCTGGTCGGCTTCAAGGCAATGCCCCAGATCTTCAGCCGTGGTTCGCCACCGAGCGCGCGCCGCCTCGCGGTAGCAATGTAGCCAGGACGGATCACCTTCACTTTCGAGGAAGTGTCCAGCGTAGAGCGCGATCAATGCACGGAGCATACCTTCTTTGTCCAAGTTCGAAGCCGAACTTGCCCTCGCGGTCATATCGTGGAACGCCCATACATCCACCCAACAGCATCGGGTGTTGAGTGTCACCCGCTGGTCTTGAAATATGACAGCATTGCTCACACCGAGAAGCTTTCGTAATCTGGATATTGCGACCTCGATGTTCCGTGCGGCTGCGTCACCTTCCAGATCTGGCCATATCTCCTCGGCTAATACGGCCGCATTTATACCGCTGCGACCCGCGACGACAAGACGCTGAAGAATTTCACGCAGCCGCACGGGGCTCTTGCCAGTAGACGGCGGCAATTGATTGTCTATGGTCAAAGTGAAGCGACCCAGCGTATGAATTCGCAGGCGCCACGGCCATGCTTCCAGAGAGTAGTCATCGTTACCGAGATTGAAGCGCTGTGCTATTTCTCGCGCCTCGTCGGCGTGTATTCCGACCCGCAATGCTTCTTTGCAGACTGCTGTTAAGACGTGCCGGCCAAGCGGAATAAACTCCGAGAGATCTTCCCTTGCGCGTGCGTCCGAAAAGATCTTCCGGATAATCTCGTGGGCCTGAGTCTTATCACCTTGCTTAATGGCAACAAATGCTTCGGTGAGGGAAAACTGCGAGCGAAGTGCCAAAAACGGCGTTCCCACGAGCATTGTTCGCGCTTCGTCAATGACTGTCTCAATTTCATCGACCTGGGACGTATGCGCGAGCGCGCAAGCAAGCCATGAACGCCCCGCCATGGCCATACGCGCATTTCCCGAGCGATCGGCGAGTTTTACAGCGTGACGACAGATGCTCAGCGCCCGTGGAAATTGCTCTCGATAGAAGGCAACCGACGCACCGAACATGGCGACAAAATATTGATCCTGTATTCGGCCAAGCTTGGCGCTCGCACGCATGCGGCCTAATGTTTTTTCCATCCCGCGAACATCTTCATTAAGAGTGTCAAGATAGATCTGGTTTAGATAGCACCAAGTCATCAACGCTCCGAACCCGTGCTCTTCGCAGTGCCGCGTGCACTCGTAGTTCGCAGCGGCGCAGTCCTCCCACTGATGAGTACGCCAAAAATGCAATGCCAGCCTTCCGTGCCAGAATGCAACCGCGTACGGGGTAGCTTCTGGCCGCGCTAAAAGTCTGTCTGCGATAACACGTACGCGCTCAGGTATATCTACATCGCCTGCCAGATAGCAGTAAGAAAGCAATAGCGCCGCAGCAGTCATTCGCCGGTTTGTATCACCGGGACCTTCGAGCAAGCGCAACACTCGTGTTGCAAGCTTGGGCAGGGCTGCGCTTGCAGGCCGGCGGAAAATCAGTGCGGCAAGCAGTCCGGCACATGCGTCTAGCTCGTCCATGGTCGATAGCGAACAGCGTTCCGTAAGCACGCCTGCTTCGAGCACTGGAATCCAGCGATCGAGGTCGCGGAAATCCGCCCAGTCGAAGTGATAGGACGCTACGATGGCCGACGCGCTGAGCAGCTTACCCACGCTGTCACTGCGTGATGCGAACAGCGAGTAGGCGATTTCCAAATGACGGCATGCCTCGTCTCGGTGCTGCTGGAACAGCGACTGACCAATCCAATAGGGTATCCAGGGGTTCGTAGTGCGCGCGGCTTCTGGCAGGTGGGCTGCCCACTCACGTACGGTCTTGCCTCTGCCTTGCTCAAGCAAAAGGGGGGCGTGCTGCGCAAATAGGTCAATGGCACTGTTCCAATCTGCGTGACGGCAGTAAAGGAGGAACGCCTCCTCCAAATGGCCCGTGGCTAGCAGCAGTGATGCTGCACGGACGCCAAGTGCCAACTGGTCAGAAGTGCTCAGTGTTGTCTTTATTCGATCCAGCAGAAAATCTCGAAACAACGCGTGATATTCATAGATTGGATCGAATCCGTGGCGCCGGTCTATGAACAAGTGTCGCCGATAGAAATCCTCCAGAAGCAGTCCGGCGCCGTCGTATCCGGTCAATGCCCTCGCCATAGGGACTGTGAAACGCGACAGAATCGCTGTCTGAATTAAGAGGCTCTTCACGGAATCGAGTGGGCGATTTTTAGCATTTTTCGGTCCTCAGCCCTGAATGTGTGAGCATCAGACGAGCGTGGTGAATCGTGTGGTGGAG
>JAYUZG010000023.1:0-1512 GCA_043751985.1 Betaproteobacteria bacterium
CGTCGAAGTCGGCAAAGTTGAGACACGGTAGGCGAGAAATTCTCTCAATAAATCAATCCTCCGGTATTTGACTGTCTCAACTTTCTTTGCAATTTTTCGCAAGCAAAGATGAAACTCCCCATCGCCCGCAAGGAAAGTTGAAACTCGGCGTCGCAAATCAAGTAGGCAAAAAGCATAGTACTTTTGTCATATTCCAGATCGAATATTGACTCACTCAGAATGTGCGCTACGTGAGAATTTGCGGAGGCATGCTGTTATGCCAAGAGAGATCCCTTTGCGATATAGCCACGGCGTCTCAGTACCTCGGCGCCGCGGCCAACGGCAGCTCATCGGTTACAGCCCGAAGCTCAAGCGCCGCGTAACGCTTTTGAGTCATGCTGCATTTGAAGCGTGGCTCATCCTCGAATCCGATCCCAAAATTGTTAGCTTCTGCGAACACCCATTGTTGCTTGAAACCAGCGAAGGCTCGAAGCTCGCGGACTTCTGGGTGCGCTTCGATGATCACGAAGAATTTATCGTCATTGAAGACGACTCGCAAAATGAAGAAGTCGCAATCAAAGAAGCGACTATCCCTCTACGTTACATCGCACACGCCGAGCTCGCAGCCAAGCGTGCGTGGGTGAACAACTGGGAGCAGATGCTGCCAGTCATCAATGCCAGCGTTGGACTAGTGCGCAAGGACCTCGACAAAAGTATTCTTCAGTTTCTCTCGACGCCACAGCGCTTGATGGACATCGAGCGCGAATACGCAGTCGGAGATCCGAGTGCAGTGCGTGCTTGCGTATTCGAATTACTGCGAACGGGACGAGTCGCCGCGCCGAACTTAACTACCGAGACGCTGCGGCTAACCACGTCGTTCATGAGGCCGCTGCAATGAAACTATCGAGGCGCGATATCCAGGCGATCGACTGGACGACCATGCCCACTGTGGACCCAGGCGCGCTAAAGGATGAACACCGTATCGCGTACGAGCAGAACAGACAAGCGATCGATGCCTATCTGTCCGGCATGGCGATCAACGACATAGCCAAGCAACATGGCGTGGCGAGATCGCAAATTTACCGATTGATCGAACGCTGCTGTGCGACGCACGAAGATGGTCGCGTGTGTGGTTACCGCGCACTGCTACCCCAAGCGCGGGTCAAACCGTATCTGCGTCTCGCTCCGGTGCGTGCCGCCAGTGACGACGGCAATCTTAACTGCGCAGGTGCCTTCACCACCTTGCTGAAAAAATATCCCGCGCTGACTGATTGGATGCACGAGCAGATTCGCCGGCACGGCGTTCGGTTACAGCAGATCAGCACAGAAGATGGACTGCGGACTCGACTTGCTGGAATTATTTCCGTACACCGGAAATTCATCGCGCAATGTCGTGCTTTGGGAATACCGACGAGTGAGTACCCGTTCAATAGAAAACGCATGGGCCGATGGGCACTGGGCAACGCGTTCCGCCAGGAAATACTGCGCAGCTTTGATTCCGCTGCGCGCAGCGCCGGTGCAAAACACCTTAAA
>JAYUZG010000024.1:0-11889 GCA_043751985.1 Betaproteobacteria bacterium
CTTGAAATCGTTGCAGCAGCGAAGGCCGATCAGACACATGAGGATATGTTACCCACTCGGTTACACTATTTCGTGCGAGCCCAGGACGGATTGCACGTCTGTCTGCATAAACAATGTCCGGGACGCCACGATGGGAAACCGGTCTTTTTCGTTTCGCGCAAAAGCGAATCGGAAATACCTGAAGGTGACTGTCCGGATTGTTATCGCGCTGGCCGCAAGTCCAAATTGGTCGAGGTGGTTACATGCCGGAAGTGCGGTTACCTCTATGGTGCTCTCCAAGATTTGGGACCACGCAGATATCAGAACTCAGATGGCGAAGGTGAGCCCAAACCTCATTTCGATTCGTTCAGTACAGAGCTAGGCTGGGTCGGAGATTCATACTGGTCTTATTTCAGCGTGGACGATGATTTGCCGTATCCCCAACAAGTGAGAGCCGATGAGGATGAGGACCAGACTGACTTGATGGGTAATCCCGCCGAACTGCAATGGTGTGTGATTTGCGGGAAGAAGAAGGATAAAGGAGCCGGGGACAATTGCACTTGCGAACATTCGCATCTGCGCACGATTCGAGTATTTCATCGGCAGTGCCCACACTTTGGAAAAGCAAAGGACAACGAAAATAAAGAAGGACCGGAGAAAACACTGCTCACCTCTTGCCCCAACTGCGGTGCGCGCAATGGCTCGGGTCTGGAACCGGTGCACCGGTTTCAGGAGTCCGATGACGAAATGGGGCTCTCAATGGCCATTCCGCTTGCCCATTTCCAGGTAAGTCCAGCAAAGGATTCGAACAAACTTCCTCGAAAACTGTTGTGTTTTACCGATCATCGGCAGCGTGCCGCAGCGTTTCCTTCGCTTCTTGAAGAGGAAACCTTCGCACATGACATGGGACGCAAGATTCTTGAAATTCTCGACAGAGAACAAAACCCATTAGACCTAGTAACGCTGGGCGAGCAGCTGGCTGACGAAGAGGAACGCAACTCGCAATTTTTCCTACCGGTCTCACGCTATTCCGACGAGGAAGTGGACGCAAAGGCAAAACGCAATCTTTGGCTTGCAGAGACGTTTGCTTATTTCGGAATACCCGATTCAGCCCGTGAATCGGCTGAGGATTTGGGTCTGGTTGCCGTGGAGTATCGACTTAAACAGGCCGAACAATCACGCTGGCAAGAGTTGCTTGGCACCTCGACCCTGGGAGCGGCGGAGGCCCGCGCAACTATCCAAGTTTTGCTAGGTTATATACGTCAACGAAAGGCGTTTACCCTACCTAAGGACCGCGTCCCGCCCGACGCCCCCGCATTTGGGCGCGTGACGGCAGATATTGCCTATGTCTTGCGCCGAGAAGGGGTCAGAAATACGAATGGTTGGCTACCACGCGTAAACAAAGACAATACGGTCACTAACGATAACATTGTTACTGACTACCTTGGTCGTGCGCTCAAGCTTTCGCGGGGCGACGCGCTTACCCTCGCTGAGAAAATCTGGACGTTCCTTACGTCCGAGGCATTGCTGATTGAAAACAAAGGACGCTGGAAGCTGGGTTACGAACGCCTCTTTGTCGGCAAAACAGCAACACGTTACGTTTGTAGCCGCTGCGGCATAGTTACTGCCTACTCTGCAAGGAACTGCTGCCCTAAAAAGGCATGTGAAGGAAACCTGGAGCCTCGGTCGTTTGATCCGACAGACGCAAATATTATCGCGCGCTGGGTATCCGGGAAAGAATCGCCGCAGTTCTTTACCTTGAAATCAGAAGAACATACGGCACAAATCAACAAGAATTTGGCAAAAGCCATTGAAGACGCATTCCGCGCCCCCGAGGGAGTTAATCTTCTTAGTAGCACCACGACTTTTGAGATGGGTATAAATATTGGCGACCTTCAGAAGGTTTTGCTGCGAAATGCGCCGCCATCTAGTGCGAGCTACGTTCAACGTGTGGGCCGTGCTGGCAGAGGTAAGGACAAGAACTCGGTCTCAGTCACACTTTGCCGCCGTACAAAATACGACGCGGATGCGTGGAAAGACCCGCCGCGTCTGATGTCCGGAGAAGTTCGTACTCCTACCGTTTTCACAGAGAACATCGTGATTGCGCAACGGCACTTTAATGCGGTGGTATTTGCGAAGTTTCTTCGGGTCAAGATCGCCGACGGGCGCGTCCTCGGACAAATCAATCAGCAGATCCGGCTGGAAGGATTTCTGTCTGGTGAGGCGCGAACCGGGATTCCGGACGGATGGCTTCAACTTCGGCCGTCTACCCTATATCTGGACTTCCTCGAATGGCTCGGTCAACAGAAAGCTACAGACGTACTCCAGACCGCCGCTGGGCGATCTTTGCTTAGCGCAGTTTCCACTTTCACCTCCGGTGTGGCGGCGGCACGCGAGAAATATCGGTCGGTAGTTGAGAGTATTGCAGAGGAACTGTCCGCTCTCATGGCCGAGCGCAAGAAGCTCTATGATCAGGGCGCACAGATCAGCGACATCGAGCAGGCGATAAAGAACCTGCTGGGTAGCGATGTCATTGCAGTGCTCGCTAGACGCGGATTCCTTCCTCGCTACGCCTTCCCCCTCGACGTTGTAACTTTGGAGACGGGAAGGACCCGATGGTCACGCGATGCGGACGTGGAACTCAGTCGAGATCGGGGTATTGCAATCGCCGAGTTTGCCCCTGGCGCGCAAGTCATAGCGCACAAGAAGGTCTTCACCAGCGCTGGACTTTACGTCCAAAGTAAGAAGGATAGACCAAATCGGAAATGGTATTCCGAGTGTCCGTCCTGCAAACAAATCCGAACTGAAATAACACAAGACAAACTAATTGGTTCGTGTTCGGTTTGCCTGCGGTCAATTACGAGGCAATACATTCGACCATTTGTCGAACCATTCGCTTTTAGCGTGCGCATTGACGAGAAAGACGGCACAGCGAGGTACCGCCGAAGCACACTAATCCGCCAGCGACAAACCTCCACCCATTTTATTGACCACGTCGACGAAGCGAGCTTCCAAGAATTCGGGAAATTTCGTCTCGCATTGAAGGAAGCCGGCACACTATTTCGTTACAATCTCGGTCCTGGGGACAAGGGCTTTATGCTGTGCGAGGAGTGCGGATGCAGCGAACCGCTCCGTAGCTACAAACCGGGAAAGAAACATAGAAGACTTCGGCCGGTTGCTGGTGTTACGGAATGCGGAAATGATCAACCGTGGACGAAACCTCTTGCCTATGGTCATCAGTTTCAAAGCTATTGCTTGATTGCTCGCCCGGTTACGCTCCCTGGGTCGGTTGAGTCAATGGCTTATTCGCTCCAAAGAGGTTTGTGTCTTGCTCTTGATCTTGAGCCGTCTGATATAGGTGTGTCTTGGCGATGGCTCGGCAACAAGTCGCACAGAGCTAGCTCGGAAATCATTCTGTATGACCACACTCCCGGAGGTGCCGGGTTTGTGAAGGAAGGCTTCGAGAGTTGGGAAAAAGTCGTTGAAGCGGCCGTCCAGACGTACCGAAGATGTACGTGCGAGCTTGCTTGTTACGATTGCCTGAAGAGTTATGGCAATCAGTCCCAGCACGATACGCTTGATCGGCGTAGCGTTATAGAGTTTTTCGATGGAATAGGTTTCCGTCCATATAGTTAGTAACACATTCGTGTTTTCTCTGGATGACATTGGCCGCGAGCGCCAATTCACAAACGACGGTGACCGTTTCCGTGAAAGAGTGTCCCCATTCTCCGATTGACAACTCGTGACTGCACGCGGTATAGCGTGAATGACCGCTTCGGTCGACTTGCCTCCGATGAGCCTAATTATCCGGACTTATCTGGACTTGCTTGGACTGGGAAATGGGTCCGGCTGGACTCGAACCAGCGACCAAGGGATTATGAGTCCCCTGCTCTAACCGACTGAGCTACAGACCCTTCGTGGAACTCTCGGGAAAAGCGGCGCCACACCGCGACTCGTGCTGCGCCGGAACATCAACTATTGTTATCCAGAAAACTGCGCAAGCGCTCGGATCGTGAGGGATGACGCAGTTTACGCAGCGCCTTCGCCTCTATCTGGCGAATGCGTTCGCGCGTCACGTCGAACTGTTTGCCGACTTCTTCCAAGGTGTGATCGGTGTTCATCTCAATCCCGAAGCGCATGCGCAGGACTTTTGCCTCGCGCGGGGTGAGGGTATCGAGAACCTCTTTCGTCGCGTCGCGCAGACTGGTGTACACCGCCGCATCGGCGGGCGCCATGGTGCCGGTGTCTTCGATGAAGTCGCCAAGATGCGAATCATCGTCGTCGCCAATCGGCGTTTCCATGGAAATCGGCTCCTTGGAAATCTTGAGAATCTTGCGAATCTTGTCTTCGGGCATCTCCATCTTCGTAGCCAGTGTCGCCGGGTCGGGCTCCAAGCCCGTCTCTTGCAGAATCTGCCGCGAGATACGATTCATCTTGTTGATGGTCTCGATCATGTGCACCGGAATACGAATGGTGCGCGCCTGATCGGCGATCGAGCGGGTGATCGCTTGCCGGATCCACCACGTCGCATAGGTCGAGAATTTATAACCGCGACGATACTCGAACTTGTCGACTGCTTTCATCAGGCCGATGTTGCCTTCCTGGATCAAGTCCAGAAACTGCAATCCGCGATTGGTGTATTTCTTTGCGATGGAAATGACCAGGCGCAAATTCGCCTCGGTCATCTCGCGCTTGGCGCGGCGCGCCTTTGCTTCGCCGGTGGACATCTGGCGGTTGATCTCTTTCAGGTCCTTGACCGAGATGCCGATGCGGCGCTGCAAATTAATCAGCGATTGCTGCGCTTCGACAATGGCGGGTTGCACCCGCCCTAAGGTGTCGCTGTAAGGCTTGCGCAGCGCCACTTCGCGCGACGACCATTGCAAATCCTCTTCATTGCCGGGGAAGGACTTGATGAAGTACGAGCGTGGCATGCCCGCCTTATTGATGCACAACTCCATCACCGCGCGCTCGTGCGAGCGCACTTCTTCCACCAGCCGGCGCAGCGCATCACACAGTGCCTCGACCTGTTTAGCCGAGAAGCGGATCATCATCAACTCGTCAGTGATTTCTTCCTGCGCCTTCAGGTAGGGCTTGCCCTTCGAGCCGTGCTTGGCCAGCGCCTTCAGCATCTTGTTGTAGAGCGAACGGATGACGACAAAGCGTTCGATTGCATCCGCCTTCAATTTCAACAGGGTCGCGCTCGCCGCCGCGCCGCCATCGTCCTCTTCCTCCACCGCTTCGGCTTCGATCTCCTCTTCCATCTCCGCCTCGGAGACTTCAACCGGGACCTCCTCCGGCGCATTGGGGTCGATCAAGCCATCGATCACTTCGTCAACACGCATTTCGTCGCGCTCAACCTTGTCGGCAAGCGCCAGCACTTCTGCAATGGTGGTCGGGCAAGCGGAGATGGCCTGAATCATGTGCTTCAGGCCATCTTCAATACGTTTGGCGATTTCAATTTCGCCTTCGCGCGTGAGCAGCTCAACCGAGCCCATCTCGCGCATGTACATGCGTACCGGATCGGTCGTGCGCCCGAATTCGGAATCAAGCGTGGTCGCGGCAACTTCCACCTCTTCCGCCGCGTCTTCATCCACCACCGCCTGCGTGGTGTTTTCCGCCAGGAGCAAGGCTTCGACGTCCGGTGCTTCGTCGTACACCTGGATGCCCATGTCGTTAATTTTGATGATGATGTTTTCGATCTGCTCCGCGTCCAACATCTCATCGGGCAGATGATCATTCACCTCAGCGTAGGTGAGGTAACCCCGCTCCTTCCCAAGCAGGATGAGGTTCTTCAAGCGCATACGCCGGGCTTCGGCGTCGATCGGATGAAGCTCGACCAGTTCTTTGAGTTGTTCCTTTTCCTTGCGTCGTTCGCGTGCCATGTCCTGACCTTCCCCGTTACTTGAGCCTGTTCGAAAAGAACCGAGCATTATAGCGGCTTACATGTGCCTGTGTCACTTGGTTGCGCTCTCCGGACGCCTCTGCAGCTCCCGGTACAGTTGCTTGTCCTCGGCCGTCCATCCTGCGGCACTCACCTTGCGACTCAAAACGTCTTGCCGCGCTTGGCGGAAACGATCGAGCAATTGTTCCCATCCCCCGCGAAAATCGGCCGCCATCGCCTCGGCGTCCATTCCGGCTCGGTCTGAATGCAGCGCCGCAGACTGCGCGGCGGTAAACGACGGCTCCAACGCATGCCCGCGAAAACTCTCGAACACGGCCACCTGCAAGCCATCCGTGTGCGCCAGCCGTAGCAATGACGCGAATAGTTCTAGGTCCGCCGGAGGAACGTCGGCGAGCACAAGGTCAGAATTTTGCTCAAGCATCGCGCTATCGGCAGACCGTGCCAAGGTGGGCTGAATCAGCAACAACTCGTTTAATCTGCGCACGATTGACGGAGGGCTCGCGTTACGCCGTTCTCGCGTCACGGCGCGCCTGGACGATTGGATTTCAAGGCGCGCATCAAGTTCCTGTAGCGATAAGTCACTGATCTTCGCGATTTCCTGACGGATCATGAGTGAAAACAGCGGCGCGACGATCTGTTTCACCAGCGGCTTTGCCTCTTGCAGAAAACGCGCCCTGCCTTCGGCCGACCGCATATCCGAATGCGCACTCAGAGAGCCGATCAGGAACTCAGACAACGGCTGCGCTGTATTCAGGTCGGCTACAAACACTTCTTTGCCGCGCTCTCGCACGTAGCTATCGGGATCATGCTCCACCGGCAGGAACATGAAGCGCAGCTCTTTCCCGTCTTGCAGATCGGCCAGGCTGTTCTCCAGCGCACGCCACGCCGCACGGCGTCCCGCCGTATCGCCATCGAAACAGAACACGATACGATCGGTCTGGCGCAGGAGTTTTTGCACGTGTACTGGTGTTGTCGCCGTGCCCAGCGTCGCTACGGCGTAGCCTATGCCGTACTGAGCCAGCGCCACGACATCCATGTAACCTTCCACGACAACCACGCAGCCAGCTTCACGAATCGCCTGACGGGCTTGAAACAAACCGTAGAGTTCGCGCCCTTTTTCGAACAAACGGGTCTCCGGAGAGTTCAGATACTTAGGCTCGCCCTCTCCGAGGACGCGGCCGCCGAACCCGATCACCGCGCCCCGCTGGCTATGAATGGGGAACATGATTCGATCGCGAAAACGATCGTAACGCCGTCCCTCGTCGCTGACGATCACCAAGCCCGCGTCAGCGAGGGCTTGGTCCGCGTAGTTTTCAAAGGCCGCGGCGAGATTCTGCCAGCCGTCGGGCGCGTAGCCCAGGCCATAGCGCGCGGCCACTTCTCCGGTCAGACCGCGCTCCTTCAGGTAAGCGATCGCCTGCGGCGCGTGCTTCAGTTGATTCTTGAAATACTGCGCAGCTTTCAAGGTGAACTGCGTCAGGTCGACTTGTTCCTCGGTTGGTGTCGAGCGCGCACGCGGTTCCGGGTTGGGCAGCGTTATCCCCGCCCTACCAGCGAGTTCCTTTACTGCCTCGACAAAGTCCATGCCATGGAATTCCATCAAGAAACTGATGGCGGTGCCGTGCGCCCCGCAGCCAAAGCAGTGATAGAACTGCTTGCTCGGACTCACCGTGAAGGAAGGACTTTTTTCGTTGTGAAACGGACAGCGCGCGCTGAGGTTGCTGCCTGCGCGCTTCAGCGGCACATACGGCTCGATCACATCCACGATGTCGAGCCGGTTCAGCAAATCCTGGATGAATGGCTGGGGAATCATCGGTATGCCGCCCCGCGCGCGGTAGGAGATCGACGCAACTGGAGGGAATTATAGGTGAGAAGCGCGGACGCCGTCCCGCGTTACCTTAAGCACAACCGCTGCCGGTTGTCGGCAGCCCTATCGCCCAGCGCTATGACAGTTTGCTCTTCACCAACGCCGATACTTTAGACATGTCGGCGCGTCCCGCAATGGATTGCTTCAGCAGCGCCATCACGCGGCCCATATCCGCGGCAGTCTTGGCGCCACTGCTTTGAATTGCCGAGCCTATTGCAACATCAATTTCCGCGTCGCTCAACGCTTGCGGCATATACGCCTGGAGCACCGCAATTTCATCGCGCTCGACCTTGACCAAATCCTCGCGCCCGCCTTTTTCGAATTGCGCGACCGAGTCGCGCCGCTGCTTGATCATCTTGTCGATGATGGCGACGATGTCCGCATCACCCAACTCAATGCGCTCGTCCACCTCGCGCTGCTTCATCGCCGCGAGCAGCAGTCTGATCGCCGACAGACGCAGCGTCTGTTTCGCGCGCATCGCCGCCTTCATGTCATCCGTGATGCGTGACTTGAGCGACATCAGAGTAAAGGTGGGGAAAATTCAGCAGGACAAAACAGTTGCGGACGCCGCGCGTCCGCCGATGCATTGTCAGTACATCTTGGGTGGCAGCAATTGCGAACGAAGACGTTTGTGGTGCCGCTTGACCGCCGCGGCCAGTTTGCGCTTGCGCTCGGAGGTCGGCTTTTCATAGAATTCGCGCGCGCGCAGTTCAGTCAGCAGGCCAGTCTTTTCCACGGTGCGCTTGAAACGGCGCATGGCTACTTCAAACGGTTCGTTTTCCTTGACACGTATAGTCGGCATGGGCGCAGGCAGTTCTCTCATCAAGTTGATCGGGGGTTTGTGCGCAACACGCGGCGATACGCCCGCGCAGGCTCAAAAACGAAGGCGCGCATTCTAGCAGCAATTCCGCGGACTGCGCACAAAATAGCTGGACTTTGGCGATGACCTGGGTTATTGACCGAACTTCCAAAGTGCTGCCCCCAACTCATTTATGCTAGTACTCGGAATCGAATCATCCTGCGACGAAAGTGGCGTCGCCTTGTATGACAGCGACGCCGGGTTACTCGCCCATGACCTGCATTCCCAGATTGCAATGCATCAGGACTACGGCGGCGTCGTTCCCGAGCTCGCTTCTCGTGACCACATTCGCCGCATTGTTCCGTTGATCCGTTCGGTGGTTGCACGCGGCGGGCGTGATCTCGCGGAGATAAACGCCATCGCTTACACACAAGGCCCGGGATTGGCGGGCGCCTTGTTGGTCGGCGCGGCCGTCGCGCACGGGCTCGCTTACGCGCTGAAAATTCCGGCCATCGGCGTGCATCATCTGGAAGGTCATTTGCTCTCGCCATTGCTGTCAAAGCCCAGGCCTGAATTCCCGTTTGTTGCGTTGCTGGTTTCGGGCGGACACACTCAACTCATGGCTGTCGCAGAACTGGGGCACTACACGCTTTTGGGGGAGACTCAGGACGATGCGGCCGGGGAGGCGTTTGACAAGACCGCCAAGCTGCTCGGGCTGGGCTACCCCGGCGGCCCGGCGCTGGCACGCTTTGCGGACCAAGGCCGGCCGGGGCACTTCAAGCTCCCGCGGCCGATGATTGCCAGCGGCGATCTTGACTTCAGCTTCAGCGGTCTCAAGACCGCCGTGGCGAGCGTCGTGCGCAACACTACTTTGAATGACCACGCGAAAGCAGACTTGGCGTTTGCCTTCCAGGATGCAATTGTCGAGGTGCTGGTCAAGAAATCGATTTCCGCGCTGTTGGCGACCAAGCTCGAACGGCTGGTCGTCGCCGGCGGGGTCGGTGCGAATCGGGCGCTGCGCGCGCGCCTGGATGCCGCTGCCACGCGTCAAGGATTTGCAGTGTTCTATCCGGCGCTGGAATTTTGTACGGACAACGGCGCAATGATCGCGCTCGCCGCTACTTTGCTGGCTACTCGCAAAGGGGAACCTTCCAACGCGTTCAGTGTGCGGCCACGCTGGGAACTGGATTCGCTCTACGCCTGATCGGATTTTTCACGGGTGCCGCCGCTGCCTACGTGGCTTTCTTTCCCGGCAAGCAGCATGGCGAGATTGGAGCGATGGCGCCAAATCAGAAGAATGGTCATGCACGCCGTGAGCGCCAAATTCGCGCTCGCGCCGAAGAAATATGCCGCGAGCGGTGGCGCGCTTACGGCCGCGCTCAAAGC
The DNA here is from genome assembly GCA_043751985.1 of Betaproteobacteria bacterium. Taxonomy (GTDB): domain Bacteria; phylum Pseudomonadota; class Gammaproteobacteria; order Burkholderiales; family JAYUZG01; genus JAYUZG01. The sequence continues at coordinate 9,934 of JAYUZG010000024.1, forward strand.
CGACAACGACGAGACGCGTGAGAGAGCAAACACCAGCAGCCAGATGCCGATCAGCGTTAACCCGAACGGCCAGTAAAGGGCGAGAAAGATTCCGGCCGCCGTCGCCACGCCTTTACCGCCGCGGAAGCGATGAAATAACGGGAAAAGATGACCTAGAAATGCGCTGAACGCCACCGCCGCAATCAGCGGCTCGTCTTGCCCCAAGCTCGCCGTCGACGCGCGCGCCAGCCAGATCGCCAGTGCGCCCTTGCTGGCATCGCCGAGCAAGGTCAATAAGGCAGGAAGTTTCTTCCCCGTTCGCAACACATTGGTAGCACCCGGGTTTCCCGATCCATAGCTGCGCGGATCAGGCAATGCGAATACCCAGCTCACCAGTACGGCGAAAGAGATTGAGCCAAGCAAATAGCTCAACAGGCACAACAATAAAACGTTAGTCATCCCAGTAATGTAACCCGCCGCAATAAAGTACGTGCGTCTGCTTCATTTATCCTCGCGGATGATGTTTCGCATGTAATTGCTTGAGGCGCTCCTTAGCGACGTGCGTATAGATCTGCGTGGTCGATATGTCCGCGTGACCTAGCAACATCTGCACGACTCGCAAATCGGCACCGTGATTGAGCAAGTGGGTGGCAAACGCGTGGCGCACAGTATGCGGAGACAAAGGTTTCGTCACGCCCGCCATTCGCGCATGGCGCTTGACGATGTACCAGAACGCCTGGCGGCTCATCGCACCCTCTCGCGCCGTGACAAACAAGACATCCGATTGTCTGCCTCCAAGTAATGCGGGGCGGCCTTCCTTCACGTAGCCGGCCAGCCAGGCCAGCGCTTCTTCCCCAACCGGGATCAGGCGCTCCTTGGAACCTTTACCCAGCACCCGCACTACGCCAGTCTCTTGGCTGACCTGCCCCATGATCAAGCCCACCAGTTCCGTCACGCGCAGGCCACACGCGTAGAGCAACTCCAGCATGGCACGGTCGCGCAAGCCCTGCGCCGTCGTCGTGTCGGGTGCCGCCAGCAGCCGCTCTACCTCGTCTTCGTTGAGGCTCTTGGGCAGTCCGCGCGGAAGCTTGGGCGACTCAATCAAGACGGTCGGGTCCGCTTGCACGATACCTTCGCGCAAACAATAGCGAAAGAAACGCTTCAGACTGGACAACAAGCGCGATGACGAGGTGGCGCGCGCTCCAGTCGAAAATTTTGCGGCCACATAATCCAGCAAGTCCGCGTGCGACGCCTGGAACAGATCACACTCGTACCGCTGACGTAACCATTCCTGACAACGGCGCAGATCGCGCCGGTACGCCTCCAGAGTATTGCGGCTCAGTCCATCCTCAAGCCACAGTGCATCGCAAAATTGATCCAGCAGAGATTCGTCGCTCACGAGCGCGCACGCTCGTGCTGCAGCAGCCAACGCTTGATATTGATCGGCGCGCCGGCGCGGCTATGCATAAAGCCACCGATGCCGTGACTGGCCACCACTCGATGACAGGGAATCAACAGCGGAATTCGATTGGCGCCGCAGGCGCTGCCGATCGGTCTTGGCGCCGATTGAATTTTCGCCGCGACCGCCGCATAAGACAGGGTTTCCCCGCAAGGAATCTGTCGTATCGCACTCCACACACGACACTGAAACTCGCTTCCCACCAGTTCAAACCGGAGGTCAAAGCAAAAATCCGAGTGGTCAAGATAAGCACGTAATTGGCGGCACACCTCCTTCGCAAACGCAGTCTGCGGGGCTAAGGTGGCAACACCACTGGGCAGATAGTCGATCCCGGTCAGAGACTCACCCACCGTACGCACCCCCAGTACCGCAAACGGCGCGGCCAGTTTTGCCTGATAAAGAGGAAGTGTTCCGTTCATCCTAGTGTAGTGTTGCATTCTGTTTAGAACTTAAGCGGCTATTGGCGCGAATGACCTTTTGCAGGATGTCACGAGCGCTCTTGGTCCAGATGAACGGCT
>JAYUZG010000025.1:0-3685 GCA_043751985.1 Betaproteobacteria bacterium
ACCAATCCCGAAGTGCTGAAACGCACAGTGGAAACCGGCGGGCAGAATTTGCTGGAAGGTCTGAATCATTTGTTGCAAGACCTGGATCGCGGCAATGGCAAGCTCGCCATCAGCATGACCGATTACTCCGCGTTCACCTTGGGCAAGAACGTCGCCACGGCGCCGGGCAAAGTGGTGTATCAGAACGACTTGATGCAGTTGATCCAGTTCTCACCCAGCACCACTGAAGTCTTCAAAACGCCGCTGCTGATCATCCCGCCATGGATCAACAAATACTACATTCTCGATCTGCGGGAGAAAAATTCCTTCATCCGCTGGGCCTGCGCACAAGGGCACACGGTGTTCACCATCTCCTGGGTTAACCCGGATGAGCGCCACGCACACAAGACCTTCGATGATTACCTGCTGCAAGGCCCGCTCGCGGCGCTGGACGCGATCGAGCAAGCAAGCGGCGAACGCGAAGTCAATGTCATCGGCTATTGTCTGGGCGGCACTTTGTTCGCCTGCCTGCTGGCGTGGCTCGCGGCAAAGAAGAAGAATCGAGTCAAGAGCGCGACTTTCTTCACCACGCTGATCGATTTCAGCGAGCCGGGCGAACTGGGCGTCTTTGTCGATGAAGATATTGTCGCCAAGCTGGAAAAGCGCATGACCGCGCATGGCTATCTGGAAGGTTCGGACATGGCCGGCACCTTCAACATGCTGCGCGCCAATGATTTGATCTGGTCGTTCGTGGTGAACAATTATCTGATGGGCAAAGAGCCGTTTCAGTTTGATTTGCTGTACTGGAACTCGGACGCGACCCGCATGCCCGCCGCCATGCATACTTTCTATCTGCGCAAGATGTACATCGAGAACAAGCTGCGCGAGCGCAACGGCATCCAAGTCGCGGGTGTGCCGATGGATCTCTCGTTGGTGAAGACGCCGGCGTATTTCATTTCCACGCTGGAGGACCACATCGCGCCGTGGAAATCGACTTATCTTGGCGCGCAATGCCTGCCTGGACCGGTGCGTTTTACGCTCGGCGGCTCCGGCCATATCGCCGGCATCGTTAATCCGCCCGCGGCCAACAAGTATTGCTACTGGACGCGCGATGCCTTGGCCGAGTCCGCCGAAGATTGGCTCGCCACGGCGCGTAAACACGACGGATCGTGGTGGACCGATTGGAGCAACTGGGTAGCGGATTTTGGCGGCGAGAAAATTCCCGCGCGCCGCGCCGGAGACGGAAAACTTAAGCCCATCGAGGACGCGCCCGGCAGTTACGCGAAGTTCCGCCTCGATGCACCGGAACAATCGCGCAAGGGCTAATCTCGCTCTACGCCCTTGACGATTCTGCTTACTGCACGCCGCCACCCTGAATCTGTTTGAGAATATTCGCCGGGATAGGCGGCGGAGCTTTGGGCTTCTGCGCGTCTGCCGCCGCTGCAGAGATTGAATTGGCAACGCGCACTGTGACCACCGCTTTGCCCGTGCCGCTGTCGAAACCGAGGCTTCGATCGGCCGGGTTCCAGAACATGGGTCGTGCGGTATACGGGTTTGAAAATTCCGCGCCGACGGTTTCCAGATACGCGCGGATGCGATCGTCGATCAATTTATCTCGCTTGATGCGATATTGCAGCGAAGTCAGCCGCATCAGTCCGATCAGATCATACAAAGGCACCGGCGAACGCACCTCGAATTGATCGGCGTTGAAGTCGACCAGGTGTTTTCCCCAAAGATTGTAGGGCGCGCGCCAGTTCAATTCGGTTTCCACCCGGATCGCCTCGTTCAGCGCGCGCTGCCGCTCGCCCAGTTCCGCTGCGGGTGACACGGTGAGCGCTGCTGCCGCCTGCACCACGCGCGCGGCGCGATTGAGCGTCGCCTGATGCTTGTACACCGAGTTCCAGGCGAAGCCGGTCAGCGCGCTGTACCAGACGTTGCCGCGATTGCCCCGATCGCGATAGACATCGAATCCGGACAAGTAACTTGCGCTTTCATAACTGGCCGCCGCGCGGTAATCCATTTCGTCTTTACTCAACGGCGCGACGATTCTAGTCAATGCTTCGACGGCGCTTGGCGACAATTCGACGTCGCGCACCAATTCACTCGCCAGCCGTACATCGCGCATCAACGCTGCTACTTTGAGATTGCGCTCGGCCACCGCCTGCGTTCCCGGCAGCAACCGCCGCAACATCGCCACGTCGTTGGCCAGCTCATTCATCGCCTTGTCGGCCTCGCCTCCTGCCGCGGTCTTGGCGATGAGAGATAGTTTCAGCCGCTGCGTTCGATCTGGAAACAAGATCGGTGCATTGATGTGGCGGGGTGGAAAGGGATTGCGCGCGCCGTCAAAGCGCGCGAGTTGCTCATAGCGCCCCAGGAGAACGCTGTTTTCTACCGCCAGTTTGTCGAGCGCCGGCGCGTTGTCGCGCGCCTTCGCCAGACAGTTGGCCTGGAGGAAGTCACACAACGCCGATCCGTCGCCTTGGAAAGCAAGGCTCGCCTTGCCGAGAATCGCCTCCTGGGTGATCGCGTCAGTCGGTTTTTCGCGCGCCAGTTTTTCCGCGCTCTGCACCGCGCTCACACCCTTTGCGTAGGGATCTTCGAGCAGTGGCGCCGAAAAACCAATCAGCCAAAAGGCTGCGTTTTTCTCCGCCGCAAGCGCCGGCATCGCGGTGGGCGCAAAAACCGACTGGTATTCCGGCGCCGGGTCTTCGTCCCCGGCGTTGATCGCCGCCAGGGCGCCAACACTCAGCAACAATACAATCAGCACCCATTTCAACAAACTCAGTTCGAAACGCATTTTTCCCTCAGACTTTTATTACTGGTTACGCGCCGGCTCCGCGTAACCCGGCCAGGTATGCCATCGCCTGCACCGCGCGACTGCCGTACCAGGAACACATTTCGCCGTCCACCAGTTGCACTTTGCTCGCGTCAGCCCACGCCAGTTCGCGCCTGACTTCGTCCACATGCTGGCGGCCGAATCGATACGGCTCGGATGAGAGCAACACTCGTTCCAACTGTTGTCCGAGGTCGGCCGACAGCTTGATCTCGGGGTAGCGTTGCGTGCCTGCCGGTTGCCAAGCGTTCCAACCGAGCACGCCAAGCGTGCGCGCGATGTAAGTATCGCTGGAAATAGTCATCCACGGTTGACGCCAGATTAAATATAGGACACGCTCACGCGGTAGATCGCGGGTACGGCTACGCGCGGCCCCCAGCGCGGCGTTCATCCGATCGCACCATTCCTCGGCTCGCGCTTCGCGGCCAAAGATTGCTCCGAGCAAGCGATAAAGATCAAGATTGTCCTCTGGCGCGCAGGGGTGCGTCACCACGACGTGGGGTACAAAGGTACACAACGCGGTATAGGTTTCGCGGGTGTTTTCATCCACATTCATGATCACGTGCGAGGGCGCGAGAGCGCGGACTTTTTTTACATCGACCGTCTTGGTACCGCCGACCTTGGGAATAGCGCGCACGGCTTCGCGTGGATGGACGCAAAACCCGGTTCGTCCCACCAGTTGCGCGCCCAGGCCGAGGTCCACCAGCAATTCGGTGATGCTCGGCACCAGCGAGACAATGCGCGCCTCCGCGCCGGCGCGCGGATGGTTTACTTCCAGCGCGTCGCGGAAACCGCTGTCAGGTTCCGGTTTCAGCATTAGAATCCACTATCTCGATCAAGTAAGCCTGCCTTTTTCAATATTTCTTCTTCTTC
>JAYUZG010000026.1:0-3067 GCA_043751985.1 Betaproteobacteria bacterium
GGGCGAAAGAACCATCATATTGTGGACAGTTAATCCCAGTCTCGTGTACCCCGCCATCTTGGTGGCCGAAGTGTGGCAATGGACGCCGTTCATGTTTCTGTTGTTGCTCGCAGCGCTTGCCAACGTAGACAAGTCGCAGCTTGAGGCGGCGTCAATCGACGGCGCCGGCTACTGGCGTACTTTTCGGAAAATTGTTCTGCCCGCCATCTGGCCGGTGATGGCAATCGCGCTACTGATTCGCGCGCTCGATCTATTTCGTATCTTCGACATCATCTGGGCTCTCACTCAGGGTGGGCCCGGCACCAAGACCGAGACGCTGTCGATCTTCACCTACATCAAGGGCTTTCATCAGTTCGAGACCAGTTACACCGCGGCGGCTGCCTTGCTGATTATTTTTCTGCTCACCACCGTCGTGATGTTGGCGTTGAAGCGTGTGGAGTTGGCACGATGATGTCAGTCAAACAACGCCGCGCCACACGCACTGCGCTTCGATTCAGCGTCGCGTGCGTCGTCACCGTTTTATTCCTGTTTCCGATTTACTGGTTGTTCATGATCTCATTCAAGACCGCCAACGAGATCTACTCTTATCCGCCGGTGTGGTGGCCGGCCAGTTTACAGTTCGGCAACTATGCCGTGTTGTTCAAGGACGGTGATGCAACGACGGTAGGGAACAGCCTGGTGGTCGCCGGAATTTCCACCGTGCTGGCCATGTTCATTGGAACCATCTGCGCGTACAGTCTGGCGCGCTTCAGAACCGGCGGCGATCATTTGGCGAACTGGATCATCTCGCAGCGCATGGTGCCGCCGATCGCCGTCGTGTTCCCGATTTTTCTTCTTTACGTTTGGCTCGGCTGGGTCGATACCTACTTCGGCGTCATTCTGCTCTATACCGCGTTTAATCTGCCTTATGTAATTTGGATGATGCGCGGCTACATTCAAGACATTCCTAAGGCGCTGGAAGAGTCTGCCTTGATCGACGGCTGCACGCGCTGGCAAGTGCTGTGGAAAGTGGTTTTTCCGATGTGCCGCGCCGGCCTGTTCGCCACGGCCATTTTCACTTTCGTGTTCGCCTGGAACGATTTTCTGTTCGCGCTGGTACTGACCCGTACCAACGTGGTGACTTACACCGTGCAGGTGACGCACTACTTTGGCGGACAGTCCAACTTCTGGACCAAGATTTCCGCCATGTCGGTGCTGGGCACACTGCCAATCTTTATCATCGTCGCCTTCATGCAGCGCTATCTGGTGCGCGGTATTTCACTTGGCGCGGTGAAGGGTTAGCCACAGCGGAAAAATTGATCTCACCACAGAGACACGGAGACACAGAGATAAAGACGTTGAAAGAATTTACATCTGAAACGAATCGGTACTCTCTGACATTGACTAATTGGAGTGACAGAGGTGAGCGTCGCAATGGACTGATTTCTCTCTGTGTCCCTGTGTCTCGGTGGTTAGTCACAACATTAAAGATAATTTGAAAGCAACGATATGGCTGACGTCAAAATTTCCGCACTCCACAAGTATTACGGCAGCGTCCACGCGGTGCGCGGCATCGACCTGGAAATTCCGGAAGGGGAATTCACCGTGCTGGTTGGCCAAAGCGGTTGCGGTAAGAGCACGCTACTGCGGACCATCGCCGGACTTGAAGATGCCGACTCCGGCACGATTGAAATCGGTGGCAAGGTGGTGAATCACATGGCACCGCGCGAACGTGACATCGCGATGGTGTTTCAGAACTACGCGCTTTACCCCTACATGACAGTGTTCGAGAATATTGCCTTCGGCTTGCGCGCGCGCAAGACCGCCGCGGCTGAAATCGAACCCAAAGTCAGGCGCGCAGCCGAGATGCTGGCGATCGAGTCTTATTTGGATCGCTACCCACGTCAGCTCTCAGGCGGGCAGTTGCAACGCGTGGCGATCGGCCGTGCCATCGTGCGCAACGCGCGCTTGTATTTGTTTGACGAGCCGTTGTCGAATCTCGACGCGCAATTGCGCGATGAGATGCGCAGCGAGATCAAGCGCCTACACCAAGAATTGGGCAAGACCATGATCTACGTTACGCACGATCAGATTGAAGCGATGACCATGGCCGATCGCATCGTGCTGCTGCGTGACGGAAAGATCGAGCAGGCCGGCGCGCCGCTTGATTTGTATGAACGCCCGGCGACACGCTACGTCGCCGGCTTTGTCGGTTCGCCCGCAATGAATTTTATTCCGGTCAAGCTGGCCGCGGCGTCGGGTGGCTTGGTTGCCGCGCTCTCCGAGGGAACGCAGTTGGCGCTGCCGGCAAGTCGCGCCGCGCGCTATGAGGGCTGGCGCGACCAAGACATGATCCTGGGCGTGCGCCCGCAACACATCAGCCGCGCCCTGCCAAACGACTCGCGCTCCGGAGTCGCGCGACTCACTGTGCGCATCGAGTTATTACAGCCAACCGGCGCACGCACTTACGCGACTTTTCGCCAGGGTGGCATCGATCAGCGTGGCGGAATGGAGATCATGGCAGAACTACAGGCGCATGATGTGTCACAGCCAAACGAGCAGATTGAACTGGCGATCGACATGAATCGTACGGTGCTGATCGATCCGCAGACCGAGAAAGTCATTTAGGACGCAAAACATTATGAACGCGCCGTCGCTGGCAATAAAACTCTGCGGCACCGAGCAACCGGATGGGGTCGGCCGCATCTTAAACGCCGGTCCGCTCAGCGTCGAACTGGATAACGGCGCATTGCGTTATCTCAAGGTCAATGGTGTCGAAGTGCTACGCGCAGTCGCTTTCCTGGTGCGCGATGAGAATTGGGGCACTTACGTACCGAAGTTGTCTGATGTCAAAGTCGAACAACGCAAGGATGGCTTTTCGGTCTCTTATCATGCGGTATGCAAAGATGCGGGGCGGGAGATTGCGTTCGACTGCACGATTGAGGGAAAGTCCGATGGCAGTTTGAGTTTCAACGGGACGGCGATACCGAAGACCGATTTTCTCACTGCACGCACTGGCTTTGTTGTATTGCATCCGCTCAAAGGCGTGGCCGGGCATGGCGTCGAAGTCGAGCACGTCGATGGCAAG
>JAYUZG010000027.1:0-5986 GCA_043751985.1 Betaproteobacteria bacterium
TTGCCATTCACGAACACCGTTCCGCTCATGCGCCGGATTCCTTGCGCAGGCGGGCCCTGTTCGGCGAAGGTCTGTTGCAAGAAGACGCTCGCGCCTCCTTGCGCCATCACGGCGGCAGCAACTGCAGTGGAAATTTGGCGTCGCTTATCGTCGATTCCTGGTTGACTCACAATCTTCTCCATACGAATTATTGCGCGAACTATAACTTACCGACGGGCGCCTCAGTTCCGGGTTCCGTATAATGATTTAAATAAGGAGTGTTTCATGATCTTGCTTCTCCATCAAAGAGACTTTCGAAGTTCCAGTTTTGCGGTCTGGCCCTCGCGGGCAGTATAAGTTCGTAATTTTTCTGTAATGCTTCTCAAATGCCCGACGCCGGGTTATATTTATCTCAGTTTGCGGGTAAAAATCAATTCACAGGATCACCTCATGACGGCAACAGCCCTCAGAAAGCCCAAGGCGCAAGCGGCGAAACCGGTTAGATCTCTCCGTGCTAACGGCAAATACACTGCGGCCCCTAGAGCGACGGTTGAGGTCGCCGCACAACGCTCGGCATCCGCCATCTATCTTGAGCAAGCTCAATTGTTCGATAACGTTACAGTCATTGCACGCAAACGGGGCAATCGCCGTATCGTTTTTGGTTGGTATGGTGGCAAATTCAGTCATCTTGAATGGTTAATGCCGCTATTACCTACGGCACACCATTACTGTGAACCTTACTCTGGATCAGCCGCTGTCTTGCTGAATCGAGAAAGCTCGCCGGTTGAGACCTACAACGACATTGACGGAGATGTCGTAAATTTCTTCCGCGTCCTTCGCGACCGTCATGAAGAGCTAATTAGGGCTATCGCATTGACACCGTTTTCTCGAGAAGAATTTCACTTGGCAGTAAATGCTCCAAAACATGGCGGAAGTGATCTTGAACGTGCGCGTCATTTTTATATTCGCGCAAGACAGGCGAGAACAGGCCTAGCACAGACCGCAACACTTGGCCGTTGGGCAAATTGCAAAAATACCAGCCGCTCCGGAATGTCCGGAGTTGTATCTCGATGGTTAGGCGGAGTTGAGGGCCTCAGCGATATTGCAGCGAGACTGTTACGTGTACAGATCGAGAATCGCCCGGCACTCGACATAATTCGACTCTATGACGACAAGGACGCCCTGTTTTACTGCGATCCACCCTATATGCATGAAACGCGTGGCGATGCGAAAGCGTACAGTTTTGAAATGACTAACGAGCAGCACTGGGAGCTTGCCGAAACTCTGAAGCAATGCAAGGGACTAGCGGCTGTCTCAGGCTATCGCTGCGACCCCATGGATACTTGGTACAAAGACTTTAGGCGTTTCGACGCCCCCGCCAAGGTGATTCACTCGACAAAGCACATACGTCAAGAATGCCTATGGATGAATTACTGAGTTATGGCGAGTATCAACTATGACAAGGCTACCGAGCTGTTAACCGGTTTGTTTGCGGATGCTGAACGGGCATTCCGGCTGCAACAGCGGCCAGCAGTGCCCGAGCAAGTAGTAACGGCAACTGAACGGCTTGTAACTTCGCCCACGCAATCATTTAGAGAAGTCCTTCTAGGCTGTTGCCTGGCGCGTTTGCTCGACGCCTCGATTAATATTCGGCATCCCTATGTCAGTCAAAGCAGCGATGCTTTCAATGGGCGGACGCTAGACGAAAAAGTTGTCAATCCTTTTTTGCAAGACCGCATGATTCCTTGCTCGAAAGGCCCGTACCTCGCAAGTTTTCGCCGGAGCGTGAAGTTTATTCCGGAAACTGCGAGTGGGCTGCGCGACAAGGAGGGTTACAAGGCCTTACTCGCATTTCTTGATGAATTGGAGCAATCAACGGAGAGCGAAGCCAATACTCTAGCGGTTCACTTGCTGTACAGCCTTTGCGAATTGCGCGACGCTTCGCGAGTGCCCCTATCCAAAATCAGTCGGTTAAGCCTAGAGCAGTATGACAAATTGCTGACGGAAATGATGCAGGTACAGAGCGGAGGGTTAGTTCCGGTAATGCTTGTGGTCGCAATGCTTCGCGCCATCAAGTCGTGCTTCAACCTAAGTTGGCATATTGAGTATCAAGGGATCAATGTGTCCGACAAGTCAACTGGAACCGGCGGTGATATTACCGTCTCCCTTAAAGGCGAAACGCTTCTTGCAATTGAAGTAACGGAACGCCCAATCGAGAAATCTCGTGTTGTTTCGACGTTCAACAGCAAGATTGTTCGGGCTGGAATTCTCGATTATCTATTTGTGTATGCAAGCATGGCACCAACTGCGGATGCACGTGCAACTGCTCGCAGTTATTTCTCCCAAGGGCATGAAATTAACTTCATTCAGGCGAAAGAATGGATCGTAAACAACCTTGCAACAATTGGCGCCGAGTGCCGTGGAGTCTATACGAAAGAACTTCTCGAATTGCTTGAGAGTCGCGATGTCTCGGCGTCGGTAAAAACTGCTTGGAATGATATTGTCCGGGCGTTGGTAACGTTCTAGATTTCTCAAGTCGCTTATCTCTCACGAAACTCGACCCGCCACTAGCGGCTGGAAAGGTACTCATATGCGGAAACCGCAGTCAATCCATGCGTTGGTGTTCGACGTGTTCGGGACCGTAGTGGATTGGCGCGGCAGCATCATCCGTGAAATGCGCGCCTTCGCGCACGCCCGCAATTTGGACCTCGATGCCGCCGCCTTCGCCGACGCCTGGCGCGCCGGTTATCGTCCGGCCATGGATCGCGTGCGCAACGGCGCGCTGCCATGGATGAATATCGACCGCCTGCATCGTCTTATTCTCGATGACTTGCTGGAGCAGTTTCGTATTCGCGGCCTCAAAGAAGCCGACAAAATTCATCTGAATCAGGTGTGGCATCGATTGAAGCCGTGGCCCGATTCACGACGTGGCCTGAAGCGCTTGAAGTCCGGATTCGTCATATCGACTTTGTCCAACGGTAACGTGGCGCTGCTCACCAACATGGCAAAGAACGCCGGCCTGCCGTGGGATTGCGTGATCTCGGCCGAGTTGTTTCATCACTACAAACCTGATCTCGAAGCCTACCGTGGCGCAGCGGAACTGCTCGGCCTGAAACCGCGCGAAGTGATGCTGGTCGCGGCACACAAGGATGACTTGTTCGCCGCCAAGCGCGCCGGTCTTAAGACGGCGTTCGTGCGGCGTCCACTGGAGAACGGGCGCGGCGTGAAGAAAGACCTCGCGTCGGAGGCGGGCTTTGATTTCAACGCGGACGACTTTCTCGATCTTGCGGATCAGCTCGATACCTAGTCTACTTGCTGGCCTCGCTTTGCTCGCGCTCGCCGGTTGCGCAAGTTACGACGTGGAGCTGTCGCGCCTCGGCGCCATGACCGAGTCCGGCAACAGCGCCGACGCAATTTCCTCTCTGAAAAAGCGCGGCCCCAGCGGCAGTCGTGATCTGCTGTATTGGTTGGAGCTGGGCGAATTGTTGCGCCTCGACGGCCGCATCGATGAGAGCCAGCAGGCATGGCGGACCGCGGACAAGATTGTCGAAGCCTGGGAAAAGTCTTCCGCCCTCGACCCCGAGCGGCTGTTCGGAAAACTCACCAGCCTGGTAGTAAACGACGAACTGCGCACTTACGAGGGACATGATTTTGAAAAAGTCATGCTCACCACGCGCATGGCGTTGAATCACCTTGCGCAGGGGGACTGGGACGGCGCGCGCGTCGCAATCAAGCGCACGCACGAACGCGAGGCACTGATTGCGCGCGTGCGTGAAAAGGAATACGAAGCGCTGGCCAAAGAAACCAAGTCCAAAGATATTCGCACCGGCTACAAGGAGCTGGGCGGCTATCCGGTCGCGACGCTCGATAATCCCGAGGTCAATGCGCTGAAAAACAGTTACCAAAGCGCGCTGAGTCACTATCTCGCAGGTTTTGTCTACGAGGCCCTGCGCGAACCAAGCCTGGCCGCCGCGGGATATCGACAGGCGATCGAGCTGCGTCCCGGTATCCCTTTGCTGGAGCAAGCGCTGGCCGGCCTGGATGCGCGCGCCGCCAGTGATGACGGCGGATCGACTGACATCTTGTTTGTGTTTGAAAGCGGCGCCGCGCCGGCGCGCCGCTCAAAGTCATTTTCCATCTACGTACCCGAAGCTCACGGCTGGCTGTGGGTGTCTTATTCCTTCCCGGTAATGGAGAGCCGCGCGCAGACTGCCGTTCCCGCGCCGATCCGGCTCGACGAAATCGAAACACCGGTCGAGCGCATCACCAGTATTGACGCGATGGCACGTCGTTCGCTCGCCGAAGAGATGCCGGGAATCATCGCGCGCGCGTGGACTCGTGCCATTGTGAAAGGCGCGGCGGAGCATGTCTCGAACAAGAAGAACCGCAACGATCTGGCGTCCTTGCTCATCGGCCTCGCCGGCGAGCTCACCGAGAACGCCGATGAACGCGCATGGCGCAGCTTGCCGGCCGAACTGGCCTTTGCGCGCGTACGCTTACCGCATGGCAGCCACGCGTTGTCACTCGCCACGCCGCAGGGCATTCGCCGCTTCATGGTAAACGCCAGCACGTCTCACGCGTTGGTCAGCGTGCGCCAATTGGGAAGCCGCCTCGTCGTGCGGGCGGCGCCGGGTGTGGTAACGAATATTGCAGCGACGCCCGCCGGTGCGACAATACACGCGGATCGAGAATTACGCCTGATCAAGGAGCCCTCATCATGAAATCGACTGCTATTTTTTGCACGCTCTTGCCGCTTCTGTTCACCGGCTGCGCGACCAAGGACGCCACCAATCTTGCGTTCGGTTGCCCGGTCGGTTCGTCGCGCGTCAGCACCAGCGAGGAGCTTGCGGCTTCCAAGTACGAGAAAACCGGCCAGCTCGCCGGCATCAGCGTGGTCGAAGCGCGCTGCGCCGCGCAGGGCGAATATCTGCGCATCAATATAACGGTGAAAAATGACACACGCGATCCGCGCCGGCTGGCGTACAAATTCCGCTGGCTGGATCGCGACGGCATGCTGGCGTGGAACGAAGAAGCGTGGAAGCCGATTCTCGTCTACGGCGAATCGCGCTATTTGATCGAGACCGTGTCACCCACCGGCAAGGCCATGGATTTCAGATTCATCTTGATGGACCAGGAAGAACGCTAAGGAGCCGCTCATGAAAACACAACACATCGCATTGATAGTCACGCTCGGAATTGCTGTGCTCAGCGCGGGCTGCAACAAGGAAGTGGTCAAATACGGCGACGCGCGCGGCGTCGAAACCGTCACCAACGAATTCGGCTCCACCGATTTACAAATGATCGCCGAGACCATGACCCGCTCCATGCTCGGCGCGCGGGTGGTCGCCGCGGGCAATCAGCCCATCGTCACCGTGCAAGAAGTGCGCAACAAGACCAGCGAGTACATCGACACTCGCTCCATCACCGATTCCATTCGCGCCGAATTGCAGAAGAGCGGCCGCGTGCGTTTTGCCGTCGATTCAACCGCGCTGGCGCAGCAGAAAGAAGAAATCAACCGCCAGCAAGACGCCGAATACTACGCAAAAGAAAAAGCCGCACAAAAAAGTCGCATGGTCGGCGCTGCATTTCGCCTCGAAGGCAACATCGTCTCCATCGTCAAGCAAGCCAAGGACGAGAAGGACGTGTACTACAAATTTAATTTGCAGCTTTGGAATATTGAGAGCGGTCTGCTGGAGTGGTCGGACGAGAAGGAGATTCGGAAGAGGACGACGAAGGGATAGTTTGAGAGCATTGCGCGATGGCAAGCGATCTGAATCTCACCCGCCATTTTTCCGTCATGGAGTATTGCCCGTAACGCCTTGACGTTGAACCGTCTTGGCGCCACAATTCACGTCATGGATACTCAGAAACGCGCTACCGTGTACTTCGAGGCAGACGTGCATCGTGCACAGAAGTGGCCTCGTATGTTAAGACAGATTTTCTAGTTTCTTAAGTGAAATTCCTGCGGTTGAGTGTGATCCACGCTGCCGGTCAGGGCGGGGTGATC
>JAYUZG010000028.1:0-9573 GCA_043751985.1 Betaproteobacteria bacterium
GGGGTTCAGTTCAGAAACGGAGTCGAAGTGCTGAAGAAGGACCATCAGAAAATCGCCGCCTGATCAAATCGCCGTACACAACATTTGACAATATCTCAGTCACCGCCCGGCATATTGAACTTCGAGATCCCTCCACCTGGCCGCTCGATGTCCCAGCCAAACAAGACACCGTCGGGTTTAAGGCGAAACTTCAACCGCAATGCACCCCCATGTGAGCGAATATTACTAAGCACTTCATTCGGAATGCGCTCGGCAACTGGAATGGTGTAGTCGCCGATGATCGTGCCTTCGTAGTCTATGCCGCCATTTTCCCCCCTTATGGCCTTAGGGTTGTCTCGCCATATCACCCTTGCAGTAACTGGCACATAGGTGCCTCCCAGAGCAAGAATTGCTCGATTCCGTTTGCTAACCATAGAGCTCGCATAAAATTCAATGCCAGTATTGTTGTAAAAGACGACCCCTTCCATTTGTGCACTAGGAACCGCATCCACAACGAGTACGATACCGATACCTCGAAATCTACGCTGTGGGTCAACACCGTTGGCCGAGTCCCGTGCATTCACGACGCTTGCGCAACTTGCCAACCATGGCCATGAAGTCAGGAGTCTAAGTAGCTCGCGTTTCACGGGTTGTCTTGGCGATGAGGGTTTCATGCCTATTGCACCGTCATGTTGAGGTAATAGCCATTCGCGTTGAGCCAATCAAGATAGGCTTGCATATTCACCGTGCCGGTGATGAAGTTTTTCCTCGCTAGATCGTTGGCCGGCACGTAGTTTATGAATTGCTGGGTGTCAGCATATGTCATCCCGGAAGATAGAACCATGTTTCGCTGTGTGGTCGTGCTGCCATTGCGATAACGCACCGTGCGATCCTCCGCACTGGGTGCCGGTGCACCCGTCAAAATGCTGTCGCTCTTGTCGTGAATTACCGGGCTGGCAATGATAGTACTCGGCGCATCACCCATTTGGACACCTGCCGCCGTCGCTTGATTCACCATCCAGGCGAGCGCCACTTGTGCAAGTTGGCTCTCGTTCGCACCAAATCCACCACCGATGTCTGCGTGGGCGCCGATAAAGCCCAGCTCGATGCGTGTCTGCCCAGGTGTCGGTACTGGACTGTACATGCCCTGCATAATGGACTCCAGCGGGAACGCGCCGCGCGAGCCATAGGGATGGAATACGTCCCCTCTGTATTCATTAAGGGCTACCGCTTGAGCCACACAGGCAAATTCATTGGAAATTGCCATGTTGTAGGTACGACCGGCATTGGTGCTGAGCACCGTGTCCCACAGGCCCATGAAGCGGAAGTCCACTTTTTGGCATCTCGTTTCCTTGATTCCGTTCTGGGTCACTGTGTAGCTATACCAGCCGTTTTTCGTATGCGACACGATCTGATTGGCGAAATCTCGCGCCTCCGCAGCACCTCGGCTAAAGCCGACGACGTCAACGTCCATTGCAGTATCGTCAGTCGCAAGATCCGCCTCGTCATTGAAGTATTGAATCATCCGGTCAATACGCGCAGCGCCGGTCAAATTCAAACCCATGTCGAGCGTTGGGAATGTAGGACTGATATTGCCATATTGGGCGTCCTGCTGCACGGTACCTACGCCCGTAATGTAACGTCTATTTCCATCTTGGAATAATAATAGGGGACAGACCCCTATTACTATTCAGCGCGGAGGAGAGCTGGGGTGGGGGCAAAATCGTTCTCCTCCATCCTAAACGTCCCCCCGCAAAGCGAGCACGGGAGGGGTCAGCACGGGAGGGGTCAGGTCTAGTAAAGTAGCATCCGCGCAGTCGCGTCGATTTACGACTAGCGCCGTCGAACAGGATTCGCAAGAACACCCAGACCTTCGATGCGGCATTCCGCCACGTCGCCGTCTTCGATCACTACCGCGCCTGGCGTACCGGTGCTGATGATGTCGCCGGGATAGAGCGTCGATACGTGCGAATGAAATGCCACGAGATATAACGGCAGAAACGCCATGTTCGCTACCGTGTTTTCGCGATGCAGTTTGCCGTTCTTGTACGTTGCTACCTTGACTGCCAGCAGATCTGCAACTTCGTTTGTCGTGATGAGTTCAGGACCGAAGGAAAAAAAGGTATCGAAGTTCTTGGCGCGCGTAAGAAAGCGTGGGTTCTTCTGCAGGATGTCTTCGGCCGTCATGTCGTTGATCAGACAATAGCCGACGATATAGCTCGCGGCGTCTGCCTCATCGATCTGGCGGCAAGTCTTGCCAATGATGACACCGATCTCCGCCTCGCTGGTGACGCGCGTGGACTGCGGCGGTAACTCGATCGTGTCACCCGGCCCGATGATGGTGTTATCGCACTTCATGAACGACGCCGGTTCGGTCGGATAAGGCGCGTTGAGATCGGCTGCGTGATCGCGATAGTTCAACCCAATACCCAGAATCTTGCGCGGGTGACGATACAACGGCGCATAGCGTACCTTGGCTGCATCGAGCACGAACGAAGTCGCGCGTGCGTCGGCGCCCAGCTGCGGCGAAAGCCCCTGCCCGACCAGCGAATATAAGTCGGTGGGCCAGGCTCGCCCCAACTGCGCGTTGATCGCGCACACCGGCACCAGCCCCTGGCGAGTCACCACCGCTGCCTGTTCAATGCCGTTGAGGTAAATACTACTTAGTCGCATGACGTCTACTCAGACTTGGCCTGTATTGGACGCGAGACACTGGAAACGTTCATCGCGAATCCACACAGAGAGAGAAGTGGTGGGCCGTGAAGGATTTGAACCTTCGACCGTTGGATTAAGAGTCCACTGCTCTACCAACTGAGCTAACAGCCCACCGAAAGGGCGCCTAGTGTATCAAAATTCACCGCGCAAAAAAATCTGCGTCGTATCAAAATTCACGACGTGACGTTGCGCCCTATGGCTCCGACGATAAAGCCGGCGTCAAGCCCAGCCCATTCTCATAGATGGCCGAGAACACGCCTAGTCCTTTAGCGCGCGCCTGCGCCGCCTCAATCCGGCGTGACTCCTTCACGTTGATGCGCGACGCCATCGACTGCGGGTCATCGGGTGCAATCAGGCCGCCTTCCTGCAGTCGGCCAATAGTCGGATCGGCGATATAGGCTTCGTCAAAGTCCTTCGCAAAAATATAAGCGACCCGCCCGGACGCGAACCGGACTTCGAAGCAATTCCCGCCCGATCCGCAATCGTGCTGGCCGAGCACGACGAACAATTCGGCGCGGTAGGGCGCGGCAGCTTCGATCGGTGACATCCGGCTGATAAAGCGCGGGCGCAAGAACGGACCGGGCTCGGCGTCCGGCACAGCCCAGAACGCTTTGCCGCTTCGAGCATCGGCGAGTGGCGCAGTGACAGGTGCTGCCTCGTCTTCGGATTCCGGTAGTTCGGCGCATCCGGCACCTACGATCGCCAGCAGCACCGCGCAAATATGCAGTTTGTTCAGCAAGTCCATTGGCGCAATCATGCCAGAGTACGGCAACGCGGGGCGAACAATTCACGGCCATCGTGAAATAATGCTCACCGTCACACGCGGGTCTACTCCATTGCTCGAACTCACCATCACCGAAATTCGCGCGCTCACGCTCTCGATCAGAGCATTCAAGCTGAGCGCGCCCGCCGCCATGTCGCTGCCACCGTTTTCGGCGGGCGCGCACATCGAGGTGATCGTCACGCTCGCTGACGGCGATGACGCGACCCGCAGTTATTCGCTGGTTAATTCCCTGGATCAAGGGTCGCACTATGAAATTGCGGTATTGCTTGACCGGGAGGGTGACGGCGGCTCGGTGTTCATGCACTCGCTGCGCGAGGGCGACGCGCTGCGCACCAGTGCACCCGTCAATCGTTTCCCGCTGGAAGTCAGCGCGCGCCGCAATATTCTCATCGCCGGCGGAATTGGCGTGACGCCGATTCTTGCGATGGCAAGAGAGCTGGCTGGGCGCACTGCCGACTTCGCGTTGCATTACTGCGCGCGCGATCAAGCCAGCATGGCCTATCGTGAAGAGCTTGCCCAAGTGTGTGGCGGCGCGGCCAGCTTCTATTTCGATGGCGGCGATCCGGCTCGCGGCGTCGACTTCCCGGCTGTGCTCGCCGCGCCAGACTCCGCCACGCATATTTTCGTGTGCGGGCCGGCGGGAATGATTGAGCGTGCACTCGACACGGCCAAGCAATTGGACTGGCCGCGCGCCAACGTTCACTTCGAATTATTCAACCAGACCTTGGCTGGTATGCGCAGCTTCGAGGTGGAATTGTCGCGCTCCGGCGAGACGCTCACCGTGGGCGCCAATGAGAGCATCATCGAAGCACTCACCGCCGCCGGCTACGACCCGGTGTTCGACTGCAAACGCGGGGAATGCGGGGTGTGCGCCGTGGCCGTGCTCGAAGGCGAGCCGGAACATCGCGACTACAATTTGAGCGACAGTGAAAAGGCGTCGGGCGACATCATGTGTATCTGCGTATCCAGGTCGAAGAGCGCGCGGCTGGTGCTCGATTTGTAGAGGCAAGATGGGAACACGAGACGAAGATCTGGACATTTCGCGCCTGGTGCAAGCGCAACGCGTGCATCGCAGCGTCTACACCGATGCGGCGATCTTCGCGCTGGAAATGCAGCGCATCTTCGCGCGCGCCTGGGTTTACGTCGGACACGACAGTCAAGTACCGAATGCCGGTGACTACATAACGACCTTGATCGGCGATCAATCGGTGATCATGTTGCGCGCGCCCGATTTCAAATTACATGTGCTCTACAACCGCTGCGCGCACAAAGGCGCGAGGGTGTTGCCGACTGACGCTGTTGGCAGCGGTTGCGGCAACACCGGAAAATTCTTGCGCTGTTGCTACCATGGCTGGACTTATCGCTGCGACGGTTCGCTGCTGTCGGTTCCGTTGCGCTCGGGTTACCAGCACACCGGTTTCGACGCTAGTCATGCGGATTTCTCCATGCGCAAGCTGGCGCGGGTTGAGAGCTATCGCGGTTTTGTGTTCGCTTGCCAAACAAGCGATGGCCCGGACCTGAAGACTTTTCTGGGCGGCATCGCCACTTCTGTCGATAACTTCTGCGACCGCGCGCCGCACGGGACGGTGCGGGTCGCGGGCGGCGTGCAACGCGTGATCCAGCGCAACAACTGGAAAATATTCTTCGAGAACCTGCACGACACCTTGCATCCGATGTTGGTGCACGAGTCGTTGCAATTTTTTATCTGATGCGCTCTTCTGTCGCGGTACTGGCTCTGCATTATCAAAATGACGTGTGGCACGCCGACGGAAAAATTCACGTTGGCGTCGTGAGCGATGGCGCGCGCCATGCGGTGACGCAGGCCGCCCGGCGTCTGTTGTCGGGCGCGCGATCGGCAACATTGCCGGTCATCCACGTGCGCATCGCCTTCAAGCCCGACTACTCGGATTGCCTGAGCAATTGCGAGTTGTTTCGCAAAGTTAACAGTCTGGGCGCGCTACAGGACGGCACTTGGGGCGCGGAGTTTTTAGACGAATTGAAGCCCTTGCTCACCGAGACTGTGACGAAGCACACCCGCGACAATCCGTTTTATTTATCCAACCTGGAAGAGTTGCTGCGCGGCCTCGGTGTGAGCAAGGTCATCATCGCCGGCATCGCCACCAATTACGCCGTCGAACACGCGACCCGCCACGCGTCCGATCTGGGCTACGACGTCATTGTCGCGCACGACGCCTGCACCACCGCGAAACCGCACTTGCACGCCGCCTCGCTGGAAACGCTGTCTCTACTCGCCGGCATTCGATCGGTAGACGAAATCATGCACGACCTGCAAGCGCAATGAACGGCATCGCCGGAAAGATGGTCATTGTCACCGGGGGTGCCGCCATGCTCGGTGCCGGCATCGCGCGCGCGTTTTATCACGCAGGCGCGCGGGTGATAATCGCCGATCTGGATGTGACGCGCGGAGACCACCTGGCGCGTGAACTCGGCGCGCGCGCCGCGTTTCACGCCACGGATATCACCTCCGATGCGGCACTCGATTCGCTGGTAGCGGAGGCTGTGTCTCGCTTCGGCGGCATCGATTTTCTGATCAACAACGCGGTAACTTACGTTGACGAGGGCCTCGCTTCGGATCGTGCGCTATGGCTGCAAGCGCTAAACATCAATGTAGTCAGCGGAGCAATGCTGGTGGCGCGCGTGGTTCCCTCTATGCGCGCAGGTAATGGCGGCGCGATCGTTAATCTCTCCAGCGTCGCGGGGAAATTCGGCGTCGCCGGTCGTGCACTCTACCCCGCTGCGAAAGCGGCAATTGTGCAGTTGACGCGCAATCAGGCGGCCACCTTCGCGGTCGATCACATTCGCGTGAACTCGGTGTCACCGGCATGGACTTGGTCCGATTCCCTTGCGAGGATGTCAGGCGATGATCCTGCCCGCGCCAATACCGTTGCCGCCGCCTTGCATCCGCTCGGTCGCGCCGGCCGTCCCGAAGATGTCGCGAGCGCTACTCTCTTTCTTTGCTCTGATGACGCGAGTTTCATCACCGGTCACGATCTCGCCGTCGATGGCGGCTACTCGATGCAGGGGCCGGAACAGGGGCGCGCCGTGCAAGACTGGTTCAAACGCAAGGACCCACCATGACCGATGCACGAGAATTTCCACTGGCACCCGAAATATCCGTCTCACAGTGGTTCAACACCGCCACGCCGCTTTCGCTCGCAGCGCTATCGGGGCAGGTCGTAATGTTGCATGCTTTTCAGATGCTGTGCCCGGGATGCGTACTGCATGCCACGCCGCAGGTCACGCGAATGTGGCACGCATTTCGTGCGGCGGGCCTCAATGTGATCGGCTTGCATACCGTGTTCGAGCATCATGCGGTCATGACACCGGCGGCGCTGGCGGTGTATCTGAGCGAATTCCGCATTCCCTTTCCGGTCGGTGTGGACGTTGCGCTGCCGGGTCAACGCATACCTCTCACTATGGCGACTTATGGTCTTCAGGGAACACCGAGCACTTTGCTGATCGATCGCGCCGGACAACTGCGCTATCACCGCTTTGGCATGGAGACAGACGACGCGCTCGCGGGCGCGATTACTGGTTTGCTGGAAGAACCGTAGCTGATCGTCACCATCAGCGCGGCTTTTTTACCGTAACCGCATGACAGCGGACCCCGCTACGCCGTCAAAAAAACTCATGCCGCGCCTTGCCTTTGGCTTTGGCTCGGTACATGGCGACGTCGGCATCTCGTAGCATCTCGTCGGGCTGGTGGTACTCGCTACGGTTAACGGCAATTCCAATACTCGCGACAACCTCGAGTTCCGCACCGTGCAGTAGGATCGGTATCGAGAGCCCTTCCAGAATGCGCTCGGCGATGCGCGCAGCTTCATCCCGATATTCGATGTCGCCGAGCAGCACGGTAAATTCATCGCCGCCAAAGCGCGCCACACAATCGCCCGGCCGCACGCTGCTCTCCAGCCGGCGCGCGACTTCTGTCAGCAGCAGATCGCCTACGCTGTGACCAAACCGGTCATTCACGCTCTTGAAGCCATCCACGTCGAGAAACATGACCGCAAAGTTGGCTTCATCGCGACCCGCAGAGCGCGCCAGTGCCCGGCGCAATCGATCTGTGAAAGAGGCGCGGTTAGGGAGTTGGGTCAAGCTGTCGAACAAGGCGTTGCGTTCCAGTTGCGCGCGCAGTTTTGTGTGTCCGGAAATGTCACGCAAGATGAAGATTTGCCTGGAGGCGCCTCCGTCGGGGGGGTCGCGATACGGTTGCCTCCACGCTGACCGCCACCCCGCCCGCCTGCCGTACCGTCAACTCAGCACGCCCGGCAAGCTCGTGGAAATCTTTTTCTACCGTAACGCAATCTAGCGCGATGATTTCCCGAATATTCCGCCCGATCAAGGCCCGATTGGAAAGCAACTGTTCCGCGGCGGCGTTAGCGGCGCCCACCACGCCCTCTTCATCGGCAATCAAAATAGCGTCCGCGGCGCATTGCAAGAGCTGCTCCGTTTCGGCACGCGCGCGACGAATCCACGCAATATTGGGCAGGATAGTCCAGCCAGCCGCGGCGACGCCTAAAAAGCCAACCAACAGAATGACGATCACGAATAAGCTGGGGCCTGCCGGGTTGTCTTGTGCGAGGACACCGCCCAGCCAGCCCACCAGCGCCGCGGCACAAAAAAATATCAGCAGCGTGGTCGTGTGCAGCATGACCGTGTCCTGCGCGTCCAAGAGACGGCTGCTACGCCTGGAACGCACACGCCCGAGGAGCCGGAAAATAGCGGGCGGTACGCCCCGCAGCGCCCGATCCAAACCCATGAGCGCCAACGGCACACCGAGGCCGATCAGAAAATCCTGCCAGCCCCAAGCCAGGCCACCCCACACAAAAATTACCGACTCGATCACGCCGAGCAGCAGCGCGGCGCGTGGCCACAAGACCTGCTGCGCGCCGCGCTGGAGCCACAAACCAAAGTGAAGAACAATAAAGCAAAAAAAATAGCCGGTGCCGCTAATCACCAGCACCCGTAATACATCGCCAAACATCACGAAGGCAATGGCGACGCAGAACGTCAAAATTAATGCCGGGCCAGGCGCGTTACCTCGGAAAATCACGCCGAACACCGGCGCGGCCTGATCGTCGCGCGCCATTTGATAAACCACCCGAGGCGAATTGGCATAGCCAGTGGCGCAGATAAGCAAGACCGGGGCGGTCAGCAAAAACGGCACGAGATACGACGTGGCCGCACCCCAGAACGGCAGCGCTGTGTCATACAAGACGGTATAGCTGTCGCCGCTCCGTGGGGCATGGCCGATTAACCACGACCCCACGATAAAGACCAAGGGCATGAGCCAAGCGGACATCTTCAGGCACTTGATAACCTGAGCCGGGTGGCGGCTATCGGCGGAAAACGAAGACGAGGTTTCCACGCCATAGGTAACATACGTAGCGACAAAATACCATTGCACCAACAGACCCCAGTCGATGTGGGTGAAGCGAATGCCGATCGATGCGCCCGTGGCACCGGTACCGCCTGAAACCAGGGCGTACCAGACCGCCCTTGGATGCAGAAGGTCAGCAACAGCCCGAGCGCGGGCACGAGAAAGAAAAAATGCAGGATGCTGAGCGCACGTGTGCCGGCCAAGGCGATGAAGAATCCCAACACCACTATTCCGACTTGCAACCAGGCCATTGCGGCGGGAGTGAGGCCATGAGGCAAGCTGCGCGCCATTAGCCCGGAAATAATGAGTGCGGTAAGAGCGGGGGCCGACGCCCAGCCCTGGAAGTAGCCGAACGCGGCGTAGCGTGCAAGGAAGGGATGGTCTGGCAGCAAGCGCGCGGTCAGGTTGGGCGTGCCGCCCGCCACTTCCGGGTAGTAAGCGGCGAGGCGGCGCACTTGGAAATTAGCCAGCATCCCCGCCAGGCAACACGGCACCCACATGAGCAGCGCGTACGAGCCTAAGCTCTCATACGCATCCGGCGCGGTACCGATCCACAATAACAAACCGGTGAAGCCGAATGCCCAAACTTCAGGCGCACTTACTCAGCAGTCGCCAATTAAGACGACACATTCCAAGTTTCGGCGCTCTATGATGGAGACGGCAGTGTGTCGCACAAGTTACCGACTTCTGAGTA
>JAYUZG010000029.1:0-12652 GCA_043751985.1 Betaproteobacteria bacterium
GCGCAGACCGCCGCCGAGCCCGATTTCAAGTCGGTGCGCAATGGCCTCGACGATGCTTCGCTGCTCGATCTGTTCGCCTGGAGCGAAGACGAATTCAAACAGCGCATGGCGGGCAGCGCGATTTTGCGCATCGGCTATGCGAAGTGGTTGTCGAACATTGCAATCGCATTGGGCAATGCCCTGCGCGCCGCTCCAGGAGCCGGTCTTGAAGGCGTAAACTCGAAGAACCGCATCCACCAAGGCTTGCAGGGCCGTACTGATTGCGAATCGACACTGGTACGCGAGTGTGTTGCGTGGGCATTGGCGCAGACCGATGCTCCGGCTTGACCAAAAGGAAGTGAGGAAACGCAATGAACGCACGTATTGATTTTCAAACCATCATCGGGCCGAATGGCAAGCCTGCGTTCGTTGTGCTTCCCTATGCGCAGTTCGTTAAAAAATATCAGCAAGCCAATGCGCTGGTGCCGAATGAAGTCGTGAATCTTGCGTTTGACAACGGCTGGAGTCCAGCGCGCGCGTGGCGCGAGCATTTGAATCTGACTCAGGCGGCTGTCGCCAAACGTATGAAATTGACGCAGGCGGCGGTTGCGCAGTTTGAGGTGCCCGAGGCCAAGATGCGCAAAGTGACACGCGACAAGCTGGCTGTGGCAATCGGGTTGGCGGGAGAGCAGTTGAACTGGTGAGCCATCGTCTGAACAGCACTCGCTATTTTGATCATCTTTTAGGTAGTGCCCGGTTAAAAGAGGGTGTAAGGGGCTGAGGGGCATGACTGATGCGGGTTTCCAGGCGATGAGAGATGGGCGGATATCGCGGGTTGGCAATGCGCAGTGGTTGCCGAACATAGCAATGCCTTGGGCAACGCATTGCGCTTCAGCCATGCCCTGCGATTGACTCCAGGAGCCGGTCTTGAGGGCTTAGGCGCCGAGAGCCTCATCCACCATGGCTTGCAGGGCCGTGCTGGTCATGAATCTGAGATGGCGCGGGCGAGTGTGGCGGGGGCGCTGCGCGGCGCTTAGGGGGGCGTCGCCTGATCGACCTTCCGTCAGAGCGCCCTTGTTACATCGCGTCCGCCTGCGCCGATGGATGGGCTGCGGCTACCGCTGGCTCGCTCATGATGCGCGCGCTGATCGCGGTCACGAGGGGATAACTACTCAAGTCGCAGTTAAACCGCTGTGCATTGAACACCTGCGGCGCCAGGCACACGTCCGCCATCGTGATTGAATCGCCAAGGCAGAACCGTCCATGCTGTCCTTCAGCGGTGAGTGTTTGCTCCAGCGCGCGCATGCCTTCGGCGATCCAGTGCGCATACCATTCGTTCGAGTCCTCCTCCGCCAGCTTCCAGCGGCTGCGCAGATATTTGAGGACGCGCACGTTATTGAGCGGATGGATGTCGCAAGCGATGATTTGCGACAGCATGCGCACGTAAGCGCGCTGTTCCGCGCCGCGCGGCATCAGTGGCGGCTCAGGGTAGCGCTCGTCCAGATATTCGAGCAGCGCCAGAGATTGTGTGTAGAGCCTGCCTTGGTCCAGCAGCGCGGGCACCAGGCCTTGCGGATTCATCTTCATGTAGCCGAGTTCGCGGTGCTGCATTTTCGGCAGACTGACGAAGGCGGGCGTGTAGGGCAATCCCTTGAACGCCAGTGCAATGCGCAGGCGAAACGAAGTGGAAGAGCGGAAGAAAGTGTAGAGGGTGCGTGAGGTCATGGCGGGTGTTGCGCAGCGGGCAGGAAGTGCAATGAACTGCGCAGTCAACTTGCGGCTTGGTTGAGAATATGCTCTGGCGTGCTGGAGATGATCTCGACGT
This sequence comes from Betaproteobacteria bacterium, assembly GCA_043751985.1. Taxonomy (GTDB): domain Bacteria; phylum Pseudomonadota; class Gammaproteobacteria; order Burkholderiales; family JAYUZG01; genus JAYUZG01. The sequence continues at coordinate 1,805 of JAYUZG010000029.1, forward strand.
ACTTCGGCACGAACTTCTTGCCCTCGATGAGGCCGACAAAAGCCGGCTTGATTTCTTCCGCGAGAATCTTGCGAATCCGGGCATGTTCGACGATGTCGGACCACTCGGCGATGAGAAAAAAGCGCGAAGGGTCTTCGGTATCCCGGCACAGCACGCCATCCTTTACCTGGGCTGCGGACTTGTGCATCGGGTTGCCGTCCGAATAGTCGAATTCGTTGAACAGTTCGATGAACTCCTGTTCGCGTCCCGGCAGAACGCGAAAATCATAGATGTGCAGATAGTTGCCTTGGGTCGCCAGTGGAATCAGAGCCATGCTTTCTCCTTTAGTAGAGGACGCCGTTTTGCAGCGGCGGAAAAAAAGAGGCTTGCTTTTTTCAATATATCATCATTATACTGATGATTATTATTTGGTTTCAATGCAAGCAAAAAATTTTTCACGCAGCCAGTTCGCTCTGCGGGATGGATTGGGAATTGGCCAGGATCGGTCCCTGCTGTACCCGGTGAGTCAACGCAGCAAGGAGTGATGATGAATACACTTGAACGCTTGTCTCCAGAGCGAACGGCCGCCGCCAGCTTTGAAACGCGGTTCCGCTGGCCCGAAGAAGGACTGACGCAGATTCCGGACTGGGTGTACACGGATGACGAAGTCTATGCGCGTGAAGTCGAGCGCATATTCCACGGTCGCACTTGGAACTACGTCGGCCTCGAAGCGGAAATTTCCGCGCCTGGCACTTACAAGCGCTCCAATGTTGGCCCGACGCCGGTAGTGGTCACGCGCGCCGCAGATGGCAGCATCAATGTGTTTGAAAACCGCTGCGCCCATCGCGCGGTCGAGTTTTGCCGCAGCCATCGCGGCGAAGCGAAGGATTTCGTTTGCCCGTATCACCAATGGAGCTATGACCTCAAGGGCAATCTCACCGGCGTTCCGTTCCGCCGCGGGGCCGATCGCAAAGGCGGCATGCCGGCTGATTTCAATCCCGCTGACCACGGCCTGCGCAAACTCCATGTCACCACACGGCGTGGTGTCATTTTTGCGTCCTACGCTGCCGATATGGAGCAGCTGGAAGATTATTTCGGCCCGGAAATCCTCACCGATTTTGATGCCGCCTTCGACGGCCGGCCGCTTACCGTGCTGGGCTACTACCGCAACACCCTGCCGGGCAACTGGAAGCTGTATCACGAAAATTTGAAAGATCCGTATCACGCGACGCTGCTGCATGCGTTCCTGGTGAGTTTTGGTTTGCTGGTGGCGGGCAACAAGTCAGCCATGATCTGCGACGCCAGCGGCCGCCACGGTACCATGGCGTCGGCCAAGTCGGATGTGACCAAACTGGACAGCGCGAAGAAAGGCGAAATGCGCGCCTATAAGGAGGGCATGGCGCTGGCCGATCCGCGCATGATGGAATTCATCGAGGAGTTCGATTCGCCCTGGTCGGTAACGATGCAGACGATCTGGCCAAACCTGATCGTGCAACGTGAAATGAATACCCTGGGTACGCGGCAGATTGTCCCCAGCGGGCCGAACGAATTCACCATGGTGTGGACCATGTTCGGCTTCAAAGGAGACACGGACGAGATGACGCGCCACCGGATGCGCCAGGGCAATCTGATGGGGCCGGCCGGTTTTCTCGGTCTGGAGGACAACGAGGCGATGAAGTTCGTGCAGGACGGCATGCTGCGCGGACGCCCGGGCCGGCACCTGGTGGCGTTGAATCCTGCCGTCGAGGCCGGTACGTCCGATACGCTGATTTCCGAATCGGCGATTCGCGCGATGTACCAGCACTGGCGCGGCGTGATGGGAGTGTAGAGACAATGAACGTCCCGTTGACAATAAAAGCTCCTTTGCCCCGCACTAGCGCTGACCCCTGGGTTCCATCCGCTGACGCAGATCAGATCGACCGTCTGCGCCGCTGCATTGATGCGTTTCACGCTGCCTACTGCGATGTGCTGGACCAAGGCGACCTTGCCGAATGGCCGCAGTTTTTTACCCCAGATACCTTTTATCGCATTACCGCGCGTGAGAACCGTGATCTCGGCCTGCCGGTCGGTCTGGTGTACTGCGAAGGCAAGGCGATGCTGCGGGATCGCGCATTTGCGATTCAAAAAACCGCCATGTACGCGCCACGCTACTTGCGTCACTTTGTCTCCAACGTGCGGATCGACGCGGTCGAGGAGTCCGGCAGATTGATTCGCGCGCGGTCGAACTACCTGTTGTTTCAGGTGCTGGCAGATCGTCCCAGCGCCACCCTGCATCAGATGGGCGAGTACCACGACGTATTTCGTGCCGCCGAAGACGGCAGTCTGTTGCTCGCTTCGCGCGACTGCATTTACGACAATGCGCTGGTGGACAACGCGCTGGTGTATCCGGTATGACGCAGCATCCAGGCGTTGCAGCCGCGCTGGATAAGCGCCGTTCCCGGCGCCGCTACAAATCTTTGAAAACGTGCAAGCCGATCCGGTCAAAGCTTTCCACCAGATGAACCAGATTGCCCATAAAGCGCTCGCGCTCGGCGGTCGGCAGCGGTTCGAGCAAACGCTGCTGCGCGCGCGCCATCGAGGCTTCCAGCACCGCCGTGGTGCTACGTCCTGCCGCCGACAGCGTGGCGATGTTCATGCGTTTATCGCTGGTGCTTTTGGCGCGCGTGACCAAGCCGCGTGTTTCGAGCCGGCGCAACACATCGCTGGTGGTCGTGCGGTCAAGACCCAGTTCGGTGGCGAGCGAATTCTGATCCATGCCGCGCGGCTTCTTGCGCAGCGCCGACAACAGGCCGTACTGCACCGGGGTCATGCGCGCGTCGCCGCATTCTTCGAAAAACAGCGCGTAGTGCACCTGGTTAAGACGGCGCACCAGATAGCCTGGCCGCGACCACAACACACCATGCGCGGCTGGCGGAGCGCTGCGCGCCGGGACGCGGCGGCGCAGGGGCTGGCGCGATCCGGGGTGGCGGCCGGTGCTGTGGGCCGCCACATTTTTTTTCGACGCCTTCTTTTCAATGGTTTTCACGTCAACGATTATAGGGGGGCGGGTGGTGTCTGAAGTGATGCCCGGCGCGACGCCTGGGGTGAGGCTGGAAGCGCCGTCGCCTTACACTTCTGCGCAGCAATTGCATGCGGCCGCTGTCAGCGGTGCGATGTCATGCGTCGAGATCACGCAAATCCATTTGCAACGGATTGACAGCCTGCAGCCGAAGGTCAATGCATATGCCGAAGTGTGCGCTGCGCCCGCGCTGGCGCAGGCGGCGGCGCTGGATGCCGCGCTTGCACGAGGCGTGCCGCCCGGCCCCTTGTTCGGCATTCCGTTTTCAGTCAAGGACATCATCAACACAGCAGGCGTACCCACGCGCTGGGGTTCGCGCATGATGCGCGACAACGTTCCCGCAGAGGATGCAGTTGCAGTGGCGCGCCTCAAGGCGGCAGGCGCGATACTGCTCGGCAAGACGGCGACCACCGAGTTTGCGCACTCGATGCTCGGACGCTCGCCTTTGACTGGCATCACCGTTAATCCCTGGAACGCTGCGTATACCAGCGGCGGATCGAGCTGTGGCGCGGCGGTGGCGGTGGCATGCGGCATGGGCGCGCTCGCGCTGGCAACCGACGCCGGCGCTTCGACGCGCTTGCCGGCTGCGCTGAACGGCATTGCCGGCTTCAAGCCAACACTCGGGGTCATTCCGCACAACCAGGTGCCGGACGGGTTTGGCAATTTCATTCATCTAGGCCTGATGGCGCGTGACATCGATGCTATCGCGCGCATGCTCGACGCGGTGAGCGGCGCGCATGATGCCGACCCGCACTCCCTGGCGCGGCCGGCCACGTGTGCGCTGGCGGCGCTTGCCGCGCATCAGCCGCTGATGGGCCAGCGCATCGGCATTCTGCGCAAGGCCGGCAACTCGCGGCTCGATCCAGACGCGCACCGTGCGCTTGAGCAGGCGGTGCGTGTGTTCGAAAATCTGGGCGCGCACTTGAGTGAAATTGACTACAAACTGGAAAACCCGGATGTTGCTTGGCGCGCCTTGCAGCAAATGAACTGGGCCGCGCGCTTTGCCGCCAAGCTGGAAGAAATTCGTCCGCAGATTGACGCAAGCTACGCACAAGGGATCGCGGAGGGCGCTGCGCTTTCCGGTCTCGATCTGCAACGCGCGATCCAAAAGCGCACCGATATTTTTCGTGCCGTGCAGGGTTGGTTTCGGAACCTTGATTTCGTTCTCTCGCCGGTGGCCAGCCGCGGCGCCTTGGCCGCAGACCATGGCGTGCTCGAACCGGTTGAGGTCGGGGGCGAAGTGGTGGGCGATATGCGGCGCGAATGGACGCCGTATTTATCGCTGTTCGACCTCTCCGGCCACCCCGCCATCGCACTGCCTGCCGGAATGGATGGCAACGGCGTGCCATTTGGGATTCAGTTGGCCGGCCGCTGGCACGCGGACGCAGTCCTGCTCGCCGCTGCGGCAGACTATGAGCGAGCTGCGCCATGGCGCGGCCGGGTGCCTTTGCTGCAATGATTTTTCAACCCACGTTTACCTGAAAGGAATCATCATGGAACGCAGAAAATTTCTGGGAAGTTCAATGGCTGGCGCGGCCGGCGTGGCCGCGCTGGCAGCGCCGGTCGTACAGGCCCAATCCGGAACCAAGTGGCGCATGGCCACCATGTGGCCAAAGGGACTTGACACGCTGTACGGTTCAGCCGATGCGCTGGGCAAGCGCGTCACAGCGCTCGCCGCTGGCGCGTTTGACCTGAAGGTATTTGCCGCCGGTGAAATTTCACCGGCGCCGCAGGTATTCGAGAATGTGTCTCTCGGCACCGTTGAGTGCGGGCATGTGCTCTCATCCTTCTTCACGGGGCGCAATCCAGCGTTCGCGTTTGATGCCGGCATGGCGTTTGGACTCAATACCCGCCAGCAGAACGCCTGGATGTATCACGGTGGCGGCTTGGAGTTGATGCGTGATCTGTTCAGGCCCTACAACATCGTGCCGATTCCCTGCGGCAACGTCGGTGTGCAGATGGGCGGCTGGTACCGCAAGGAAATCAAAACGATAGCCGACCTGAAAGGGCTGAAGTTCCGCATCGGGGGTTTGGGCGGCACCATCATGGCCAGGCTAGGTGTGATTCCACAGCAGATCCCCGGCGGCGACATTTACTCCTCGCTGGAGCGTGGCGTGATTGATGCGGCGGAATGGATCGGCCCCTACGACGATGAAAAACTCGGTCTCAATAAAGTCGCCAAATACTATTACTCACCTGGCTGGTGGGAGGGCAGCGCGCAGATTACGCTGCTGGTCAATCTTAAGGCGTGGGAAGCTCTGCCCAAGATTCAACAAGAGTTGCTGGATGTCGCCTGTGCTGAGCAGATGACCTCGATGGTGGCCAAATACGACGCGAAGAATCCGGAAGCCTTGAAGCGCCTGATCGCAGGTGGCGCGCAATTGCGCTCTTTCCCTAAGCCGGTGATGGATGCCTGCTACCGGGCGACCGAGGAAACGCTGGCGGAGCTGGCGGGGAAAAGCGCTGAATTTTCCAAGCTGCTCGACTCGTGGCGCAAATTCCGCGACGACCAAAACCTATGGTTTCGCGTCGCCGAGAACCAGCTCGATACCTATCGCTACAACGTATCAGCGGCGAAAAAATAATCGCGGCATGCGCATCAATCGCACTCTGCGCATCAGGAGGCCGGCATGAAATACGTCAGGACCGGCAATAAAACCGGCATCGGGGCAAGCGTGCTGCGCAAGGAGGACGAACGTCTTTTGCAGGGGCGCGGACGCTTCATCGACGATCTTGCGTTTCCGCGCCTGCTCGAAGCAGCGTTCTGGCGCAGCCCGGTCGCGCACGGACGAGTGAAAGCTGTGCCGGTGCCGCCGCAACACGCTGGCCGCGTCTTCACCTGGGCAGATCTGCAGGCGGGCGATAAAAAAGTCCTACCGATTACTGCGCGGTCGACCCTGCCGGGCTATCAAGAGTCGGACTACGTGCCGCTCGCCGCTGAACGTGTGCGCTTTGTCGGCGAACCGGTGGCGGTCTGCGTCGCAGAAACGCGCGCGCGCGCCGAAGATATTGCCGCCAGCCTGGCGCCTGAGATCGAAGAACTGCCGCCACTGGCTGATGTTTGGTCGTCGCTCAAGTCGAACGCCTTGCTGCATGAAGGCTGGCGCGACAACCGCTTCATCGAATTGAAACGCGATGATGATTTTGCTCCGATCGAGGGGCGTGTTGCCCATGTCGTCGCGCGCGAATTCAAAATGAATCGTCAGAGCATGTCACCGCTCGAAGGCAAGGCGGTGCTGGCCTATTGGGATGATCAGCGCAATCAACTCGTCGTGTACTCATCGACCCAAGTGCCGCACATGATCCGCTCTGGCCTCGCCGAATGCCTCGGCGTCGATCTCGCGCAGTTGCGCGTGATCGCGCCAGATGTCGGTGGCGGTTTTGGCTACAAGTGCAATTTGATGCCGGAAGAAATTGTCATCGCCTGGCTGGCGATGAAACTCAAGCGCCCGGTGCGCTGGGTCGAAGACCGGCGCGAGCACCTGGTCTCGGGCACCAACTGTCGCGAGCACCACTACACGATGCGCGCGCATGTCGATGCGCGTGGCAAGCTGCTCGGCCTCGACGCCGAGGTGATGGTCGATAGCGGTGCCTACTCAGTGTGGCCATTCACGGCGTGTCTGGAGACCGGGCAAATCATCGGCAATCTGCCGGGGCCGTACAAAATGGAGCGCTACCGCTGCAAGGTCGAGGGGGTGGCGACCAACAAGCCACCGTTCTCACCGTATCGCGGCGTGGCGCGCCCGGGAGTCGCTTTCGCAATGGAAATGATGATGGATGCGATTGCGCGCACGGTTGGGCGTGACCCGGTCGAGGTGCGCTTCGAGAACCTCGTCACCGGTAGCGACATGCCATACACCAACATCGCGAAGAAAGCGTTCGACAGCGGCGACTACCCGTCGAGCCTGACGCGAGTGATGCAGATGCTTGATCACGCGGGATTTGTCACCAAGCAGGCCGAGGCACGTGCGCAAGGCAAATACCTCGGCATCGGTTTCGCGACCTATTGCGAACAAGCGGCACACGGCACCTCGGTGTTCGCCTCCTGGGGGCTGCCGATCATTCCCGGTTACGACGGCGCCACCGTGCGGCTGACGGCGGACGGCACGCTCGAAGTCAAAGTCGGCGTGCATTCGCACGGGCAGGGGATGGAAACCACGCTGGCGCAGATCGCCAGCGAGATCACCACGCTATCGACCGGCCGCATCAACGTGACGCACGGCGATACCAACGAGACACCGTTTTCTACTGGCACCTATGCTTCGCGCTCCATCGTGATGGCGGGCGGCGCGGTGTCGAAGGCCTGTGAAGTATTGATGGAGCGCCTGCGCCCGATTGCAGCGCACCTGTCAGGCAGCAGTGTGGCATCGCTGTCCCTGACGGACGGCGCTTTTAGTGGCGACAAAGGCGCCGCATCGCTGGCGGAAATCGGCGCGGCCTGGTTCCATCGCCCGGAGCGCTTGCCGCCCGGTGTGCATCTGGGCGGGCTGGAGGCGACCGAACACTACAAGCCGGCAGTGGATACGGGCGTGTTCAGTTTCGCCAGCCACGGTGCGCTGGTCGAGGTTGATATCGACACCGGCATCGTCAAGCTGCTCGACTACGTGATCTGCGAAGACTGCGGCACGCTGGTCAATCCGATGGTGGTCGATGGCCAGACCATCGGTGGCGCGGTGCAGGGCATCGGCACCGCACTGTTCGAAGAAATGCCCTACGACGGCGCGGCGCAACCGCTGGCATCGACTTATGCCGACTACCTGTTGCCGGGCGCTGCCGAGATGCCGCATATTCGAATCGATCATACGCAGACGCCATCGCCGCATACGCGCCACGGCATCAAGGGTGTTGGTGAAGGCGGGGCGATTGCGCCGCCGGCGGTGATCCTCAATGCCGTCAATCGAGCCCTCGCTGAATACGGTGTCGAGTTCAATGAGACGCCGCTTACGCCCGCGCGCGTGGTGGCGGGTGTGCTGGCTGCGCGTCGCGCGCAGCGTGCCTCCGGGAAAGAGGTGCAGAACGAGACGGGGAAACTGGCGGAAACAGAAACAGCAAGGAAGTCAGCGATCAAGGAGGCCGCGTGAAGGCCGGCGCGTTCGACTACGTGCGGCCCGATTCGATTCCCGCCGCGCTCAGTGCTGCACTGGCGACGACCGGTGGCGACGCACGCTACATGGCCGGTAGCCAGTCTCTGGGCCCGATGTTGAACCTGCGCCTGGCCGAGCCGGACACGGTAGTGGACATTCGCCAACTCGCCGCACTGCGCAGCCATCGGATCGAGGGCGGGCGCCTGATCATCGGCGCGTCGATCACGCATGCCGAGATTGAAGACGGCGTCGTTGCCGACACCACGCACGGCATGTTGCCGGCGGTCGCGCGCAACATCGCCTATCGGGCAATCCGCAATCGCGGCACGCTCGGTGGCAGCCTCGCGCATGCCGACCCGGCGGCCGATTGGGTCAATTGCATGGTGGCGCTCGGCGCGACATTTCACATCACCAGCGCGCAAGGGCAGCGCGTGGTTGCTGCGGCTGATTTCACCAAAGGCGCGTATCAAACGGCATTGCGCGCCGGCGAGCTGCTCACTGCGGTTGAACTGCCGGCCTTCACGCGTGAGATGCGCTGGGGTTACTACAAGGTCTGCACCAAGGTGGGGGAGTTCGCCAGCGCGATTGGTGCGGTGGTGATTGATCCCGATCTTGGCATTAGCAATTTGTTGATCGGTGCCATCGAGGCCAGGCCGCTGCTGGTGCCCGGTCTTGCGTCAGTGCTGAAACTGTCAGTTGATGATGCGCGTGATGCGATTGCCGCACATCTCGCCAACCTGATGCCGCAAGCCTCGGATGTCTTCGTGCACCAGCACGCCGTGGCACTGGCTCGCGCAATTGACCAAATGAACCGGCGCTGATCATCATGGCCGACCGTATAAAACGCCATCAGATAGAGATCATCGTCAACGGCGAATCAGTCGAAGCCAGTGTCGAGCCGCGCACGCATCTGGGCGATTTTGTCCGCCGCGAGCTTGGCCTGACCGGCACCCATCTCTCGTGCGAGCACGGCGTCTGCGGCGCCTGCACGCTGCTCGTTGACGCCGTGCCACAACGCTCGTGTATCACCTTTGCCGCATCATGCGCCGGCTCGACCATCACAACCATTGAAGGCTATGGTGACGATACGGTGATGGCAGCGTTGCGCAAAGCATTCCACGAACACCACGCCCTGCAATGCGGCTCCTGCACGCCCGGCATGCTGTGCACCGCGCGCGACATCGTGCTGCGCCTGCCCGGCCCGGACGCCAAGCGGGTGCGGCATGAGCTGTCTGGCAATCTGTGCCGCTGCACCGGTTACGTCGGCATTGTCGAAGCGATTGAAGATGTGCTTGGGCAGAAGGCAGGCGGCAGGCTGGCGCTGCCGCGTCCCCCTGTGGCCACCGCACCGGCTGCGCTCGTATCAGATGAAGATGCTACGTGGGTGCCGATTGATATTCCGTCAGACGGCGAGTGGATCGAAGTCAAGCAATCCCTCACCTTGCCACTCGCAGCCGGTGCCGCATGGGAGCGTCTCGAAGACTTGCCGCTGGTCGCCAATTGCCTGCCCGGCGCGCAAATTACACGCCACCAGCGCAATCGCGCCGAGGGCATGATGAACATCAAGTTCGGCCCGATCACGGCAGCGTTCGCGATGCGCGCCGAGTTGGCTCTCGATGCCGCCAAGCGCATCGGCAACATGAAGGCCGAAGGCTTCGACAAGCGCAGCACAACGCGCGTCAAGACATTGCTCGATTACACCGTGACCGCCATGGACGCGGACGCGGGTTCCGGACAAGCAAAATCAAAAGTGGAGTTGACGCTGCGCTTTCGCCTGGCCGGGCCGCTCGCGCAGTTTTCGCGGGCCGGTTTGGTGAACGATTACGTTACTGAACTGACGCGGTTGTTCGGCGTCAATCTCACCAGGGCAGCATCAGGTGGCGCAGCGACGGCACCGGAAAAAGGCCCGAGCATCTTCGGCCTGGTGTGGGCTCGCATTCGCGCGAAGCTGAGAACCTAATGCCGCTGGAATTCGCTATAGGAGCGGATCTCCCGGCATGAGTGCCTGAAACACGCACCCACCAACGGTTTTGGCCTGGTTGATCAAGAGATTGATATTCAAGATTTAAAGTTGGCGTGGAGTTCCGGCGCACGTCGAAATCAACGCTTGACCAATAACTTGTTAAAACTTATCATAACTTATGAATAGCATCGCCTGGCAACCTAAGGCGCTGCGGCAATTGCGCAAGCTGCCGCAGCAAGCGGGCGCTGATATTCGCGTCGCAGTATCAACCGAGTTGGTTGATTTGAAGCAGGCCCGCAATGTCACGGCTCTGGTCAATCACGAATATTCCTACCGTCTGCGAGTAGGAGGTTATCGGGTGTGGTTCGAGTTTGATGGTGCCGTGCGCGTCGTCTCCATCGAGGAAGTGAGGAAACGTAATGAACGCACGTATTGATTTTCAAACCATCATGGGACCGAACGGCAAGCCCGCGTTTGTGGTCCTTCCTTATGCACAGTTCGTCAAAACGTATCAGCAAGCTCATGCGCTGGTGCCCAATGAAGTCGTGAATCTTGCATTTGATAATGGCTGGAGTCCCGCGCGCGCATGGCGCGAGCATTTGAATCTAACGCAAGCTGCGGTGGCCAAGCGCATGCAAGTATCGCAAGCGGCGGTGGCTCAGTTCGAAGTTTCTGGTGCCAAGCTGCGCAAGGCGACGCGCGACAGGTTGGCTGCGGCGCTGGGCCTTACTGGCGAACAGCTTGCCTGGTAGAACGGGTCACAG
>JAYUZG010000030.1:0-10470 GCA_043751985.1 Betaproteobacteria bacterium
GAACGACGAACTGATCGCCATTTCCCGTAACAACAGCCAATCCGCTCGGCTGCAAAAAAGAGCGGCTTAAACCCTCAACGAAAAGTTGACAAGATCAAATGTCGCGGTGAGGCGGCTAGACGCTTACATCACATTCGCAATCCGACTAGGTCATAGAACTGATGGCGCGGCAGAAATTTACTCAGAAGTCGGTAACTTGTGCGACACACTGCCGTCTCCATCATAGAGCGCCGAAGCTTGAAATGTGTCGTCTTAATTGGCGACTGCTGAGTAACATGCCGCCGTCAGTTCGCGCGCTGGACCCTTCCTAATTTAAATGGGTGGCAGCCAGACGTAGCGGAAAGTTGCGAGTAATAGGCGCAAATTCGAATCCCCATGACGGCAACAGCGCTGACGCCCCGCCTACGGTTATTTTCGGACCACAATTGTGCCGCTCATGTCTTCGTGCCCCGATCCGCAGAACACATCGCAAACATAAACAAACTCCCCAAGTTTGTTTGGCGTGATGTGCAGTTGCTGAGTCTTGCCTGGGATAAGGTCGGTTCGCGCGCCAAAGTCCGGCGCGTTAAATCCCATGACGACGTCTTGCGATACGAGTTCCAAGATAACAGGCTGTCCTAATTGTAGAGTGACGACCGCCGGTGTGAACGCAAATTTCTTGGCGCTGATGTGGATCACCGGCACCGAGGTGCCGGCCATTACGTAAGTCCCGAAGATGCCGGCACCGATGATGCCGCTGCCGACGCCTAAGCAAAATTTTCTCCGCGTGTTCGTCATGGCTTATCCTTTGGGTAGGCCAAGCTCGGAGAGGGTGTATTTCGCCGTGCCGACCCGTGCTTCGACCTTACGGAAGCCAAGACCTCGATTGGGTTGAGCGGGGTCCCACGGCAACGGCGCGCGCTTGGGCTGAGAGCCCGGAGCCGGCAACGGGAAGATCAGAGATTGGGCCGAGTGGTGTGCGATATGCCCGGTCATGTGGTGATTTTCCTGGTGAATGTGGCCGTAGAAAACCGTCACGTATTCGTAGGGCATCAGCAGTTCGACCGCTTTCGCTCCGTCGCGCGTCGCCCAGTCCCACTTCGGTTCGAGATCAAACAGCGGACGATGCGTGAACACGACGATTCGAGCTTCCTTGTCGAACTTGCCCAGTTCAGCCTTTAGCCACGCCAGTTGCGCTTCGCCGATGCTCGCGCCGGGGTCGGACACGTTGTCGAGCACGACGAAATGCACCCCCTTGTGGTCGAATGTGTAGTGCGTCTCGCCAAACAATTCCTTGAAGGCGGCGCCGGTATCGAGCGACGCATCATGCTCGCCCGGCATGAAGCGAATATCACGCACTTTGAGAGCACTCACAATTTCACGAAATTCCCGCATGCGTTTGCGACGCTCCGTCGGATCGTCGGTCGTGTGTGTCAAATCGCCGGTGAATACAATAAAGTCGGGTTGAGTGTTCAGCGCGTTCACTGCCGCAACCGCCTTGCGTAAAGTGTTCTCCGCGTCAGGATTGGCATCGCCGCGATAGCCCCAATGCGTATCGGAGAGTTGCACGAAGAAGAAATCTCCAGCTTTGTTACCTGCGGTCACGCTCTTGTCCCGCTCAGCGGCGGACGCCAGGCCTGAGACAAAGACGGCACCTGCTCCAACCGAGGCTAATTCCAGAAACTGTCTGCGATCCATGCGATGATTCCTTTCAAAGTAAGATGGTTCTGAGCCGGGCGATAGGCTTTACGCGACGATTTCCATCGATGACTAAGCGAAGTAATTCCCCTGTCAGGAATGCAAGACCGGCGGTGCTGGGGAAATATTCCCGAGATGCCAGAAAATTCTTTTCGATGGCGGGCGGGAATAAACTCGTTAGAGCGCCAGTCTTACTTGGCAAGGGAATCTTGTTTGACGCAAAACAGACAACAATTTGAAGCGAAGGTGATGCCGCATCTCAATGCCGCTTTCAGTCTTGCGCGGTGGTTATTGAAAGACGATGCTGCGGCACAGGATGTGGTGCAGGAGTCAATGCTGCGCGCTTTCCGGTTTTTCGAAGACCTGCGCAATGAGGATGCGCGCCCGTGGTTGCTCGGCATCGTGCGCAACGGCTGCTTCACCTGGTTGCGAGCGCAAGCGCGCTATGCCGAGGATGTCGAGTACGACGAAGAGATCGCCGGACAGCAGTTGAACAGCGAGTCAAGCGCGCCATTTCAGTCGCCCGAGCAGGCGATGTTGAGCAAAGATGAGGTGCGACGCCTCAATGGCGCACTCGAATCGCTCGTGCCGATTTTCAGAGAAGTCGTGTTGCTGCGCGAAGTAGAAGAATTGTCCTACGAGGAAATTGCGCGGATCACCGACGTACCGCTCGGCACCGTGATGTCACGCCTGGCGCGCGGGCGAAAAATGCTGCGCGCATTGCTCGCCGATTCAGTGGCGAGGTAGACGCATGAGAAACAAATTTGAGCTTTTCGACGACCGACAGCTTGGTCAGACGATCAAGCATAATGTGACGCGTTACGAAGCGACGCACGATCTACGGCGCAGCGTCGTTGCCGCGATTTCCCGCCTCGATGCGGATTCATCCGTTGAAGAGGAAGATCAGCGTTCTTCGGCTCTCATTGCTGCCTTGACGCGTCTTTGGCGGCGTTGGGCCAGCGTCGGAATCAGCTTCGCCGTCGGTTTACTCGCAAGCGTTGCGGTGACTGCGTATCTGCAGCGTGGCGCTGCGGAAGAGCGATTGCGCGACGAGGTCTATTCGAGCCATATTCGCTCCCTCATGCCCGGGCACACCTATGACGTGGCGTCTTCCGACAAGCATACGGTGAAACCATGGTTTAACGGCAAACTCGACTTTGCGCCGAAGGTGGTGGACTTGGCCGGTTCAGGCTATGTTCTGCTCGGCGGACGTCTCGAGTATCTGCAGCAACACAATGCGGCGGCGGTGGTGTATCAACGCCGGCAACACTTGATCAACGTGTTTGTGGTGAAGATCCAAAATGACACAAGTGAACCGCAGATTTTTACTCGCCATGGAATCAACGGAATTGCATGGCGTGAGGACGGGTTGCAGTACTTTGCGGTATCCGATCTTGCGGCGGGGGAATTGAACTCGTTGGTCGAACTGCTCAGAAGTCGAAGCTCTCAAGAAGGTCAAAAGGACGCGCGATAACGACGTCAATGAGAGGTAATAGAGGTCGGCTTTGCGAGTGCCGCGGCTCAACTTGCGGCGGCCTTTCGCTCTAACGTGAAACTCAGGACTTGCTTATCACTGCTAAGCGCGCAATACGCGAGACCAGTACCTGCAGGTCGTCGTCCTTAAATACCGGTTGCGAGCAAGTCTGATTGGTACAGACGAAGGCTGCGGCCTTATTGAGAGTCGGGTACTGCACGTCGGGATTGGGCAAGGAGCCTTCACGAGTGTCCCACCATTCCAGACGGCGATAGGGGGTACCGAAACGAGCAGCGGCAAGAAACAGCGATTGCGCGGCGGGATCTTGTTTTCGGCCGACCACGGTGATGTGCACCGGATCGTTGTTGAGCTCGATATCCGCAAGCAAGATGCCGGGTTCGGAGAGGCGGCGCAAGGCGATGGCCGGCGTCGCGAGGAAGCGCATTGCTTTGCGCGTGTCCTTGGTGTACGCCGGGTTACCGCTATAGCGCGCGAGCAAGTTGGCGAAGCGCGCCATTGCGATGTTTTCGTCCAGTTGCACGAGTGGCTTTAACGGGCCTTTTTCGACGGCCGAGACAAAGCCTGCGTTGCCTTTGCCGGAGAAGTTGACGCGCATGAATTTCATCGCGGCCTCGGCCTGCGCCAGCCACGCACGGTCGGCGGTCACGCTGTAGAGCGCAAGAAATGCCCGACCCATCGCCAGCGTGTCTTCGAGGTAAGGGCCGGCCGGGTCCTTCTCGTCGTGACGGAAACCGCCGCCGTCGAGCGCGCGATGTTTTTGCACCCACTGCGCGGCTTTGGTCGCACGTAACAGAACTTGCGCATCGTTGTTCGCGCTATACAGTTGGGACAGCGCTTGAATCACCCAAGCGTTTTCGCGCGCGTAAACATGCTGGTCGATGCGCGGGATTCCCTTGGCGCGTCGTTCCTTGTTATTCAGCGCGAAGTAATCTTCGCTGTGCCGACCTTGGATGAGATCGGCATCCTGGCTCGTGTAGTAAGCACCTTCCGGGTTGGTGAGAAACGCGTCGAGATAACGCAGCACGTCGTTGGCTGCTTGCAGATAAGTTTTGTCTCCCAGCATCTGATAGGCAAGCGCATAAATGCGCATGGAGTCGGTTTGCACCGCCATGATTTTTTCGAAGTGCGGGTGTTTCCAGTCCGAGTGGGTGGAATATTGATACACACCACCCCAGACTGGATCGAAGATACCGCGAGCGGCGTCGAGTGTCTGCCTGGCCATTTTCTCCGCCGTCTTATCGTCGGTCTTGGCGAGGACCAGTGCGTATTCCACCGAATTGACGTCGAGAAATTTCTGCACGTTCTTGAGGCCACCCAGCGCGCCGTCGTGGGTATCGCGAAAATTCTTGTACAACTCGGTGCGCGTTCTTTCGTCGAGCGACGATTGCTCGGAAAAGGTCGTTGGCATTGCGGAATTGGCGTATTGCATCGGCGACGGATCGTCCACGAGCGCTTGCAGCAAATTGGCCATCCGATCCGGTGGAATATAGCCGCGCCGCTTGACGATCTCTTCGCCCTTTTCGTTGAACACAATGGTCGCTGGCCAGCCGAAATCCTCGTAACGGCGCGACAGATCCGGCCGTGCGTCCTGATCCACGCGTACCGGCAGATAGTGCGTCTTGATCAACTCCACCACCTTGGGGTCGTGATAGGTCTCTTCGTCCATCACGTGACACCAGTGACACCACACCGCCTCCAGATCAAGAATCACGAACTTCTTTTCCTTTTGCGCCTGAGCAAATTGTTTGTCTGACCAGGCCTGCCAGGAAATGGGGTTGGCTCCTGCGGCCCAGGCGGGCGAGGCGAGAAGGAACGAGATGGAAAAGGCGAGTCGCGCAACAAAGTTCATAGAGGTGGACCATCAGAACTTATTGATGGTATATACGACCGAAGCGGTCGCGGTGGATGCGCGCGATGCGGTAAATCGCGGCAGTACAGTGACTTTACCGTGAGCCGTTCCAAGGTAGTATTGGAGAACAGACCACGGGAATCATCTCAGTCCGAAAGTATCAGCCTGACCACTCCATGATGCATTCAGTGCTTTTGTATGGCGGCGAAGTATGGGACGGCAGTGGAGCCGCCGCCTTCGCCGCGGACGTTTTGGTACGAGGCAATCGTATAGATGCGGTGGGTTCGATGCCCGCGCGGGAGCGCGCGACAACGCAGCACATAGATGTCTCTGGACACACGATCATTCCGGGGCTGGTGGAGGGGCACGTGCATTTACCGTTTGCCCATAAGGCGAATCCGGCCGAGGTCGGCGACATTCCTCCGGAAGAGCACACTCTGCTTGCATTGCGTCACGCGCGCGTCGTACTCGAGGCAGGGTTTACCTCCTGTCTGAGCGGCGGTTGTACCTCCAAGCCGCGTCTTGACGTCGCGGTGCGTGATTACATTAGCGCCGGCCATGCACCGGGACCACGACTCCTCGCGGCCGGTCCCGAACTAACCAATACGGGCAACCTTGGCGACGAACGCAGGATGCATATTCATCGTGAGTCTTACGCGATGGTGGTGGATGGGACTGCCGAGATGACGCACGCTGTGCGAATGCTGATTCGCGAAGGCGTCGACACCATCAAGCTCAACATTTCAGGCAACCAGACCATTCCCAGCGCGCGCTCGCACATAACCGTCATGCTCGATGAAGAGGTCAGGACCGCGGTCGAGACCGCGCACGCGCATGGCAAACGAGTCGCCGCACACGTGCGCGCGGCAGCGTCGATCAAGATGGCGCTCAGGCACGGCGTGGATATTCTGTACCACTGCGAATTCGCTGATGAAGAATGCCTGGACTTGATGGAAGCCGCGCGTGATCGCATTTTTTTGTCGCGCCATCGATCGGACTGCTGCACACCTTGCTGGTTGAAGCCGAGGCATGGGGCATCACGCAGCAAAATGCAACGGACATGGGCGTGGCGAACCAGCTCGAACAGGTTCAGAAGGTTGTCCCTGAGTTGCACAAGCGCGGCGTGCGAATGCTGATCGGCGGCGACTATGGTTTCCCCTGGATGCCGCATGGGACCAATGCACGCGACCTCGCGCACTTCGTGCGCTACCTTGGCTTTAGCGACACCGACGCGTTGATCTGCGCAACGCGTACTGGCGCCGCCGCAATGCTCATGTCCGGAGAAATCGGCGAGGTCAGAGAGGGTTTTCTCGCTGACCTGCTGGTAGTGGAAGGGGCACCGCAACGCGACGTGCGGTTACTGTCGGCAGGCGATAATATCAAGCTCGTGATGAAGGATGGGCAGATGTACAACAATCTGCTGGACTGAACAGGTTCAACGCCGGGTTGTGTCCTGCCCGATCACGTTGCCGAACCGCACCCACTCCTTGCCATCGAATCGCATCAGTTGAAGCTGCTCGATTGGGTCGTAATCGCCGGCGCTGGTGTTGACGTGTAGGCCGGGTAGCAGCATCGGCAACTCCAGGTTCTTCAAACTCGACGCCTGCTTCATCACGTTCTCGCGCGTCAAATCATCTCCACACAGCTTCAGCACATGCACCAGCAGTTGCGCGTTGGCATAGGCATACACGTTGTAGATTTCCGATTTATCGCCATCCGGGAAATACTGCTCCA
The DNA here is from genome assembly GCA_043751985.1 of Betaproteobacteria bacterium. Lineage (GTDB taxonomy): Bacteria > Pseudomonadota > Gammaproteobacteria > Burkholderiales > JAYUZG01 > JAYUZG01. The sequence goes on from JAYUZG010000030.1 coordinate 6,756, forward strand.
TCCAAGCGCGCCACTCCTTGATCGCGGCATCGTTTTTCCACTGCGGATCGGTCGGATCCTTGACGAAGGTCGAGGAAATGAGGCCGACCGCTTTCTCCAGTCCTGCGGGCTGCAGCACCGCCTTGACCGATGCTGACGTGTACACCACGAAGTGCAGAGGCTTCCAGCCGATGTCGAAGGCATGCCGGATCGATTGCGCCGCAAACTTGGGCGATGCGAAACTGAACAAAGTGTCGGCCCCCGAGCCCTTCAATGTTGCAATCTGCGAATCGACCGTGGAATCGGTCGATTCGTATGAGGTCTCGGAAACAATCATCTTGTCAGATTTTGTGCCGAGATGGCGATGCAGAGAGTTGCGATAGTCCTTGCCGAAGTCGTCATTTTGATAAAGCACTGCGATCTTTGCTTGTGGGCGCTGCTCGATCAGGTACTGCGCATAGCCAGCGGTGCCAGTTTTCTGACTTGGCAGAAATGCCATGGTCCACGGGAATTTCTTGGGGTCATTCCAATTCATCCCGGTGGCGGCGATGAGCAACTGAGGCACCGCTTTGGAGTTGAGGTACTTCATCACCGCGGCATTGGTCGGCGTTCCGAATGAGCTGAATAGCAGCAGTACTTCCTCCGCTTCGACCAGCTTGCGAGTCTGCTCCACGGTGCGCGGCGGGCTGTATCCATCATCCAGCGAAATGAGGCGAATGTTGCGCCCGTTCACGCCGCCGTTCCGGTTGATCATCTCGAAGTAAGCGGTCTGCGCCCGGCCGATCGTGCCGAAGGCAGACAGCGGGCCGCTGTAGGGAATGGTCTGCCCGATTCTGATTTCGGTGTCGGTTACGCCGGGTCCATAGTGTTTGTCCGCATGGGCCGCCATCGTCACGGAGCCAAATACCAGGGCCAGAAGTACTACGCGTGTGCGTTTGATCGGCCCGGATTGCGGGCGGAAAGCAGCAGTGCCTGACAATGCTCGGAACCGGAATATGGTGTGAGCAGTCATCGCGGTTCCCTCGTCAATCAATGTGAGCAGCCACGGTATCACCTCGGTACCCGGCCTGCAACGATTGTTCGTGTGCGTAAGGTCTTGCGTGTCTTGACGGTCACGACGTGGCGTAACGCACCGACATCGTGAACCAGATGAGAACCGGGAATTTGCGTTCCGAATCACAAAGTCGGATAGTGCGCGTTGTGCGCATGTGCGCATTCTCCCGAGGAGAACCGAAATGGCAAAAGGTCAACTGCGTGGCAACAAGGAAAAGAAGAAACCCAAGCAGGCAAACAAGCCGGCGGGGCGTGAAGTGCCCTATGGTTCATCGCAGGCAAGAACGTCGACACCGGCAGGTGGCAAGAAGCCGTAGCCAACGCGCCAGGCAAGAGATTCGGAGATTCGTTCAGGATTCCTGGCGACGCCATACGCTCGCCAGCCAGGGCTGCTGATCGCGCGGCAAACCGGCAGGGCGGTAGTAGTGCGTGAGCTCGACGAAGCCCGCGGCTGAGAGGTAGTTGCGCCAGTGTTCCAGGCTGTGGTACGCCCCATAGCGTTCGTGATTCCAACCTTCCGTGCCATGCCCGTGCGGGTTCGACGCGAACAGCACTCCGCGTGGACGCAAGGTTGCACGCAGCTCGCGCAAGACGCGCGGCAGTTCCTGGCTGGGAACATGAAATAGCGAGGCATTGGCGAACACGCCGTCGAAATGTTCTTGCGGCAAATCCAGGTTGAGGAAATCCTGTTCCCACACCTCGGCGTCGCAATTGGCGCGTGCCAACGCGGCCAATTGTGCCGAGCCTTCCAATCCCACCGCTCGATGTCCCAGCCTGGAAAAAGCGATCAAATCGCGCCCCGGCCCGCAGCCAAAATCGAGGATGGTGAACGGAGGGCTGCCCTCGATGAATTGCAGCAGCGCTTCGATATTTTGGCGTACATCGTGATCGCGCGTGCCTTCCCAGAACGATTGCGCATTCTGGTTGTAATGCCGCAACGTGCGATTCGCGATTTGCTCCAGGTCTTGCGTATTCAGCTTCATCTCAAGACACTAAACAGAGGCCGGGTTCGAATTCATTGAAAGTCTTCGCCCTGCATCAAGTTAGGTTGGGCGAGATCAGTTTAACCTCGTCGCTCAGACACAAAAGTACAAGGGTCACTGTAGGAGTGACCCTTGTACTTTTGGTGGAGCACAGGTTCCTACCGAAGCATTCGCGATCGTGGCCAATAAGTATTGCTGCAGGTGTTTGTCGCTATCCAGCATGATAGGCCTCACTTCTTCCTTTTGCCCCTCGATGTTTTGAAAATTTTCTTGACTTCGTTTTCGACTGCGCCCAAGGCCTTATTTAGGGATGCGTCCACGTCGCCAGCGAGTCCGCGGAGTTCATGAAATTTGTCGTACTCGCGCAAGGCCAGATCGTCAGCCAACTGCTTTGAAATTTTGCCGGCACCCTGCAGAATTTCCTTTTCATTGAGTTCCAGGAACGCATGCAGCTTTTAGATCCAGGCCGTCATGGTCATCACTTTCTTCTGCCGGGCCTGAGCCTCAGCAAAGGACAGGTATTGGTCCACGATCAGGTTCAATAAGCCCAACTCGTCCTCGGAGAGATAGTTCTTGGCCACCGTGACGTCGTTGCGGATGATGCGGTTGCCCGGCCAGTTGGGTCAGGCCCATGTTGGGCTTGCCCGCATCTGCGCGCTTGGCAATGAGTTCGGCAGCGGTCTGTCCAGTGATGGCGAAATGAAATTTGTTCTGCACTGTCGCGAAGAAGGCCTGGGTCAGTTCCGATGCCGGATCGTAGTCGATGCTGGTGGCGTAGATGTCTGCCATTTTGCGGTAGAACATCCGCTCCGAGGTACGGATGTCGCGGATGCGTTCAAGCAGTTCGTCGAAGTAGCGGTCTGTGGTGCCACCTTCCTTCAACCGCCGGTCGTCCATGGCAAAGCCCTTGACCAGATAGCTGCGCAATTGCTGGGTGGCCCAGATGCGGAATTGCGTACCGCGATGGGATTTCACCCGATAGCCAACAGAGATGATGACATCAAGGTTGTAGTGTTTGGTGCGGTACTGTTTGCCATCGGCGGCAGTAGTAAAGAAATCCTTTACAACTGACTCCGGCGCCAGTTCACCCTCGGCGAAGACATTGCGGACGTGTTGGCCGACGTTCTGCTTGCTGGTCTGGAACAGATCAGCCATCTGGTTCTGGTTGAGCCAGACCGACTCGCCGGCCATGCGGACTTCGACGCGGGTGGTGCCGTCGTCGGTTTGGTAAACGAGAATTTCTGTATCCGGGCTTTCGATCTTCCTCATAGCCGCCTTAGATCATATCGAGAATTAGACGATCATCACCGGCGGGAACAAGCAACGCTACGAGTCGCGTCAGTTCCGCTTGCGTAACTGCGGCAAGTTTCATTTCGGCGATCGGCGAAATAAGCCAGCGGCGTTCGGCGTCAATTTGTCCGGGCAAGGCGTCTTGTGGCGGAAGAAACAACGTTGCCTGTCCTGCCAGCACGCCTTGCCGCAGCGCCCGGACATCAACCACTTGTTCCCTGAATGCAAACCCAGCGTGATTTCTTGCTCCAGGTTGACCGGGCTGTTGAAAATCTGCTCGATGCGGTCCAGCGTATGCAGCAAGCCGAAGCTGATCTTGTCAACTTTTCGTTGAGGGTTTAAGCCGCTCTTTTTTGCAGCCGAGCGGATTGGCTGTTGTTACGGGAAATGGCGATCCGTTCGTCGTTCGC
>JAYUZG010000031.1:0-10518 GCA_043751985.1 Betaproteobacteria bacterium
CGGTCGAAGGTGGCTTCATCGGTATCCAGCATCGGCTGATTCTTATGCGTATAGCCGGCGTTGTTCACCACGATGTCCACCGTGCCGAAGGCTTTCAGCGTCGCTGCGACCAACTGGTCAATGTCGCTGCGTTTCGTGACATCGCATTTGACCGCAACGGCATTGGCGCCGAACGCACTCGCGACGGCTTTCGCGCCGTCTTCGTTCAGATCCGCGACTACGACCTTGGCACCCTCGGCCACATACAGGCGCGAAATTTCCGCGCCGAAGCCGCTCGCCGCACCGGTCACGATCGCCACTTTATTTGACAACATTCCCATCATTGCTCCTCGATCAAAATAATTGACGACCGTGTTGACCGTCGATTTTGTTTAACTTGCTTTTGCTTCTGAACTTGACGAATCTAGTTCCGCAGCGATGGCCACTATTCGCTCTGCCTTAAGAATGACGGGACGATCGATCATTCTTCCGTCTACCGCTACCGCGGCGCCGCTTGAGCGATGCGCGGCATCCAGCACACGACGCGCCCAAGCGATCTCCTGTTCGCTGGGTGAGAACATCGCATTCACCGTCGCGACTTGCCGCGGATGAATGCACAGCTTGCCGCCCAGCCCCAAACGTTTTGCACGTAGGCAATCGGTTGTTAGCAGACCCGCATCTTCCCACGAAGTACACGGGCCATCGACCGGCGATTGAATCCCCGCCAGCCGCGAAGCCAGAACAAGCTGAGAGCGAAACGCCAGCAATTCATCACCGTCTCCGTCGATGCCGAGCTCGAACTGAAAATCGATGCTGCCAAACAAAAGCCGCTGCACGCAGGGAGACGCGGCGATGATCTTCGCTTGATCCATTCCCACCGCGGTCTCGATCAACGGCAGCAAGGCCACATTGCGCTTCTTGCATAGCGCCACTACTTCGGCGGTAACGGATTCGGTTTTTGGAAGGATCAATCCAATCACGCCCGGCAACTCACATGCTCGCAAGTCCTCCGCGAACCACTGCGTTGCGGCGCCGTTTACGCGCACCAGCACGCGCTTATCCGGCGCGAGCCAGGTTGACAGTGCGTTGCGTGCCGCCGCTTTTTCCGCAGCAGGAACGGCGTCTTCCAGATCGATGATGACGGCATCCGCACCGGCGGCGCAGGCCTTGTCGAAGCGATCGGGCCGATTGCCCGGAACATACAGATACGAGCGCGGCACGAGCATCAGACGGTGCCGTAGCTGCGAAGCCGGTCGATCGAGGTCTGGTCGTAGCCCAATTCGAGCAAGATGGCGTCAGTGTGTTGCCCTATTGCGGGGATGCCGTCCATGCGCGGGTCAAAACTCTCCGGCACGCCCGGCGGCAGCATGGCCTTGATCGGGCCGGCAGGAGAATCCACCTCCATCCAGCGACGGCGTGCGCGCAACTGTGCGTGATCCCAGACCTCATGCATATCATTCATGCGCGCATTGCCGATCTGCGCTGCGTCCAGCCGCTCGACAATCTGCGCCGCAGTGAGAGCTGAGAAAGCGTCGACAATGAGCGCGTAAAGTTCCTTGCGCGCTTTGGAGCGCTGAGGATTCGAGGCGAATCTGGGATCGGTCTTGAAGTTTGGTTGCATCAAGACCTTGTCGCAGAACAATGCCCACTCGCGTTCGTTTTGCAGGCCCAGCATGACAATTTTTCCGTCACCCGCCGGAAACGGCCCGTAGGGATAAATGGTCGCGTGCGATGCGCCGGCACGGCCCGGCGGTTCCGCGCCGTCGTAGGCATAGTAGAGCGGGAAGCTCATCCATTCGGCCATGCTCTCCAGCATCGAAATATCGATGCGGCTTCCGCTGCCGGTGCGGCCGCGCTGAATCAGTGCCGCCAGAATATTCGTGTACGCGTACATGCCGGAGGCGATATCCACGATCGAGCATCCGGCCTTGGACGGCGTGTCCGGCGTGCCGGTCACGGACAACAATCCCGACTCGCTCTGAATCAGCAAATCGTAGGCTTTCTTGTCGCGATACGGGCCGTCCGCGCCGTAGCCCGAGATATCGCAAACGATCAGCCGCGGAAACGCATCTTTCAACGCCTCGTAGGAAAATCCCATGCGAGCGGCGGCGCCCGGTGCGAGGTTTTGCACCAGGACGTCCGCATTCTCCAGCAGCTTGCCTACGATCGTGCGCGCCTCGTCGTGTTTGAGATCGAGCGTCAAGCTTTCTTTGGAACGGTTAGTCCACACGAAGTGCGATGAGAGGCCCTTCACGCGCGTGTCATAGGCGCGCGCAGGATCGCCCACGCCGGGGCGTTCGATCTTGATCACGCGCGCGCCGAGATCGGCCAACTGCCGGGTGCAGAACGGCCCGGCGATCACATGTTCCAGCGCGATGACCGTCACGCCATCCAGTGGGCGCAAGATGTGTGTCTCCAACGTGTTCAAATTCTTCGACAGCGTGAAAAGGCGATCACAACGCCAGATAGCGGCTCTTCACGTCATCGTTGTTGCGCAAGGCTTCAATCGTGTCGTGATAAACAATCTGTCCTTTGTCGATCACCGTCGCGTGGCTGACGATACCGAGGCAGAAATGCATGTTTTGCTCCGCCAGCAGCACCGTCACGCCCATGTCGCGCAGCTTGCGCAGCAGCTCGCCGATGCGCTCGACAATCACCGGCGCCAGCCCTTCGCTCGGCTCATCCAACAGCAGGCCGGTCGGATTGCCCATCAGCGTGCGGGCAATGGTCAGCATCTGTTGTTCGCCCCCGGAAAGATTTCCCGCCAGGCGATCCTTGAGCGGAAGCAGCAAGGGAAACATGTCGTAGATGCGCGCGAGGGTCCAGTAGTCTTGCCCGGCGGGTCCTTTTTTTTCGCCGATGATCAGATTGTCTTCAACCGAGTGTTCCGGGAAGACCTGCCTATCCTCTGGGACAAAGCCAATGCCCGCACGCGCGATGACGTGTGGTTTCTTGCCTTGTAACTCTTTGCCCGTCACTCGCACTTTGCCGCGCGCGGGAGGGGCAATGCCGGCAATCGCCTTCAGCGTGGTGGACTTGCCGGCGCCGTTGCGACCCAACAAGGCCATCGTCTGACCCTCTTGCACCGCGACGCTGACGCCGAACAGAATTTGGCTGGAGCCATAAAACACATCGATGTTTTCGGTTTCGAAAATCGCGCGGTTGCTCATGCGCCCTCCGTCTTGAAGTGCGCGCCGAGATAGGCCTCGATGACCTTGGGGTGCTTGCGTACTTCGTCTGGACTGCCTTCGGCCAGCACGGTGCCGTAGCTGAGAACGCGAATGGTCTGTGCGTATTTGAAAACGATGTCCATGTCATGCTCGATGAAGATCAGCGTGATCTTGGTCTGTTCCCACAACTTATGCACGGTCGCGATCATCTGCCAGCGCTCTTCCGTTCCCATTCCTGCGGTCGGCTCGTCGAGCAGCAACACACGCGGTTCCAGCGCCAAGGCGAGGGCGATGTCCAGCAGCTTCTGGTCACCGTGCGACAGACTGCCAGACAGCGACTGTGCGCTGCGCGACAAGCCGACCAGCTCCATGACGGCATCGGCTTGCGCTTCCGCCTCGCGCAAAGGAAATCTGCGCGCCAGCTTTGCATGCCACTGCCGATGCGCATTCACCGCGCCGAGGATCGCCTCGCGCACGGTCAGCGTCGGGAAGATGCTGGCGATCTGAAACGCGCGGCCGATACCACGGCGCACGATCTCCGGGACGGTCAGGCCCGCTATGTCTTCGCCGCCCAGGATGATCCGGCCGGCATCCGGCTGAAACGCTCCGGTGATGAGGTTGAAGAAAGTCGTCTTGCCGGCGCCGTTCGGCCCGATCACCGCGGTCAGCGATCCTTCGTCAAACTGCAGATTGACGCCATTCATGGCGCTGACGCCGCCAAAAGACTTGCGCAGATTTTCTACTTTCAGCATGTCAGCTCTTAACTGCGGTGGGTTCGCGCTTGGCGTAGTAATCGACTAGGAATCCCAGCAACCCCTTGCGCAGGCCGAGTGCGAAACACAGAATGACGATGCCGAGAACCAAACTGTAATGCTCGGTAAACTTGGTCACCGTGTCGTTCAAGAGGAGCAGAATGGCCGCGCCGATGGTCGGGCCGAGAAAGACTCCCATACCTCCGAGCAAAATCATGAACACCGCTTCGCCGGAAACGGTCCAATAGACAAAATCCGGATACGCGCTGGATACGAACAGGCTCATCAGCGCACCGCCGATACCGCCGAACACACCCGCAACCACGAAGGCGAGTAGTCGGACTCGCCACACTTGAATGCCGAGAAAGCCCGCACGGCGCGCATTGTCGCGGATCATCCGCAGCGAATAGCCAAACGGCGATTGCACCAGATGGCGCATCAGGAACAGCGAAACCACCAGCACCAAGCAGCAGAACAGATATAAATGCCGCGGATCATCCAGACGTATTCCAAGAAACGGCGGCCGCGGCAGCCCGCCGGTCAGACCTTGGTCGCCGCCGGTTACGTTGGTCCACGCGATGATGAGGCTATGCAGCAGCATCTGGAAAGCGAGCGTCAAGAACGAAAAGTAAATTTCCTTCAGCCGGATGCAGATCGCACCGACGATCGCCGCGATCGCCGCGTTGATGAAAATCGTCAGCACTAAAGCGGTAGGGATCGACGTGCCGACTTTCTGCATCAGCAACGCAAAACTGTACGCACCCAGGCCGTAGAACAAGCCGTGCCCGAACGAAACCATGCCGCCATAGCCGACCAGAAGGTTGAGCGATGTCGCAAAGATCGCAAAGGCCGACAGACGGATAACGAAATCGGAATACGACTTGCTCGGAAACAACGAGGGGAGCATGGCCAGTACCACCAGCGCGGCCACAGCGATCAAAGCGTCTCGAAAGATCGAAGACTTGCTCATGCTTCAGCGCTCCTTGCCGAACAGGCCGCTGGGTTTGACGATCAACACCGCGGTCATGAACAGGAACATGATTCCCTCGGTAAATAACGGGAAGCCAATCGTGCCGAAGCTGCGCACCAGGCCGATCAGCAGCGCGCCGACCAAGGCGCCGGCCACCGAGCCCATGCCACCGATCACGGTGACAATGAATGACTCAATCAAAATCGAGAACCCCATGCCGGCGACCATCGATCGCACCGGCACCGCGAGTGCGCCCGCGAGACCTGCCAGCAGACCTCCGACCGCGAACACGCCACCGAACACCAACGCGGTATTGATGCCGAGTGCCGAGGTCATGCTCGGATTGATGGCGGCGGCGCGCACAATCTTGCCTACACGAGTCTGCGTGATGACGTAGGCAAGCACTGCCGCGACCAACAGCGTCATCGCGATCAAGAAAAGATAAAACACCGGCAGCACCCCGCCCGCGAGAATGATCGGCGGGCGTTGAAACGTGGGCGGCATGCCCATCGACAGGAACTCGGCGCCCCAGATGATTTTGACCGCGTCGTCCAAAATCAGAATGAAGCCGTAGCACACCAGCAGTTGCATCAACACGTCCGCGCTGTAGACGCGACTCATGAACAAGCGCTCAAAGATCAACGCGAACAATCCAACGCCGATTGCGGCGCCGATCACCGCCACGGCATAGCTGCCGGAAAGGTTGTACAGCGTGTAAGCGAAATAGGCGCCCAGCATGTACAACGAGCCGTGCATGAAGTTGGTCACCTTCAGCGTGCCGAATATCAGCGACAATCCCGCGGCCACCAAAAACAGCAGCATGCCGCTGATCAGACCCCCGGTTGTCTGAGTGACAACACAGGAGGCTGACGCGAAGCACGATAGCAATGCCTGAAAATCCAATTTATTCCTCGCGGTGGCAGCGAATCAAGCAACGCGGCGCGCTCGGCGCCGCGTTGTCGTCGCTATGACAAATTCAGCTTAGGCGTAACCCATTTTCTTTTTCCACTCGGCCTCATGTTCGAGGATGGTTTTCCAGTCGCCCGGAGTCACGCTCGGAACATAGGGCTCCTTCGAGATGGTCGTACCCCAGCCAAGCGCGTAGCCGACGGTGGTCTGATCTTCGGCGCGCATGGTGATGGTGCCGTCCGCGCCGAACGGTGACTTGACCTTCATGCCGCGAATCGCGTCCGCCAGCTTGGTGCTGTCGGTCGAATTGGTTTTCTTCATCGCGGTCGTCAAGAAATTCATCGCCAGCGAATTCTCCCACGACCAGTTGGTCGGGTAGTCGCCATGCTTGCTTTTGTAGGCATCGGCCCACGCGGCATTCTCCGCGCTGGTCGGGAAGGTCTTCAAGTAGCGGCTGGCGGAATGGATACCGGCCGGTAGATTTTTCACCGCGGTCAGCGTGGTGTAGTCCGCCATGTTGATCGCAAACAAAGTCGTCTGCGACAGCAGGTTATAGATGCCGGCCTGATCGACAAATGAAACCAGATCACCTGCCCACAGCGCAGAATACAGCGCCTGCGGTTTCGCTTGCAGAATTTTGGTGATGTTCTCGGTGTAATCAGCCTGGAATAATTTCGGCCAGGCTTCGCCCACAACTTCGATTTCCGGGTGAAAGCGCTTCAGGTACTCCAGGAACAACGACGTGTTGTCGCGTCCGTAGGCGTAATCGGGCGAGCAGCTCATCCAGGTTTTCAAGCCTTTGGCCTTGGCAATATTCCCTGCGTATGAGGCGCTCACGATGGCATCATGAATGCCTTGACGCGCGGTGCGGAACGCAGTCGGGACGCGGATCTTCGGATCGGCGGACAACGACGAGGTCTCGGAGTTGGTGTGCAGGCACAACACTTTCAGCTCGCGGATTACTTCTTGTACCGCAAAGGCGCCAGCAGACGATTCGGCGCTGATGATGATCTCGCAACCATCGCCGTTAATCAGTTGTCGCGTATTGTTGGCGGCCTCATCCGGTTTGCCCTTTGAGTCGCGCGTGATGATCTCGATCTTGCGCCCGCCCAAACCGCCGGCCGCGTTGAATTTTTCCACTTCCATCAAGATCGCGTTGCGCGACGAAATTCCGAGTTGCGCCACCCGGCCCGAGAGAATGGTCGGCACGCCGATCTTGATCGGCTTGTCTTCCGCCCGGGAAATAAACGGAAAACCAATTCCTGCCGTCGCGGCTACGGTGCCCGCGGCTTTGATCAATGCACGGCGCTTGCCAAACCTCTTGGATACTTCGGACATCTTCTCCTCCTGTCGTGGTCTTGGGTGAAATTGGCGCGGACGCACGCGCGCCAGGCCGATTTTAGAACAAGCGAGGGCTTGATCAACGGTATCCGGCTCGAATGGCTCTAATTGTGACATGCCGTAGCGACTTGACTGTAGATTTTCGTGATGACTGTTTCCGGCCAAACCTAGCAGTCGTGCCGGTAGAATAGGTCGTAGCCGCCTTTGCCATTCGGATCAGCTTGGAGAGCAGGACATGTCAGTCGAACCATTTACCAACGCGACCAAGCCGCCCCACTCATCGCAGTTCGACGTTGTTGTGGTCGGCGCCGGTGTCGGCGGACTCTACGCGCTGCATCGCCTGCGCACGCTCGGGCTCAGAGTACGCGTTTTTGAGGCGGGGAGTGGCGTGGGTGGAACCTGGTTCTGGAATCGCTATCCCGGTTGCCGCTGCGATGTCGAGAGCCTTGAATATTCGTACTCGTTCTCGGACGATTTGCAGCAGGAATGGCATTGGCCGGAACGCTACGGAACGCAGGCGGAGATTTTGCGCTACATCAATCACGTCGCGGACCGCTTCGACTTGCGGCGTGACATTCAATTCGACACGCGTGTCGTCTCGGCGCTGTTCGATAGTGACACGGACCAGTGGACACTGACGACAGGCCGGGGCGAAGTAATACGCGCGCAGTTCTGCGTCATGGCAACCGGCAATTTATCGACGCCGCGCGTGCCCGACTTTAAGGGCTTGCACGACTTCAAGGGCAACTGGTATCACACCGGGCTCTGGCCTACCGAAGGCGTTGACTTTTCCGGTTTGCGGGTCGGCGTCATCGGTACCGGTTCGTCAGGCGTGCAGATGATCCCGCACCTCGCCAAGCAGGCACAGCACCTGTATGTTTTTCAGCGTACGGCGAACTTCAGCTTGCCGGCGCGCAATGCGCCACTTGAAGCCGAGAAAGAGCGCGCGCACAAGGCGCGCTACCCAGAGCAACGGCGCGCCGCGCTGGAGACGAATTTTGGCATCGCAGGCTATCCGCCGCCGCTCAAGTCCGCCTTGCAAGCCAGTGCGGAGGAGCGTCAAGAGATTTACCAAAGAAAATGGGCGGAGGGCGGCAGTATCAGCTTCCTTTATTCGTACACGGATCTGTTGCTCGACCAGGCAGCCAACGAAACTGCAAGTGAGTTTGTACGCGAGAAAATTCGGCAGACGGTGCGCGATCCCGCGGTGGCCGAAGTCCTTGCGCCCAAGGATCACCCGATCGGCACCAAGCGGCTCTGCCTCGATACGAATTATTACGAGACCTATAACCGTGACAACGTGACGCTGGTGAACGCCCGACGCACTCCGATCGAAGAGATTACCGCGACCGGGATACGCACTCGAGATCACGACTATGCGCTAGATGCCATCGTGTTCGCCACCGGCTTCGACGCGATGACCGGCGCGATGCGCAACATCGATATCCGCACCCGCGCCGGGGTGACGCTAGAGGACCGATGGTCGGCCGGCCCCAAGACTTATCTCGGTCTGATGGTCTCGGGGCTGCCGAATCTTTTCATGATCACCGGACCGCAGAGTCCTGGCGTGAAATCGCAGATGATTCTTTCCATTGAACAGCACACCGACTGGATCGCGGCTTGTTTGCAGCACCTGCAAACGCAGGGCTGTTCGCGCATAGAGGCGGATGCGCAGGCAGAAGACAACTGGGTGAAACACGTGAACGAAATTGCGGACGCGACGCTTTATCCGTTGGCGAATTCCTGGTACGTCGGAGCGAATATTCCGGGCAAACCGCGCATTTTTATGCCGTATGTCGGCGGGGTCGCGGCGTACAAGAAAAAATGCGACGCGGTGGTGGCCAACGGCTATGAAGGTTTCATCATGACGCGATGCGGCGCGCGCCTCACGGAAAAATCAAAAATGATCGCAGCGGCTCCGCGGCAATGACAGCGAAATTCACTTTGCAGGGCGTCGCGGTGGTCACCGGGGCGGCGAGCGGAATCGGCGCGGCGTGCTGCCGCGAACTGGCGGCGCGCGGCGCTCGCGTTGCGTTACTGGATCGAGATGACCGGGTGCACGCCGTCGCGCGGGAAGTGAACGGCCGCGCGTGGATCGTGGATGTGGCCGACGAGGCCGCCATGCAGCGCTGCGCGGAGTTAATCGAGAAGGAGTACGGCGCGTCTGAAATATTGGTGAACAGCGCGGGCGTTATTCAAGTCCCACTCGCACCGGATCGTCTGTCGATGGCGAACTGGGATGAAATCGTGCGCGTCGATCAGCGCGGCACTTACCTTGCCACGATCGTCTTCGGTACGCGAATGGTGGCAAGGCGGCGTGGCTGCATAGTGAATATCGCGTCGATTGCCGGCATGCGCTCGATGCCCTTGCACGCCTATGCGCCGGCGAAAGCGGCGGTCATTGCGATGACCGAATGTCTCGCCGCCGAGTGGGGGCCGGCGCAGGTGCGCGTGAACGCGGTATCCCCTGGCTATACGCGCACGCCCGCGCTGCAGGATGCGATCGACAAAGGCGAACGCGATCCATCGTTGCTGGAAAAAAGCGCCGCATTGGGTCGCCTGGTGGAGCCGGTGGAGATTGCCCGCGCGGTGGCCTTCCTCGCCAGCGCGGACGCGGCGGCGATCACCGGCGCCAATCTGCCGGTGGATTGCGGCTGGCTAGTCGCGGGATCGTGGCAGGGTTACGGTGGCCTGCGCGACTCGAACGACACGAAGCGCGCATGAGCTTGATGAGCAGCACGGCGCCATGACGGCGTACGGTTTTATCGCGGTGGGAGTGGGCGCCGCATTAGGCGCGTGGCTGCGCTGGATATTTTCAGTACTGTTCAATGCCACGCTGCCGAACCTGCCGATGGGTACTTTGATCGCGAACTTGGTCGGCGGGTATTTGATCGGCGTGGCGGCCGCATTTTTCATTCAGCACGACGGTCTCTCGCCTGAGTGGCGGTTGCTCATCATCACGGGTTTTTTGGGTGGACTGACCACGTTTTCAACTTTCTCGTCGGAGTCGGTTGGCTTGCTCACGCGAGGCGAATACGGCTGGGCGGGCGTACACATCGCATCGCATCTGGCCGGCTCGATCGCCATGACGGTGCTTGGGATCGCCTCGTATCGGGCGATTCAGACTTGAGTCTGCAACCGGTTAAAAATTCTGCGAGCGGAGTCGGTGACTTCGCTTGCGGTCAGACCAACGTGCCCGATCCGATCGGCGCACAGCGCATCGGCGGCCAAGCCATGCAAGTGCACGGCAGACAGCAGCGCACCGGATACGGCCGCGCCTTGACCGAGAAACGCGCCGATCATTCCTGCCAGCACATCGCCCATTCCGGCGCTGGCCATGCCGGGATTGCCGCTGGTGTTGATATACCAATTGCCATCGACCGACGCGCAGATGCTG
>JAYUZG010000032.1:0-2264 GCA_043751985.1 Betaproteobacteria bacterium
GCGGGTCGTCGAGTGCAAATCGAGTTTGTTTCCGCAAATCCGACCGGACCGCTGCATGTCGGTCATGGGCGCGGGGCGGCGTACGGCGCGAGCCTGGCGAACTTGCTGGAGGCAGCCGGATGGCAAGTGGCGCGCGAATACTACGTCAACGACGCAGGGCGGCAGATGGACATTCTCGCGCTCTCCGTGTGGTTGCGTTATCTGGAATTGGCCGGCGTGCGCCTGCCGTTTCCGCCCAATGCCTATCAAGGCGATTACGTGCGCGAGATGGCGCAGGCGGTGCGCGCACTTCACGCAGATCGATTGCTGCGCACCGGCGCTCAGGTCACCGACGGCGTGAAATCGGTGGAACAGGACGCCGAAGGACATCTGGATGATCTGATCGCCAACGCCAAGCGCTTGCTCGGCGCCGACTATGAAATTTTGCATCGTCATGCGCTCGACCAGCAGTTGCAGGATTGCCGTCAGGACTTGGATGAATTCGGGGTGAAATTCGATGAATGGTTCTCGGAGAAATCTTTGTACGATTCCGGCCGGGTCGCACAGGCGGTCGCGCGCTTACAGGAAGCCGGTCACCTGTATCAGCGCGACGGCGCGCTGTGGTTTCGCTCGACTCGCTTCGGTGACGAGAAAGATCGCGTCGTGCGGCGCGAGAATGGCCAGCACACCTATTTCGCGTCTGACATCGCCTATCACTTAAACAAATTCGAACGTGGCTTCGACGAAGTGATTGACGTGTGGGGTGCCGACCACCACGGTTATATCCCGCGGGTAAGCGGCGCGCTGAGCGCGCTCGGTGTGGATGCGCGCCGATTTATTGTCGCGCTGGTGCAGTTTGCGGTGCTGTATCGCAATGGTGAAAAAGTATCGATGTCCACCCGCGCCGGCGAATTTGTCACCTTGCGTGAACTGCGCCGCGAAGTGGGCAATGACGCCGCGCGCTTCTTCTACGTCTTGCGCAAGAGTGATCAGCATCTGGATTTTGATCTCGACCTCGCCAAGTCGCGCAGCAACGACAATCCGGTGTATTACATTCAATATGCGCATGCTCGCGTTTGCAGTGTGCTGCGCGAGTGGAATGAAGATTCTGCGGGGTTGCTGAACGCACAACTGGCACGGCTCACCGAGCCGATGGAGCTGGCGTTAATGCAGAAGATCGCTGACTTCCCAGAGGCGATCGCGCAAGCGGCAAGCGAACGCGCGCCGCACCTGATTGCGTTTTATTTGAGGGAACTGGCGGCGGTCTTTCACGGCTACTACAACGGCACGCGCTTGCTGGTAGAGGAGGAGCCGGTCAAGCTGGCGCGGCTCGCCTTGGCGCAGGCCACGCGCCAGGTGCTGGTAAACGGATTACACGTATTGGGCGTTTCAGCGCCTGAGAGAATGTAGACTTCAGCATGGCGCGCACACATCGATCCACCTCCCCTCAGCCCGGACGCCGCGGTTCGCTCGGCACCGGCATCGTGATCGGCGCCTTGATCGGTGTTTGCGCTGCGCTGGGGATCGCGCTCTACCTCAATCGCGCTGACGTGTTCGTCAAGAACAAGCCCAAGGTGGGTGAAGCGGCCGCGGTACCGAAGGTGCAGGGAATGCCCGCCGATCCCGCGAAGTCCGCGCCGCCGCAGAAACAAACCAAAGCGGAAGACAAGCAGCGCTTCGATTTTTACAACATCCTGCCGGGCAAGGAAGAACCGAAAGTCCGCAAGGACCGGCAAACTGACTTGCCTGGTAACAACCAGGAAGTGTTTTACTTGCAGGCCGGATCGTTCCAGAATTCCGCCGACGCGGACAATTTGAAAGCGCGGCTGGCGCTGGCCGGAATTGAAGCGCAAATTCAGTCGGCGACCTTACCCAATAACAAGGTGTGGCACCGCGTGCGCGTTGGCCCTTACGCGAGCATCGACGACCTGAACAAGGCGAAGATCGTGCTCAAGGAAAATCACATCGACACCAAGCCGTTGACCGTGCGTGAGACCGCGCCGGTCAGCAATTGATCAACTCAACTTCATGGACCTTTCAACGATGCGCGCAATCTCTCTGCTTGGAACTGTTACCTGTTTGGCGTTCGCGCCGCTCTTCTGTCATGCGCAGGCGCCGGTGGCAGAACAAGAGTACAAACTTATCGTTCCCGCTCAGCCGACCAGCGCGGGCGCGAAAAAAGTCGAAATAGTCGAAGTCTTTTCTTACGGCTGCCCACATTGCAATGACTTCGAGCCGCACTTGAAGAAGTGGAAAGCCGGAAAATCCAAAGACGTGGATTTTGT
>JAYUZG010000033.1:0-2709 GCA_043751985.1 Betaproteobacteria bacterium
CACCGATATCCACCAGGCATACACCGAGGTCTTTCTCGTCTTCCGCCAACACCGCCATAGCGGACGCCAGCGGCTGCAATACCAGGTCTTTCACCTCGAGTCCGCAGCGGCGCACACATTTCATGATGTTTTGCGCGGCCGACACCGCACCGGTGACAATGTGCACCTTGACCTCCAGCCGCATTCCGCTCATGCCAAGCGGCTCGCGCACATCCTCCTGACCATCGATCACGAACTCCTGATTCAGCACGTGCAGAATCTGCTGATCGGTAGGGATCGGAATGGCACGCGCGGTTTCTACCACTCGTTCCACGTCGGACTGCCCAACTTCGCGGTCTTTGATCGCCACCATGCCGTGCGAGTTAAAGCTGCGAATATGGTTGCCGGCGATACCGGTGTAAACCTCGCGAATCTTGCACGACGCCATCAACTCCGCTTCTTCCAGCGCGCGCTGAATCGCGTTCACGGTGGATTCGATGTTCACCACCATTCCTTTTTTCAATCCACGCGACGGCGCCGACCCCATTCCTATCACTTCGAGTCGGCCGTCCGTGCCGATTTCCGCGACGATTGCCGCCACTTTCGAGGTGCCGATGTCCAGGCCGACGATCAAATTCTTGTTCTCTTTAACTTGCTTCATTGTTTCCTCCACGTGCTCATATTCCGCGCCTCCCCTCCCAATGCAGTCCCGCCACGCGCGCGGCGAAACCATTGGCGTACCGCAAATCCACATACAGCGGCCGTTGCTTGAGCCGCGCGACGCTGCGCGCGTAATTTGCGCTGAAGCGCGTAACTCGCGCTTCGACGTCGTCACGGCCAAGTTTCATGGTCAACCCATCATCAAGCTTCAACCACCAAGCATGGCGTGGCGACAATTCCAGCTCCGCGACGCTGCGGCCGATCTGCGACAACGCTTGGTTAAACGCCGCGTAACGGCTCACCACCTCGCGCGCCGCGTTGTCCGGCGCGTTCATCATCGGAAGCATCGCGTCGCTCGCGGCAATGAACACGTCGCCCTGCGTATCGACCAGCGCCAGAGATCCCCAGCGCGCCAGAGCAACATGCTCTTCCAGCAGCACGTCCAAACCATCCGGCCAGCGCCGCCGCAAACTTACTTGCCTCACCCACGGTAGTTTCTCGAAAGCCGCTCGCGCACGCGCCAGATCCAGCGTGAAGAAATTGCCGGCCAGTTCACGTTGCGTGATGGCCTGCACTTGTTCGCGAGTGACGTGTTGAATCGCGCCCGATACTCGCACATCACGCACCGGAAACAACGGCAGGTGCAAGGCGTAATACGCCGCGCCGTACAGCGACAACAGCAACGCGATCAGCAGCAAGCCGTTGGCGAGAGTGCGCAGCGACGCGGCGTCATCCCACATGCGCGCCCACCAAAATCCGCAACACCAGTTCATCGAAAGCGATACCCGCGGCGCGCGCCGCCATCGGCACCAAGCTGTGATCGGTCATCCCCGGCACCGTGTTGGCTTCCAGCAGATAAGGCTCACCTGCTTGGTTCAGCATCACGTCCACTCGTCCCCAGCCCTCGCCTCCCAGCACACTATAAGCGCGTAGCGCTAACTCCTGAATGGCTTTCTCCTGATCGACTGCCAGCCCCGACGGACAGTGATAGCGCGTATCGTCGGAGAAATATTTGGCGTGATAGTCGTAATTTCCGCCCGGCGCCTCGATCCAGATCAGTGGCAACGCCGCGTCATTGAGAATCGCCACGGTCAATTCCATCCCGTCGATAAACTCCTCGGCTAACACCAGTTCGTCGAGTTGCACTGCCTTTTCGTAAGCAGCGCGCAAATCCTCGCTTCGCGTGACCTTGCTCAAGCCCAGAGTAGAACCTTCGCGCGCCGGCTTCACGATCAACGGCAGACCCAACTCCAGTACCGCCGCGCCGAAGTTACAGTTCTCGGTCAAGACGACGAAGCGCGGCGTGGGAATTCCCGAGGCGATCCACACCATCTTGCTACGCCACTTGTCCAACGCCAGCGCACTCGCCATGACCCCGCTGCCGGTGTAGGGAATTCCCATCATTTCCAGCGCGCCTTGCACGGTGCCGTCTTCGCCGTAGCGGCCGTGCAGCGCGATGAACACTCGGTCGAAATTCCCGCTCTTGAGTTCTTCGATCCCGTTGGCTTGCGGATCAAACGGTGTGGTGTCCACTCCGCGCGCGCGCAGCGCAGCGATCACCGCGTTACCGCTACGCAAAGAGATTTCCCGTTCGGCCGAGCGCCCGCCCAGCAACACGGCCACTCGGCCCAGTTCTCGCGCCGCATTCATGTGACCTCCCCGATGATGCGCACTTCGCACTCCAACGCCACGCCGTGCCGCGCCGCTACTTCCGCCTGCACTCGTGCAATCAACGACTCGATGTCTGTGGCGCGCGCACTCCCTGTGTTAACGATGAAATTCGCATGCTTGCGCGATACCTCCGCCGCGCCCACGCGATACCCTTTCAGACCACACGACTCAATCAATCGCGCCGCATAGTCTCCGGGTGGATTGCGGAACACCGAACCTGCGTTCGGTTCGCCCAAAGGCTGCGTCGCAACGCGCCGGCTCAGCAATTCGCGAATCCGTCCGAGCGAACGCACACGATCGCCTTGCTCAAAGCGCATCCAGGCAGCGGCAAAGAATTCGTCACGCTCGGACCGCACGGTCCGGTAGCCGATGAGAAACTCCCGCGGCGTGCGCAGGTGC
>JAYUZG010000034.1:0-18335 GCA_043751985.1 Betaproteobacteria bacterium
CATGCAATGGCGTCCGGGCTACGAAAATCTGTCCTCCACGTCGAGTGGTTTGAATTTTATGCGCTGAAAGGAGCGAACTTGTATTTATGAGCACGATCCAATCCACCATGATGCGTGTGCCGCTCACGCTTACGCATTTTCTGGAGCGCGCGGGTAAATTATTCGGCGGCGTCGAAATTGTCTCGCGGCTGGGAGATAAGAGCCTGCATCGTTACACCTGCGCGGACTTTTACCGGCGCGCCCGGCAACTCGCCGAAGGTTTGCAGCGCGCGGGCCTCAAGCGCGGTGATCGGGTGGCCACTTTGATGTGGAATCATTACGCGCACTATGAGAGTTACTTTGGCGTGATTGCGGCAGGCGGCGTCATGCATACGCTGAATCTGCGCCTGGCTGCCGACGACATCGCCTACATCGCTAACCACGCGCAAGTTCGCTTTTTGATCGTGGATGATATGTTGTTGCCGCTCGCGCAGCAGTTCCTGTCGAAGACGCAAATCGAGCGCGTGTTTGTGTTTTCTCTCAGCGGAAAGCCGGTCGCCGAACCGTACATCGACTATGAGAGCTTGTTGGCCTTGGCCACCGGGCACTTCAGCTATCCAGAGTT
This sequence comes from Betaproteobacteria bacterium, assembly GCA_043751985.1. Classification (GTDB taxonomy): domain Bacteria; phylum Pseudomonadota; class Gammaproteobacteria; order Burkholderiales; family JAYUZG01; genus JAYUZG01. Next base: position 605 of record JAYUZG010000034.1, read on the forward strand.
CGATGAGAACGAGCCGTGTGCGATGTGCTACACCTCGGGCACGACCGGACGTCCCAAAGGTGTGGTGTACTCGCACCGCTCGCAAGTGCTGCACTCTCTGACGCAGGCGCTGCCGGATGCGATCGGCATCACCGGGCACGACGTCATGCTTCCCGTGGTACCGATGTTTCACGCCAACGCCTGGGGCATCCCTTATGTTGCGGCGATGCTCGGCATGAAGATGGTATTTCCCGGCCCGTTTCTTCATCCGGATGATTTGCTGCCTCTGCTGGAGAGCGAGCAAGTGACCATCTCCGCCGGTGTGCCGACTATCTGGCTGCCGATGGCGCAGATGATGGAAGCGAATCGCGGGAAATGGAAATTCCATCCGAAGCTGCGCCTCACAGTGGGCGGCTCCGCGGTACCCGAAGCGATGATCAGAGCCTATGCACGGCTCGGCATTCAGATTATCCAGGGCTGGGGCATGACCGAGACCTCGCCGCTTGCCACGCTGTCAAAGATTACCGTGCAACAAGAATCATTGAGCGACGACGAGAAATTTTCGGTCCTCGCCAAGCAAGGATATCCGATGCCGCTGGTCGATATTCGAACCGTCGATGAGAGTGGCGAGCAGCCGTGGGGTGGAGAGTCCGTGGGAGAAATTCAGGTGCGTGGCCCGTGGATCACCGGCAGCTACTACGCGCAGCCGGCGCCGGACAACTTTAGCGGCGATGGTTGGCTGCGTACCGGAGATGTTGCGTCGATCGATCGGTTTGGATTTGTCAAAATCACCGATCGCACCAAAGACCTGATCAAGTCCGGCGGCGAGTGGATCAGTTCGGTGGATCTCGAGAACGCCATCATGGGTCATCCCGCCGTGCTCGAAGCGGCAGTGATCGCGGTGCCGCATCGGAAGTGGGCCGAGCGCCCGCTGGCGGTCGTGGTGCTGCGCGCCGGCGCGACGGCCAACGCGCAAGACATTCAGACGCATCTTGGTCAACAGTTTGTGAAATGGATGGTGCCGGACGCGATTGAATTCGTCACCGCCATTCCCAAGACCAGCACTGGGAAGTTTCTCAAGACTAAACTGCGCGAGCAATACGGCAACTGGAAATGGTAAGGAGCGCGCGATCATGTTGCGCGCTCCTCCCACGCAAATTTACTGTAGCTGCCAGGCGCCGTTGGATTGACATGCCCGTCCGCGCGACGGGTGATCTTTGCCATCGACGTTAATCAGCACATCGAAATTCCGGCAGATATGACCGCGCTCTTCGAAGCCCTCGTGCGGGGTGACCAAGTATGTTGCTCCGGTATGCGGATTGTTCCATGCCACGGGATGGTTGTCCTGCGCCAGTTCCAGGGAATGCGCAATACATCCGCGGTCAACCTCCTCAATGCTGCGTCCCACATTCGCACCGACCACCGCGCCGACCACCGAACCCAGCAAGATGGCGATCGGGCGATTTTCGCTATCGCCCACGCGTGCACCTACGACTCCGCCGATCACGCCACCGACCACCGCGCCCACCGCGCGATAATCGCAATGCCCGCTGATGACCCCGTAATCCTTGGGCCAGCGCTGGCCGGAGTAGCCCGGCGTGTCGTGGCGCCGGTGTTCGTGCCAATCATCGCGCTTTCTCCATTCGTCACGCCGGTGATCATCCTCGTCTTCATCGTCATGATGTTCGACGTGCCAATCGTCGCGGCGATGCTCCCGATCCTTGCGCTCGTGTTTCTTGCGCCAGCCATGTGCCGGCGCCCAGTCCGGAGGGTCCGCGTACGCAGCACCGAGTGGGAGCAGTAACCAGGAAAAAATTGCGATGACGCCGGCGCTGAAAACACTTCGGCCAGGTCGGAATATTTCGAGTTGCATAAATTCTCCAATAGTTTCGTCAGAGTGAATCGCTTGAGGTACATGCAAAAAGTCCCTGCGCCTGAACGGGTAGCTCGGGCACCAGCAACGCGGGTGGCGAACGATCAACCAAGTCTCCAGTATAGTCAAACTATTTCCCTCATCTGAATCGGAGTCGAGCATGCCTGAAGCAGTGATCGTCGAAGCAGTGCGCACCCCTTTTGGCCGCCGTGGCGGGGCGTTGCGAGAAGCGCGGCCCGACAAGTTGCTGGCGCATGCGCTTACCGGCTTGCTGGCACGCGCGCACGTCGATCCTGCAAAAATCGAAGATGTAGTCGACGGCACCGTAACGCTGGCGGGCGAGCAAGGCGCGAATCCGGGACGGCTAGCGGTATTGCTCGCTGGATTTCCGACACAAGTGCCGGGTGTGTCGCTCAATCGCATGTGCGGATCGAGCCAGCAGGCGCTGCATTTTGCCGCGCAAGCGATCGCTGCAGGCGACATGAATTACGCGATCGGCTGCGGCGTGGAGAGCATGTCGCGCGTGCCGATGTTTCTGGACATCGGTCTGGGTGAGGCCAACGTTGGATTTGAGCGGCTCAATCCGGAGTTGTTTCAACACCACGAGTTGATTCACCAAGGCGAGAGCGCGGAGCGCATCGCGGATAAATGGGGTCTCACTCGAAGCGATGTGGATGAATTCGCCAAGGAGAGCCACCAACGCGCGGCGCGCGCGCAGCAAGCCGGACAAAATCGGGAAATCCTTCCCACGCCCGCGGTGACGCCTGACGCGCAAGCCATGCTGCTGGAGCGCGATGAAGGTGTGCGCGCCGTCCTCGACGAAGCGAAAATGGCGGCGCTCAAGCCAGCGTTTCGGCCCGCAGGAAAAGGCGTGGTCACGGCGGCGAATTCGAGTCAGATCTCCGACGGCGCATCCGCGGTCTTGGTGGCAAACCGCGAGGTCGCCAAAGCCGATGGTCTGCGTGCGCGAGCGCGCTTTCGTGCGCGCGTCGTGACCGGCTCCGATCCGACGTTGCAACTTACCGGTGTGATCCCCGCCACGCGCATGGCGCTGGCGCGCGCCGGGCTCTCAATGAAAGACCTGGACTGGATCGAAATCAATGAAGCCTTTGCGGTCGTGGTACTCAGTTGGGCGCGTGAGTTGCGCGCCGACATGGACAAGGTCAATCCCTGGGGTGGCGCGATCGCGCACGGCCATCCGCTCGGCGCCACCGGCGGCGGGCTGATGGCGAAAATGCTCAACGGGCTCGAGGCGACCGATGGCCAGTTCGGACTACAAGTGATGTGCATCGGTCACGGGCAGGCGACGGCGACAATTGTCGAGCGCCTGAGTTAATCCGACTTATGTGGCGCATCTTTCGTATCGTCGTGTTGTTGATTATTTTTGTCGGTGTCGGTCTCAGCACTGTCCTTACGCGGATTCGCACTACGTCCTGGGAGCAGCCGGTGCGGGTGGCGGTGTTCCCGATCAATGGCGACAGTAGAGATGCCACCGCTGCCTATATTGCCGGTCTTAGCCAGGAAAAATTTGCCCCGGTCGCGGAATTTATTCGGAGTGAAGCAAAGCGCTATGGCATCGGCATCTCCGAGCCGATTACGATTGCGCTCGGCGCACCGGTCCACGCCTTCCCGCCTAGGACCCCCGCGCGGCACAGCGGGTTGGAGGTGATTCTGTGGAGCTTGCGCTTGCGTTACTGGGCGTGGCAGCACGGGGACGTGGCGGGTCCGTCGCCGCACATTCGGATGTTTGTGATTTATTTTGACCCGGAAATGCGCAATCAGGTCGCACACTCGCTTGGCTTGCAGAAGGGCATGATCGGCGTGGTCAATGCATTCGCTACGCGTATGCAGACCGCGCAAAACAATATTGTGATCGCGCATGAGTTATTGCATACGCTGGGCGCGACGGACAAGTATGATCCGGAAAATAATCTCCCGCGTCACCCGGAAGGGTTTGCCGAGCCGGACAAGATGCCGCTCTATCCGCAGCAATGGGCGGAGATCATGGGTGGACGTACTCCGCTGTCTGACACGCGCGCCGAAATGCCGGCAAGCCTCGATAGCGTGCTGGTCGGGAGTGCAACGGCGGCGGAGATTGCTTGGGTTAAGTAAGAGCTGAATTTCGTGAGAACAAAAGTAAATCTCAACGCAGAGGCGCGGAGGACGTGGAGAAAAAACAAAGAGAGTAAAAGCAACTGGAATAGGACATTAGTCTTATGTTGCAGCAATCACGGGGTTTCGAACTGCACTGGTTTTCCTCTGTTTGTTTCTCTGCGTCCTCCGCGCCTCTGCGTTGAGATTTTGCCTTTAACCCTTGCAATGGGTAATTGAGTAATGAAAGACGACGACACACCACACGGCCTGCGACGTAATCCCACCAATTACGGTGACGCAGAATTCGCGACTTATCTGCGCCGCTCGTTTGCGAGCTCCATGGGGTATTCGCGCGACATGATGCAGCGGCCGATTGTCGGCATTGCGCAATCGGCGAGTGGTTTCAACAACTGTCATCGCGGCGTGCCGGAACTGGTCGAAGCGGTGAAGCGTGGCGTGCTGCGCTCGGGTGGCTTGCCGATCGATTTTCCGACTACGTCGTTGGGCGAGATTTTTCTGTCACCGACCAGTCTGATGTTCCGCAATCTGATGGCGATGGACGTGGAGGAGATGATCCGCGCGCAGCCAATGGACTCGGTAGTGACGATCGGCGGTTGTGACAAGACCGTGCCGGCGCAACTCATGGGCGCGTTGTCGGCAGATATTCCAACGGTCTCGCTGGTAACCGGGCCGATGCTGGCGATGCCTTATCGCGGTGAACGACTCGGCGCGTGCACGGATTGCCGGCGCTTCTGGGCGAAACATCGCGCCGGCGAAGTGTCGAAGACCGGAATCGACGAAATCGAAGGCAATCTCGCGACGACCGCGGGCACCTGCGCGGTGATGGGCACGGCCAGCACTATGGCTTGCCTCGCCGAAGCGCTGGGGATGAGCTTGCCGGATACGGCGGCAATCCCTGCGGTGCACGCGGATCGAATTCGCGCGGCGGAAGCGAGCGGCGTTCGCGCAATGCAGCTCGCACTCGGAAAATTCCCCAGGCCTTCGCAGATCGTTACGGAAAAGTCGGTCGACAACGCGTTGCGCGTGCTGCTCGCCGTCGGCGGCTCGACCAATGCGATCATTCATCTCACGGCGATTGCCGGACGTGCGGGGATTGTCATTCCCTACGAGAAGCTGAATCGGCTCTCAGACGAGACGCCGGTGCTGGTGGACTTGAAACCGACCGGCGCGCATTACATGCAGGACTTTCATGCCGCCGGCAGCATGAGCGCGCTGCTGTGGGAGCTGCGTGATCTGCTGCACCATGATTGCATGACCGTCACCGGTCAAATTCTGGGCGAGCGGCTCAAGGCGCCGCCGACGTGGGTCGATCGCCAAGTGATTCGCGGCATCGATAGTCCGTTTATGAAGGAGGGCGGGTTGGTCGCCTTGAGCGGAAGTCTCGCGCCGCGCGGCGCGATTCTCAAACGCGCGGCGGCTGACCCGAGCCTATTTGAAAAAGAAGGCCGCGCAGTCGTGTTCGAATCACTGGACGATCTGGCGCAGCGTATTGACTCGCCGGAATTGGATGTTACGCGCGACGATTTTCTGGTGCTGAAAAACGCTGGACCGAACAGTGCGTCGGGGATGCCTGAAGCCGGTTACCTGCCGATTCCGAAAAAGCTGGCGCAGGCGGGCGTAACAGACATGGTGCGCATCTCCGACGCGCGCATGAGTGGCACCGCCTACGGTACCGTGGTCTTGCACGTATCGCCCGATGCGGCTTCCGGCGGCAATCTCGCGCTGGTGCGCAACGGTGATCGTATTCGCTTGTCGGTGCGCGAACGGCGCATCGACTTGCTGGTCGCCGAAGACGAGCTGGCGCGGCGCCGCGCAAAATGGATCGCGCCGGTTGCACCGAAACGCGGTTACGCGCAACTCTATTACCGGCATGTTCTCCAAGCAGACGCCGGTTGCGACTTCGATTTTCTCAGGGCGCAAGGCTGAAAAGATAACTCGGAAACGGCGCAGCCACGTTTTGCGTAGCCTGGACGCAGCGCAAGCGGAGTCCAGGGAAATTGAGATTGAATTTTCGAGTCTTCCCCGGATTCCATTGCATTTCATCCGAGCTAAGAAAACCACCGCGCGGCAGCTTTGCAACGAGCGGCTAGGATTTACCCCACACTTCTGCCACCCGCGCATCGCGCCCGCAGCCATGCCGATAATATTTGTAGCGCACCGGATTTTTCTTGTAATAGTCTTGGTGATAATCCTCGGCGGGATAGAAAGTGGAGGCGGCGACCACCTCGGTGTAGACGTGGCTCAGCTTGCCGGATTGCTCCAAGGCTTTCTTGCTTGCTTCGGCGATTTTCTTTTGCGCATCGCCTTGATAAAAAATGGCGCTGCGATATTGAGAGCCCACGTCGCAGAATTGCTGGTCCTTCACCGTGGGATCGATGTGATGCCAGAAGTAATCCACCAATTGCTGGTAACTGACCTTGGCCGGCTCATAGACCACGCGCACCGCTTCGGCGTGACCGGTGCCGCCCGCGCTCACTTGTTTGTAAGTCGGATTGGTGAGCTGCCCACCGGTGTAGCCGGATTCGACCGAGATCACGCCGGCGAGCTTTTCGAAATCCGCTTCGATGCACCAGAAGCAGCCGCCGGCAAAGATGGCGGTCGCCCCCGCAGGCGCGGTGGTGACGACGGGCTTCGCCGGCTCCTCCGCCAGCGCCAAGCCCGCCACGCCGGTGATCAACAATAAGAGTGCGTGAAGGCGCCTCATGTCCGCAGCTCCGGCAGTTTTTCTTCTTTCGGCACAAATTGCAGCGCGACACCGTTGTTGCAGTAGCGCAGGCCGGTGGGCTTGGGCCCGTCCTCGAACACGTGTCCCTGGTGGCCGCCGCAGCGCACGCAGTGATACTCGGTGCGCGGCCAAACGAGTTTGAAATCCTTCTTGGTGGCGACGGCGCCAGCAAGCGGGTCGTAAAAACTTGGCCAACCCGTGCCGCTGTCGTACTTGGTCTCGCTGCTGAACAGAGGCAAATTGCACGCGGCACAAATGAAGATTCCGGCACGCTTCTCCTTGTTGAGCGGGCTGGTTCCCGCGCGTTCGGTATCTTCCTCGAACAACACGGCGTAGCTGTTGGCGGGCAGCAGAGCTTTCCATTCCGGCTTGGACTTGATCAGAGGTGACACACGATTCTCCTTGGCTAGCACCGGCAGCGCGGCGCTCAGCAGCAGTGCTGGAACGCTTTGCAGCCATAGTCTTCGTTTCATGTTCCGTCCTTCGGCGTAATCGACGCGTGATTTGTCAGGTGGGGTGCCAAAGCCTTACACCGGGCAGTTACTTACCGAACGAGGCAAGCCTTTGACACGCCTGATATACGCGCGGCAAACCGGCGCAGATGTATTCCAGTGCACGCCAGCTAGACAAAGCTACAGATACTTACGGTGCCGCAACTGGATCGCCGCGGATAAGAGAAGCGCGCCTAGCTCTTTACCATATCTTGCGCGAACAAACGATAGTTGTTCCGCCCCGACTGCTTCGCCTGATACATGGCGTAGTCCGCATGCCGCAGCAACACCATCGCGTCGCGTCCGTGATCAGGGAAGATGCTGACGCCGAGACTCGGCGTGACATTCACCGCGCGCCCGGACACGACGTACTCGCGCGACAGGACGGCGAGCAGCTTCTGCGTGATCAGCGTCGCGTCGTCCATTTCATGCAACTCCGGCAGCACCACCACGAATTCGTCGCCGCCCAAGCGCGACACGGTATCGACCTCACGCACCGACTCGCGAATGCGCTCGGCGACTTGCTGCAACAGCAGGTCGCCGGCATGGTGACCGAGTTCGTCGTTCACCAGCTTGAAGTGATCCAGATCCAAAAATATGACGCCGGTGCGCGATTGATTGCGGCTGGCACCTGCGAGCGCCTGCTCCATGCGGTCCATCAGCAAAGTGCGGTTCGGCAAGTTCGTCAACGGGTCGAAATGCGCCAGCTTGCGAATTTGATCCTCGGCCAATCTGCGCACGGTGATATCCACCCACGATCCAACCGCGCCGCTGATTGCGCCCTCTGCGTCGTGTAACGGCGTTGCGTTGGCGAGGATGTGGCGAATACTGCCGTCGTGGAAGGTCACCTCCATTTCGAAATCGCGAATTTCCACGCCGGTGGAACACGCGGTCTGCAACGGCAGATCCGGCGCGTCCAGTTCGCGCCCATTTCGATGCAGGCGAAAATGCACCGGTTGATCCGCGTCGGGTCGAGAAAACGAAAGATTGGTGTCAAACGGCAAGCGCAGCAGATCATAACAGGCGCGATTACCGGTGATCTTCTTGCATTGTGGGTCGTGAGCGATCAGTACCGCTGCCGGTACTGAATTGAGAATCGCGCCTACGCGCGCGGCATGTTCGCGATCTTGTTCTTGGCGCACGGCGAGCTCCCGATCCGCGCGTTTCATCGCGGAGATGTCACGCCCGATGGAGCAGATTCCTACCACCCGGCCATTTTCAAAGATAGGCGACACCGACAGCGACATATCCACCGCGGTCCCGTTCTTGTGCAAGCGCACGGTCTCAAACTGCGTGATCGACTCGCCCGCGATGGCCCGACGAGTCAACTCGGCGACTTCTTGCGAACGATCAGCAGGCAGCAGTGCCGCGCTGGATTTGCCTACCAGTTCCTCGGCGCTGTATCCCAGCATTCGCTCGGCCGCCGGATTCCAGGACACGATCGTGCCGTCGAGCGCACGGCTGACAATCGCATCATCGGTTGATTCAACGATCGCGGCGAGCAACTGCAGATTGGCCGCGATCAGCTTGCGGTCGGAGCGAATATCGGCCGATGAAAAAATGGCTTCCAACCCCGAAACACTGGCGCGCGCACGCCCCGCCGCTTGCGACAGATCAACCACATTGCGCGACGATTCAGCCGAGTTGACCCCTGCGGTGGAAGATGGTGAAGCTGGGACCGGACGCTCCTGATCCATTCTTGTTTTTACCGATTAAAATGACGCGGCAGGAAATACAGCGCCCTGATCACTCTTCACCACGTGAAACCTACGGCGCTATTCGGGTGCGGCAAATATGCCGCAAGTTGATGGGTTCGCGCAACTGTTTCTAGTTATTTTTTTTCGTCAGCTTTATTTCTGTGTTGCACAATCCTCGACGCCAAAATCTTGACCGCCATTACATCAATGAGTTAGCCGGATCGTCCGCAGAATTTTCTTGGAACGCACACAGTGAAAATGGAATTGTTTCGACCGTCGCCGCCGGCTTTTGACAACGTTGAGCTGGAACGGCTGCACATCAAGCAACGATTGGCGGCGGCGTTTCGCTTATTTTCGCGCTTCGGCTTCGATGAGGGCGTGGCCGGACATATTACGGCGCGCGATCCGCAGCGCAAGGATTGCTTCTGGGTGAATCCCTTGGCGGTGCACTTCAGTCAGATTAAAGTCTCGAATCTGTCGCTGGTGAGCGAGTCAGGTGAGGTGCTGCAAGGCTTCCCCTGCAATGCAGCAGCGTTCGCGATTCATTCGAGTATTCATCGCGCGCGTGCGGATGTGAATGCCGCGGCGCACGCGCACGGGGTATATGGCAAGAGTTGGTCTGCCTTGATGCGCGTGCTCGACCCGATTACCCAAGACGCGTGCTCCTTCTACCAGGCGCACACGATTTATCACGAGTACAACGCCTCGGTCTACGACACAGAAGAGGGAGACCGCATCGCGCGAGTGTTGGGCCAAAACAAAGCCGTCATCATGGCGAACCACGGCAATCTCACCGTCGGCGAGACGGTGGATGAAGCGGCGTGGTGGTTCATCACCATGGAGCGCTCCTGCCACGCGCAACTGATGGCGCAAGCCGCCGGCGTGCCGCGCATGATCGACCATCACAATGCGCTGCTCACGCGCGAGCAAGTTGGCACCCGCTACTTCGGCTGGCTTGCGTTTCAGCCGCTATACGCGAAGATCGTGCGCGAGCAACCCGATTTGCTCGATTGAGCCAAGCTCGCGGTGCCGCAAGCGGCTGCGCCATTTTTTCCCCCGAGCCAGCTTCGCGGCTCGTCCCGCCTAGATCCGGCGCGCCTCGGAGAAAGTTTTCTTCCAGTGCGAGGAGTCGAGCTTTTCCACGCGCACGATTCCACCGGAGGAGGGTGCGTGCACAAACTGGCCGTCGCCCAGGTAAATTCCTACATGGGAATTCCTGCCGCCATCTTCATCGAAAAATAGCAAGTCGCCACGGCGCAGGTCGCGCAGGCGCACCGGGGCGGCGAAGCCCAGTTGCGCGCCGGTGGCGCGCGGCAACTTGATGCCGGCCTTGCGATAGCTGTACTGCACCAAGCCGCTGCAATCGAATCCGCCGGGACTCGATCCGCCGTATTTGTACGGCTTGCCGACCATTGCTTCCGCGGTAGACGCGGCACTGCCTGCCACCTCATCGGTGGCGAGGGACGGGCGCGGCGGCGGTCCAGACGCGCAGGCGCACAGCATGACGCTGGCCGCCACCAGGGTGAGAGTCGTTTGATTTTGCAGACGCATGCTTACGCTTCCGTGCTCATGACTTATTCACTAACGACGCAGTTGCGACGGGCTTCAGTCTGCGGCATTTAGGCGCGCGTCGTTTGTCGGCCAATCGTCGTGCGCGAACGCCTTGTGCAGATATTCGTTCAGCGCGGTTACTTTGGCCGGAATCAGTCGCGGCGACGGATAGACCGCGTGGATTTCTTGCGCGGGCAATGAGAACCCTTCCAGAATCCGCTTGAGATAACCGGTGCGCACGGATGTCGTGGCGACATACACGGGCAGCGCCGCAATGCCCAAGCCCTCACGCACGGCGGCCAGAATGGCGGAGAGATTGTTGCTGCGAAAGCTTCCCCGCACCGGGACAGAAATATGTCCCGCGTGGGCGTCGCTGAAATGGAGCAGGTCGTCTCCCTGCACCGTGCTGTAGACCAACACATTGTGCTTGGCCAGATCCTGCGCAATCCTGGGCGTGCCACGTCGCTTCAAATATGCCGGCGCTGCCGCGACCAGCCAGGGATTGACGCCGAGATAACGTACGCCGAGCGCCGAGTCCGCGAGTTTTCCCATGCGGATCGCCACGTCGATGCCTTGCGCGACCAAGTCAACGTAGGTGTCTTCGAAACTCAAATCGACTTCGAGCGCGGGATATTCGCGCATGAAGCCGAGGATCAGCGGCGTCATCACGCGCCGGCCAAACGCCACCGAGGTGCCGACGCGCAAGCGGCCTTGCAGCGGGCCTTGCCGCCCGCGCGCAATATTTTCCGTGTCCTCAAATACTTCGAGCAAAACCTTGCCGCGCTCGTAATAGGCGCGGCCAAGCTCGGTTAGACCAAGCCGTCGCGTGTTGCGATTGAGCAGTCGCACACCGAGGCTGCGCTCCAGCGCCGCGACCTGGCGCGTGACTGTAGGCTGGGTGATCTTGAGTGCGCGTGCGGCAGCGGAAAAACTGCCGGTGTCCACCACGCGGACGAACAATCGAAACGCATCGATACGATCCACTGCGTGCTCCTGTTACCGTCGCGTCTGTTTTCTATTTATGCAAGATCAGTATAAGACATATTGCCGCCGTAACGCGCATACAGCGGTGTGCCGCGTCATGCTTGCGTCATCGGAAATTTTCGTACGGGAGAAAACATCATGGCCAAAATGTCCGCGGCGCAAGCCGCTGTGTGGGTACTCGAAAAGGAGGGGATTCAGCAGGCGTTCGGCGTCCCCGGTGCGGCGATCAACCCGCTGTATTCGGCGTTGCGCAAACGCGGCACGATCAGCCACATTCTGGCGCGTCACGTCGAGGGTGCCTCGCACATGGCGGAGGGCTACACCCGCGCCAAGGCGGGCAACATCGGTGTGTGCATCGGCACCTCCGGCCCTGCCGGCACCGACATGATTACCGGCTTGTACTCCGCGTGGGCGGACTCGATTCCGATTCTATGCATCACCGGCCAAGCGCCGCGCGCGCGTCTGTACAAGGAAGATTTTCAGGCAGTGGACATCGAATCTATTTCCAAACCGGTCACCAAATGGTCGGTCACCGTGCGCGAGCCGGCGCTGGTACCGCAAGTATTCCAGCAGGCATTTCACCTGATGCGCTCGGGCCGTCCCGGCCCGGTGTTGATCGACCTGCCGTTCGACGTGCAGATGGCGGAGATCGAATTTGATCCGGACCTGTACGAACCGCTGCCGCCTTATAAACCGGCCGCCACGCGCAAACAGATCGAGAGGGCGTTGGCGATGCTGGATGAAGCCGAGCGACCGTTGATTGTCGCAGGCGGCGGCATCATCAACGCGGATGCCTCGTCTTTACTGGTTGAGTTTGCCGAACTGACTGGCGTGCCGGTGATTCCTACGCTGATGGGGTGGGGCACGATTGCCGACGATCATCCGTTAATGGCCGGCATGGTCGGATTGCAGACCAGTCATCGCTACGGCAACGCAACGATGCTCGCCTCCGACTTCGTGCTCGGTATCGGTAACCGCTGGGCCAACCGGCACACCGGTTCGACCGAGGTCTACACTAAAGGTCGCAAGTTTGTGCACGTGGACATCGAGCCGACCCAGATCGGGCGGGTGTTCGCGCCGGATCTGGGCATTACCTCGGATGCCAAGGCAGCGCTTAAACTGTTCATCGAAGTCGCCAAGGAGCGCAAGGCCGCGGGGCGTCTCAAGAATCGCACGACATGGGCGAACGAATGCCGCGAGCGCAAACGCACGCTATTGCGCAAGACCAATTTCGAAAATACTCCAATGAAGCCGCAACGCGTGTACCAATGCATGAACAACGCATTCGGCAAAGACGCCTGCTACGTCAGCACCATTGGCCTGTCGCAGATCGCCGCCGCGCAATTTTTGCATGTGTATAAGCCGCGGCACTGGATCAACTGCGGTCAGGCCGGCCCTCTGGGTTGGACCGTGCCGGCCGCGCTGGGTGTGCGCGCGGCGGACCCGACGCGCAAAATAATCGCGCTGTCGGGCGACTACGACTTCCAGTTCATGATCGAAGAACTCGCGGTCGGCGCGCAGTTTAAGTTGCCCTACCTGCACATCGTGGTGAACAACTCCTACCTAGGATTGATACGGCAAGCGCAGCGCGGCTTCGAGATGGACTATGCCGTGCAACTCTCATTCGAGAACATCAATTCACCCGAAGTCGCGGAATACGGCGTCGATCACATCAAAGTGGTCGAAGGCCTGGGCTGCAAGGCGATTCGGGTGCGCAAACAGGAAGAGATCGACCCCGCGATTCAGCAGGCGGAGCAATGGATGGAGCAATACAAAGTGCCGGTGGTGATCGAGATCATGTTAGAGCGCGTGACCAACATTGCCATGGGAACTGAAATCGACAAGATTGTCGAGTTCGAGGAATTGGCGCTCGGCCCGGAAGATGCGCCGAGCGCGGTGGGGCTGCTTGACTGACAGTCGCCGAGTCGAACACGTGCGCCCTGACTTCGCCCGCCAGCGCGGGCGCCGGCTGACGGTACGAAATGCGCCGTCAAGTGATTTACCGGAAAGCCTGCATGGGCGCGCCCCTTGGCCATGATGTGGGCCGGTCTGGTGAAATTTCTGGACTAGGTTTTCCGAATTCAGTGCTTCCCATCGCGCTCGCCAACCTCGTGCGGTGCGCGGTCGACAAGTTCATGCGAGGATGAAAGCGAGAGTCTCGCCATATGTCGGAAGGGCATTGCCAACAAACCGCTTAGATTGACGACCGACGCAGGATCAGGCTGTTCCGGAATGCCGATCGTCATTGCGATATGCCCAAGCTTAGGTACATGGGTGTAGGTACCCAGCACTCGATCCCAGAGTGAGAAGCAGAACCCAAAGTTCGAGTTCATCTCGGCTCGATCGATCGAGTGATGTATGCGATGCATGTCGGGCGTTACCAGCCAGCGTCGAAAGGCGCCGTCGAGCTTCAGTGGAAGCCGGATATTCGAATGATTGAATAGGGCGGTGACGTTGAGTAAAGTCTCAAACATCAGCACGGCGAGCACGGGTGGCCCCAGCGTGACGATCACCAGGAACTTGATTCCCATCGAAAGCGCGATCTCGATTGGATGAAAGCGCGTCCCGGTTGTCGCGTCGAAGTCTAGATCGGCATGGTGTACACAGTGCAGGCGCCATAGCAATGGCAGCGCGTGGAACAGTCGATGCTGTAGATAAATGCCGACGTCGAGCAAAGCAAGTGAGGCGACAATAGCCAGCGTCTGGGGTATTTCCCAGGTTTGCAGCAATCCCATCGAATGCGATTCGGCAAAGGCGGCGAATCCGACGGCTGCGGCGGGGAACAAAAGACGCACCAGCACCGAGTTGATGAGCAGGAGCGCCAAGTTATTGGTCCAGCGCCTCGCCCTGGGCAGGGCCGGAACGCGACGCGGCGCCAAGACTTCCCAGGTCGCCATCGCTGCGAAGGCAAAGAAAAATGCCGTCAGGCGGATCGCCGGTTCATGGGCTAGTAAGGAACTGGTTAGCATGGGCGGCGAAGCTTTAATGTTTTATCTAAAATGCTCTATGTGAGATAGATTTTGATTAATAATTTATTCAATTGATCAATTGAATAAAAATTATAACCCTCGGCGGATGCATGTCAAGACAAAGCCCTAAATCGAACCTGTTCGAACAGCTCGCGCGCATCGGCCAGGCGCTGAGCAGCGGCCCACGTTTGGAACTGCTGGAGCTGCTTGCGCAAGGTGAACGTAGCGTGGATGTGCTCGCTAAAATGACGGGTCTCAGCGTCGCCAATACCTCACGCCATTTGCAGCAACTACGCCACGCGGGTCTCATCGTCCCGCGTAAGAAGAGCCAGTTTGTCTGCTACCGGCTGGCGGGCGACGAAGTGGTGCGGCTGCTGTATGCGCTCGGCGCGGTGGGTGAAGCGTATTCGGCCGAGGTTGAGCGGTTGATCAAAACCTTTCTGGCTGGCAAAGACGCGTTCGAGCCGGTGCCTGCGCAAGAGGTGCTGGAACGAGCCAGTAAAGGATTGGTGACCGTGCTAGATGTTCGGCCGCCGGAGGAGTACGCCGCCGGGCACGTGCCGGGTGCCATCAACATTCCCTTGCCGGAGATCGAAAAGCGCTTGCGCGAAATTCCCTCTGGCCGGGAGGTCGTCGCCTACTGCCGCGGGCCTTACTGCCTGATGGCCTACGAGGCGGTGGCGTTCCTGCGCAAGAAAGGTCGTAAGGCGCGGCGTCTACAAGACGGAATGCCGGAGTGGCGGCTGCGCGGCCTTCCAGTCGAGGGCGAGTCGCTCATCTAGTGTCCCGCCCGTCAACTTGTTGCATAAAACGCACTGAGAATCACACCCTGTGCAGTCGTTTCACGACAACGACCTGATCGTACTGCTTGACTGCATCGTGCGGTTTAGCGCCTTCGGCATCCTGTTGCTCGTGAGCGTGCTGCTATTGCGTGACGCGCGCGGCTCCTGCGCGGGGCGCTTCTCGGCAATCTTCGCGATCACGGTGGCCGGTTATCTTTTTTTTAATCTACATCAACTGGGCCAGTCTATCCTGGCAGTCAGTTGCATACGGTTACTGAGACAATTGCGACTCACGACTTTGAACGTTACCGTTGGCTTCCGTATCAGCTCAATCAGTTTCCCGCCGAATTTCGCGAGCCGCTTATTCAGCACTGGAATGACATGGTACTGTCCGGGCGCCATATCGAGGCAATTATTCGGTTCTTCGACCTACGCAGCCGACTCTAGCCAATAAACCTCAGTTTGGCATCAAGCGATGACGAGTTAAGGCGTGTTAACACGCCCTAGCTTCGAAGGGTCGCACACTACAAGAAGGTCCGGTTGTACGACCGTGTCCACTTGATCATCGGGCTCTGTCCCTCTGGGCAAGCGCACATCGAAAGGTGCGATGAAGGGTCGGCACGGTTTTCCATGGGGTGCATTGGCAGTTTGTCGATACATATCGCCCACGACCTCCTGGTGCACGCGAGCCGGCGCAGGCGCCATCAGGTACGCGGCGCTATCGATCAGCTCATAGCGCAAATCCTCAGGCCAGGTGCGGTATTCGCGGTAAGTGTGGTATGCAGTGTCGCGCAGTGTGAGGGCCATGAAGTGCGGAATCCGGAAACGTTCGATTAGGTGCATTGTACTCATCGGCGCCCACAAATTTCCACTTGGGGACCATCTTTGCTGACGCATTGTCAGGCCTACGCATAAACTTGACCGATATTGAAAGTTGCGCCGCAAGATTTGCACGTTATAGTGCTAGCAGCTTCGACTTTTAGTACATGAACCGAAGCATCGCATTTCGAACACGTCGTAGCCCACAAGCCGTCCGACATCTTCTCATACAAAAGCATTATTTGAAATGTTTCTGCAAATGCAATAAGGATATACGCGTGCGCTGCTTTGGCAAAAATCTCAGGATCGCTCCTCACATAGTTCTGCATTACGTATCCAAATTCTAAGATTCCAGCCACGAGATCAGGAGCGTACATGCGTGAACGATTGAAGAGCGCGTCATCTATCTCTTTACAGCGTGACCGACTAAGACCAAACAGTTCGCTAAGCAAAGCGTATAGCCCACGCTGCATTTCGTCGCGGCATGCAAGATACGCCCGGCGGTGAGGAGAGGTCTGGAAGAGCGCATCGGTAGCGACAACAACGTAATAGAGCACTTCCAAAAACGTCTCAACGGTTGTGTATGGAGACGAGTAGAAGCGCTCAAAGTGGGACGGAGTTTCCGCGTAATTATGCGTGAAACAAGCTGAAATTCTTTCTGGCGAGATGTCTGCCTGCGCAGTTGCGGGCCGGTTCCACCCGCCGTATGTACCAAGTATTTCGGCTGTGC
This sequence comes from Betaproteobacteria bacterium, assembly GCA_043751985.1. Taxonomy (GTDB): domain Bacteria; phylum Pseudomonadota; class Gammaproteobacteria; order Burkholderiales; family JAYUZG01; genus JAYUZG01. The sequence goes on from JAYUZG010000034.1 coordinate 17,320, forward strand.
AGGATAGGCAGAATCCCCGTCCCATGATCTCTGGAAATGAAGATTTCGGGAGAAGAACTATAGTCACGAATTGCCACGGAATTCCTCCTGTGAGTTTGATTTGTTCTTCGGCTTAACAATCGTGTAGATCGGTGCGCGCGAAGGCAGGCCGAAATAGAAGGCCTTATTCGCGCGTTAACAACGCTTCCACGCGTCCGATCGGACGTACGGTTAAGGCTCATTCTCTTCGGAGCCGAGATTGTGATTCAAACTGAAACGCATGTCAGTGCAATGATTTTTCATTTTGGTGCATATGGATAGGTAAGGCGGTGACAGCAATTGTCTCGGACAGAACATCAAACGGTTTGCTCTTTGCCAAGAAACTTGTTTCCCCTGTCTCAATTAACCGTGTCGGTCTCCGGCCATAGTCGGAGTGTGCGAGCGCCTCGTGTCGTAACCTTAGAACCTTCTCGTGCAGTACGAACTCTTTCTTTTTGAGGATTCGCCGCGGGTTTCCCATTAGCGTACCTGTCGAAAGTCCCTCTGCACCGCCATCGTTCGACGTGAACGGTCTCGCGTAGGCCATGATGGCTGCAACGAGAAGTGCTCTCTTGCAAGTGTCAGAAAGTTCATCGCGGTATGCGTGCAAATACTCTTCGGCCTCGCCAAAGTCTTTGTACGACATGTGTGCCCTATTGAACTGGGCTTCGAGCTTCCGGGGAGCAGGCATCGGCGTACCGTATGAGCCCTAACGCATTCGAATTGATCGGCACGCTGCGCTCAGTGATGATGATGTCTTCACAGTCTACATTGCGACGGGGCACTCGGGTGCTCGCGGCAGGCTCGGAACGTTCGAAGTAAGAAGAAGAACACGTCGCGGAGTGCTTCAAGGATGCACTGATCAACAATACAAATAACCCCGACGGATCAACTAGTGAAGTGTTGCATTCTGTTTAGAACTTAAGCGGCTATTGGCGCGAATGACCTTTTGCAGGATGTCACGAGCGCTCTTGGTCCAGATGAACGGCTTGGGGTGG
>JAYUZG010000035.1:0-12568 GCA_043751985.1 Betaproteobacteria bacterium
TTGATCAATGAATGCGCGCCGAATTCTTTGGCGCGCGCCAGCCGCTCTTCACTGGTGTCAAGCGCGATGACCGTCGCGCCCATTTCCGCGGCCAGCAGCGTCGCCGACAAGCCGACCGGACCTTGACCGAAGATCGCTATGCTGTGGTTACCTTGCAGCCCAAGTCGATGCAGCGCACCCCACGCGGTCCCGGTTCCGCACGAGATGGCAGCGCCGGCCTCGAATGAGAGTTCCTCGGGTAGCGGGACCAGAGTGCGCGCCGGACACTTCATATAGCGTGCATGCGCGCCGTGACCGGTGGCGCCGTAGACTTCTTTCACGCCCTCGACGCACATCTGCATCCAGCCGGTCGAACAATGTTCGCACACGCCGCAACCGCGATAGTGATGCTGCATCACGCGCATGCCGACGCGTGCCTGGTTCTCCGCCACGCCTGCGCCAACCGCCGCCACCACGCCGCACGGCTCATGACCGGCGATGAGCGGGCCGCTGATGTTGCCCAGACCCAACGACGATGCACCGCCCACCGCCCGATAAAACTTGAGATCGCTGCCACACATGCCCGACGCCTTGATCTCCAACACCACCTCGCCTGGGCCGGGCGTGGGATCGGGAAACTCCATCAACTCCAGTTTACGTGCACCGGGAAATACGACGCCTTTCATTTTCTCCTCCTGTTTCTGATCAAGTAGTCTAAAGTGCCTAAAGCACGCTTGCAGACGGTAGGCGATGTTACAACTAATCGCTGACCGCGTTCACGTGCTGCGTGCGAGGCGGCGAAACAACCGCGTCGTAGACGGATAAAATGGCGGTACGCACTGGATTCCGTAGCGACAATTTTCAGACGAGGAGCAGCGAAATGAATATTACGAAACACGCACTGGTATGGGCGGGCGGCGCGATGCTGGCCGCGATCACTTCTATTCTTCCCGCCGTTGACAACGAGCAAGTCCTGCTGGAGCGCGCGCAAGCGCAGTTCAAGCCGTTGCCGGCCAATGCCGCGACGCCCGAGCGGCCAATCACACCGGAGCGCGTCGCCCTGGGCCACGCACTGTTTTTTGAGACTCGCGTGTCCACCGACGGCAAGCAAAGTTGCGGCGAGTGTCACCAGGCCATGTACTACGCTACCGACGCCTTGCCGCGCTCAGTCGGTAACTCGGGCAAGATTCTGCCGCGTAACGTGCCGACCGTGTTCAACACTGCTTTGCTGGTCGCGCAGCACTACGGCGGCAATCGGGTAGATGTGGAAGAGCAGGCGTTAAAGGCGCTGATCAGTCCGCTTGCTTATGGCAACAAGGACTATGCCGCCGCGGAGGAGCGGCTGCGCGCGATCCCGGGTTATCGCGCCTTGTTCGAAAAAGCCTTTCCCGGCGAAGCGCAACCGGTGACGGCGGAAAACTGGAGCAAGGCCATCGGCGCCTTTGAGCGGACGCTGCTCACCCCCGCTCCATTTGATCGCTATCTGGAAGGCAATACCTATGCGCTCAGCGCGCAGGCAAAGCAAGGTCTGGATAAATTCATGAGCTATGGGTGCTCGGGTTGTCACAACGGCGTCACTGTCGGCGGGCAGATGTTTCAAAAATTCGGCCTCACCGCCGACTACTGGACTTTGACGGGCAGCCAAGAGATCGAACTATTCAAGGGGCGCGACAAAGGCAAATTCCAGGACACCAAGAACGAGAGCGACGCGTTCATTTTCAAAGTACCGCAATTGCGTAACGTCGCGGTGACGCCGCCGTACTTCCATGACGGTTCGGTGGCGCAGTTGCCCGACGCGGTGCGCATCATGGCCAAGCTGCAATTGGGTCGCGACCTGAGCGACGCGGACAATGCCGACATCGTTGCGTTTCTGCAGAGCTTGACCGGCGAAGTGCCGGCGCAATTTACGGTAGCGCATTTGCCGATTGCACCGTACAAGAATTAATTGTTTGATCGCCGGCGCGAGAAGATTCTTGCCACCCAAGCCTCGATGAGAAAAATCGCTCCCAGGCTGGCGATAATCGTTCTCGCGCTCGCGCCGGCGACCGCGTGGCAACAGGCGCCGCAAGAGACGTCTGACGAGGCCTTATCGGGCGGCCAGATCAGCGTGGCGGATGAATCCGCATCCGCTTATGCGCATCCGATTGCGACGCTCGACCAGAAGCAAGCGGAGTTGTTCGCCTTGGGTCATCGCATGTTCACCAACCGCTGGGCCTTCTTCTGGTTCGAGAACGCGGAGTTCGGTCGCGGGCCGACGTCCAACGCGCAGGCGTGCACGATTTGCCATACACGCAATGGCCGTGGTGTGGCGCCCGGCTCGGCTTTTACAGCGCGTGGCGAAGACGGCGAAGCGCGCGATCACCACATCACGGTGCCATTTGAACCCGCGCCGAACCTGGTGATCCGCGTCAGCATTCCGGGCCAAGATTCACGCGGCGGACCCAAACCGCACGTGGCCTATGGTGATCAGTTGCAAATTTTTGGAGTCAAAGGAGTGGTCGCCGCCGAAGGCGCATTCAAGGTCGAGTGGCGCGAACGGACTATGCTGCTCGCCGATGGAGAGCAGGTGCCGTTGCGCGCGCCGACTATTACGCTGACTGATCTGGCCTACGGTCCGCTTGAGAAAGACGCGATGATGGGGGGCAGGCTGGCACCGCCGCTGATTGGGCTCGGCTTACTCGAAGCGATTCCAGAGGAAAATATTGTCGCGCTCGCCGCGAGAAAAACCACCGACGGCGTTCGCGGCCACGTCAATCGCGTGTGGGATGAGAGCCGGCATCAGACCGTGCTCGGGCGTTTCGGCCTGAAGGCGAATCACGGCAGCGTGCGTGAACAAGTCGCGGCTGCTTTTATCAACGACATTGGCTTGAGCAGCCCGGTCTACCCTGAGCAAAATTGCCCGGACGTGCAGCCGAACTGCAAGGAGCAAATGGTCGCCGGCAAGCCGGAGATCACCGAACTGCGACTGACCGCAACGGAACTGTATGTGCGCGCGCTGAGTGTTCCCGCGCGACGCAACGTTCAAGATGCAACGATTGCGCGCGGCGAGACGCTGTTCGCGCAGACACATTGCGCGCAGTGTCACGTGGCCACATTCCGCACCGGAGAGTTTCCACCGTTGCCTCAGCTCTCGAACCAGATCATTCATCCGTATACCGATTTGTTGTTGCATGACATGGGCTCAGAGCTGGCGGATGGCCGGCCCGACTATCTGGCCAGCGGCAGCGAATGGCGCACGCCGCCGTTGTGGGGAATCGGTCTGTCGGAAACGGTGAACGGCGGCGGTGCGTTCCTGCACGACGGCCGTGCCCGCAATTTCACTGAAGCCATTCTTTGGCACGGCGGCGAGGCCGCGGTCTCGCGCGAGGCGTTTCGCGCATTGCCGCGCGAGGACCGCGCCGCATTGATAGCGTTTTTAGCGTCGCTGTAAATTGCACAAAGAACCTCAACGCAGAGACGCGGAGGACACGGAGGACGCGGAGAGAAACCAGAGAGAATTCTTCTCGAAATCCAAGTTAGCGTAACGCTAGAAGTTCACCGTAACTCTTTACACAGTGATTTCCTTCTCCCTCAGGAGAAGGCCAGGATGAGGGTTTTTTTTTAACCAGACAGAAGGAATTCAGACGTGACACAGAGAATTGCAGTCATCGCCGGCGACGGCATTGGCAAGGAAGTTATGCCCGAAGGCGTGCGGGTATTGGAGGCCGCGGCGAGGCGCTTTGGATTGCCGCTCAGCTTCGATCGCTTTGACTGGAGCTGCGACAACTACGACAAACTCGGCAAGTGGATGCCGTCCGACTGGCGCGACAAGATCGGCGGCCATGACTGCATTTTTTTCGGCGCCACCGGCTGGCCGAAGAAGGTGCCGGATCATGTCTCGCTGTGGGATTCGTTGATGCTGTTTCGCAAGGGGTTCGATCAGTATGTGAATCTGCGACCGGTGCGCCTGATGCCAGGCGTCGCCTGTCCCCTCGCGGGACGCAAGGTGGGCGATATTGATTATTACGTGGTGCGCGAAAACACCGAAGGCGAATATTCTTCCGTTGGCGGCCGCTCGTTCGAAGGAACCGATCGCGAGGTCGTGATGCAGCAGTCCGTTTTTACGCGCAAGGGCGTGGACCGTATCATGAAGTTCGCCTTCGATCTGGCAATGAAGCGGCCGCGCAAAGCGGTGACGTCGGCGACGAAATCCAACGGTATCGCGATCACCATGCCGTATTGGGACGAACGCTTCAAGGCGATGGGCGCGAACTATCCTGGCGTGAAGACCGATCAGTATCACATCGACGGACTGAGCATCCAGTTGATTCTCAATCCGCAGCGCTTCGACGTGATCGTGGCGTCGAATCTGTTCGGCGACATCATCTCCGACATCGGCCCGGCCACTGCCGGCACTATTGGCATCGCGCCGTCGGCGAATATCAATCCGGAGAAACTATTCCCATCCCTGTTTGAGCCGGTGCACGGTTCGGCGCCGGATATCTTCGGCAAGAAGATCGCCAACCCGATTGGACAGATCTGGTCCGGGGCGATGTTGCTGGAGCATCTCGGGCACGCGCCGGCGGCGCAAGCGATCGTGCAAGCGATCGAGCAATGTCTTGCAAGCGGGCCGCGCACCCCCGACCTGGGAGGCAAGGCATCCACTGAAGACGTGGGCAAGGCGATCGCAGGAGCGATCTAAGCGCGCGAAAAACTGCCCTGCAAAAATTCGTTGGGTTTGCCGATATACATCATGTCGCAGCCAACCAAAAGGAATTTGAAATGCGCAACAGGATGCAAGGTCGCGGCTTTACCCGCGCGACGCAAGTGGCGGTGTTTCTTCTCCTAGCAGCGTCGCAGTCGGCGAAATCAGAGGATGATAAAACCGCGCAGGTGTTCGCCAATGCCTTCGAACTCAAAGTCGCCGGCAAGCTTACCGAGGCGGCGCACTCTTTTGAGAGCGGACTGAAAGCAGAACCGCGTAACGCGACGGCGCACTATTTTCTCGGTGAGACGTACGCTGGATTGAAGCAGACGGACCAGGCCAAGGCGCATCTGCTGCGAGCGCTGGAGCTCAATCCAAACCGGGAAACGGCCGAAGGCGCGCGCAAACTTTTCGTCGCGCTTGCGCGAGACGGATCGTCCGCGGCGCTCGGTGAAAGTGCGGCGCCCGCCAACAGTGAAAACTCGGGACCCAAGTTTCCGCAAGCCGGCACGCGGATTCGTGACTGCGATCGCTGTCCGCAGATGATCGTGGTTCCGGCCGGCAAGTTCATGATGGGCTCGCCCGCCGAAGAAGAAGGGCGCTACGACAACGAGGCGCCGCAGCATCTGGTGCACATCGCAAAGCCGTTTGCCGTGGGCAAGTTTGAAGTGACCTTCGCGGAATGGAACGCGTGTGTGGCGGACGGCGCGTGTGCTCCCGTCGTTGATATGGGCTGGGGCAGAGGAATGCGGCCGGTGATGAATGTGAACTATGACCAGGCGATTGGCTACACCGAGTGGCTCTCAAAGAAAACCGGGAAAGTGTATCGGCTGCTCAGTGAATCAGAGTGGGAATACGCGGCGCGCGCGGGCTCACACGCGGCGCACTTTTGGAAAGGCGCGGATGCGAAGGTATGTGAGTACGCCAACGTCGGTGACCGCCGCGTCAAAGTCAAGCACAAGAGCAAGGAAACTTTCGATTGCGATGATCGTTACGCGGAGACCGCCCCGGTCGGCACGCATAAGGCCAACGCCTTTGGGCTGCACGACATGTTAGGCAATGTATGGGAGTGGGTGCAAGACTGCTACAACCCGGAGTTCGCCGGCGCGCCGCTTGACGGCAGTGCGTGGACTGGTGGCGATTGTTCGACGCGCGTCTTTCGCGGCGGCAGTTGGTACAGCAATCCACGTGATGTGCGTCTTGCACAGCGCGACAAGGATGACGCGTCGGCGAGTTTCAACGATTTGGGATTCAGAGTTGCGAGAGCGCTGCCGTAGTTGCGGCCAGACTACGATTGCACTGACTCTTCGCCTCAGCGCTTCGCACTTACGACGCAAATCGTCGGCTGCGCAGTGTCAGTTCCCGAGCGCGCGCAAATCGAGCTTGCCATTGGCGATCGGCGGACACCAGTAGTATCCACCCGTGACCGGGCGTGAAAAGCTGAACAGCGCATCAACGATGCCGTCTTCGATTCCCGCCATCCGTCGCAACATTGTTTCGAACGCATCGAGCGAGTGGCCGTAAGCGATGAACTCAAGACCTTGCTCGAATGCGCGAATCCACGGCATCGAGCGCCGGACCATGAATGCCGGCGGCTCAAAGCTCTCCTGCGCGGTGCGTTTCACGTGCGCGGATTCATGCGCGTCGTCAATTTCCTCATTGTCCTGAATACGGCGCCCGATGATCGCGTCGCGACGCTGCGCCGGAAAACTTCTGAACCGATTCAGGTCGTGAACCCAGCGCTGAACCGCGACAAAGCTGGAGCCGGCTATTCCGGCGCCGGAAGCTAACAGCGCTGCGATTTCTGCTTCATCATCTCGCGGATTTTCGGTGCCGTCCTCGTAGCCTGTAAGGTCACGGCCGTCCCGATAGCGGAACGTATCCATGGCATCGTCGAGCACCAACGCATCTGCGACTATCGAGATCAAATGTTCAGAATAGTCAAACAAATTTCCGCGATCATCGTTGCGTAACATCACCCACAGGGCCTGCTGCGTGGAAGGAATCGCGCAGCCGGGTCCGGCGATCGCGTCGAACTCGCGCAGGCCGGGTAACTCTTGCCCCAACTTACGCACCAGCGGGGCGCCCACGCCCAGCACGCCGCTGCGCGGATCAAAGTGGTCGCGCAGCCGGCGCAAAGTGGCGCCGAGGTCAGTGTCAGGCCGCAGACGAAACGTCAGCGAACGACCGTGCTGAGCGATCGGAGCAAGAATGCCGGGTTGTGAGGCGCTGGAATTCAAGTCGTTTTTTTTGAGAGCCGTGGCTCGTAGCTGCTTCGCAAAGAGGACCGTCAAGCCGCAGTCGGATAACACGCGGGCCCGATGGGTTCGAAGGTCTTATAGGTGAGAATAAACTCCTGGTGACCCATTTCTTCGGATTTGGTTTGTTCGCCGTTGGCTACGCGCAGGATCAGATCGTAAATCTCGTGTCCCACTTCATCCAGCGTGGCGCGTCCTTCCAAAATGCGGCCGGCATCGACGTCCATATCGTCCGACATGCGCTTATACGTATCGGGATTGGCGCACACCTTGATCACCGGTGAGATGGCCGAACCGACCACCGAGCCGCGCCCGGTTGAAAAAAGTGAGAGGTGGCTGCCGCAAGCCATCAATTCCGCGATCTCGGCGTTGTCGCTGATATTCGGAAAGCCGAATTTCGGTTCGCCATCGGGCACCACGTCGAGCAGATAGAGCCCGCCCTTGATCGGCACATCGCCCGGCTTGATGATGCCGGAGATGATCGATTGGCCGGACTTGGCGTATGCGCCGAGTGATTTCTCCTCGATAGTAGTGAGTCCGCCGTCGGCGTTGCCCGGGCCGATGCTGGCGTGGCCGTAGGCGGCGTAGTACTGCGCGGCCTTTGCGACGGTCTTGATGATTTCCTGGCCCAGTACGGGATTCTCCGCGCGCTTCGCCATCCAATGTTCCATGCCGATCAACTCGCCGGTCTCTTCGAATATGCAGGTCGCATTCTTCTCCACCAAGAAGTCGAAGGCACGGCCCATCGCGGGGTTGGCGGTCAGCCCACTGGTCGCGTCCGAGCCACCGCAAATCGTGCCAACGATCAGCTCTTCGATTTCCATCGGCGCGCGCGGCGTGGTTGCGAGCTGTTTGAGAGTCTGCTCGACCCAGGCCTTGCCTTCATCAATAGACTTGCGCGTCCCGCCCGTATCTTGAATTATCACCAGCTTGCTCGGGCGCCCGGACTTGCGGATGGTCTCCAGCAACTTTCCTTTGTTAAAGCCCTCGCAGCCGAGTGACAGCAGCAATACCGCGCCCACGTTCGGGTGGGTGCACAGTTTCTCCATCATCTGATACGAGTAGACGTTGGGAAAGCAGCCGGGAAAGCCGATCAAGTGCACACCTTGCTCGCGATACGGATACATGATCTCGCGCGCGACATGGTGCGCGCATTCCACCAGATAGCCGACGACTACGGTGTTGCGGATGCCTTTTTTTCCATCGGCACGGAGATAAGCGTTGATCGACATCAGTGAGACTCCTTGAAGAACTGGTGCCCTTCGTCGAGCGTGTAGGTCGGAATGTAGTCGCTGGTTACATTATGGATGTGCACGTAGTCACCTGGCGCGATATCAGCAGTGGCAACGCCGATCGGCGCGCCATACTTCAACAGGCGCTCGCCTTTGTTCACCGCGATGAAGGCGAATTTGTGACCGGTCAAGACTTTTGTCTTGACCGTTACGCGATGACCCATTACATCCAGAGTGGTACCGGCCGCGAGGTCGGATTTGGCCATCGCCACATTGTCTCCCGGTGCGAGGACGAGCACCCGTTTGTCCGTGTGTGCGCTCAAGTTGTAGCTCTCACTTCCCCGCCTTGGTGATCCGCACGGTGGCGTCTTTGCGTTTCTTGACCTCCGGGCGCAATTTTGTGCCAAGACCTGGCCCTGGCGGAGCGCTGATGTAGCCGTTTTTGAGCGGCGGCAGTTGCGTCACCAGCGTCGGATACCAGTCGTGATAGAAGGCACGCACCACCTCTTGTACCAGGGTGTTGGTGCAATTGAGAGACAGGTGAACCGAAGCGGTGAGCATAACCGGGCCGGTGCAGTCGTGCGGTGCAACCGGCAATGCCCAGGCTTCGGCCATGGTCGCGATTTTTTTTGACTCACTCAATCCACCAGCCCAGCCAACATCGAGCATGCACACCGACACTGCCTGCCTCTGGAACAACTCGCGAAAGCCCCAGCGCGTGCCAAGTGTTTCGCTGGCCGTTACCCAAACGTTGGTGCGGTGCGCGTAGTCGGCGAGCGCATCGAGATTGTTCATCTTGATCGGATCTTCGTACCAGAACGGGTCGAATTGTTCCAGCGTCTTGGCAATGCGGATGGCGGCGGGCAGTTGCCACATGGAGTGAAACTCCACGTGAATATCCATTTTGTCGCCCACCGCTTTGCGGATTTTTTCGAACGGCTTGATCGCTTTTTTCAGATCGGCGTTGGAAATGTACGCGCCGTTGCTGGCTTCGGCGGCCTCATCGAAGGGCCAGATTTTCATGCCGGTGTAGCCTTCGTCGAGCAGTGATTGCGCAAGCTCGTCGGCGTGATTCAGAAAGCCGAGCAGGTCTTCGTACGGCCGCGCCTTGCTGCGTTTGCTTGGTAATCCGAAGTTGCCAGTGTCCTGCGTCGGTTTCGCACGCACGTATTGATAGCCGGCGCAGGTGTTGTAGGCGCGTATCTTGTCGCGTGATGCGCCACCCAGCAATTGATAAATCGGCTGGCCGCTCAGTTGGCCAAAAATATCCCACAGCGCGATATCGATGGCAGACGCGGCGCGCATCTCCGCGCCAACGCTGTTGAAGCCGAGGTAAGAATTGAGAAACTGCCGGCTGATCTTGTCGATCTGCAACGGGTCCTTGCCCAGCAGATAACTGGCGCAGGTCTCGTGAATATGCGCCGCCACCGGGGCCACGGCGTAGAAGGTCTCGCCCAGGCCGACCAAGCCTTCGTCGGTGTAAATCTGTACCCACAACAGATTCGGAAACTCGGCGAGCTGAATGGTTTCGACCGCGGTGATTTTCATCGGTACTTTCTCTCAAACAATCGAACTTGCTAGCGGAATGCTGTCATCGGTGGCACTGGCACGAGCCAGAGTTTACCGCTACGATGCTTTCATTTCCATCATCTCGAAAGGCGCATTGCATGAGTTTGGATGCCAGAATCGTGCGGCCGCGGCGCAGCTTGCTGTTTGTTCCGGCGCTACGGCCGGATCGCTTTGTCAAGGCGCTGGAATCCGGCGCGGACATCGTCTGCGTGGACCTGGAAGACGCGGTGCCGCTGGCGCGCAAGGACGAGGGCAGGGCGCTTGCGCTGCCGTTGTTCCGCGAGCGAACCTATCCTCAGGTCGAGTACGTGGCGCGCATTAACAGTCTTGCTACCTTGCACGGACTGAAAGACGTGCAGGCGCTGATCGAGAGCGATGCACCGCCGCCCGCGCTGATGATTCCCAAGGTCAAGTCAGCCGAGGAAATTCAATTGCTCGATGCCTTGCTCTCAAGCGGTCCGTGCAAGGCGATCCGTTACTGTTTGATCATCGAGACCAACCAGGGTTTGGAGCGTGCAGCCGACATTGCGCGTGCCTCACCGCGCATTGATTCGATGATTCTGGGCGGCGTGGATATGTCTGCCGACTTACGCTGCCACAAGGCGTGGGAGCCGCTGCTCTACGCGCGTTCGCGTTTGGTACACGCAGCCGCGAGCGCCGGGATCGATCTGCTCGACGTGCCTTACCTGAATCTGGATGATACGGATGGCCTGCGCAAGGAGGCGATGGCCTGCGCCGCCTTGGGCTTTACCGGCAAGGCAGCGATTCATCCCAATCAAATTGAAATTATTCACACGGCATTTACCCCCGACGCGAAGACCATCGAACGCGCGCGTAAAGTGTGCGCGGCGTTCGAGAACGATAACAGCGGCTTGGTGGTGGTGGACGGCGAGTTGATCGAGCTGCCGGTGGTGCGCTCGATGTACCGGGTGCTGGCGATAGCGCAGCGAATCGATACCATACGCATATGACCGCGCGCGTGAGTGGCTGCCATGTCGGCTGACGCCTCGTCGCTGAAAGCGGTGTTGTTCGCATTGGCGGCGAACTTCGGAATTTTCGTGGCGAAATCGGCTGCGGCGGTGCTGACCGGATCGAGCGCGATGCCGGCGGAAGCGGTGCACTCCTTTGCCGATTGTGGCAATCAGTTGCTGCTTCTGCGCGGGATGAAGGAAGCCCAGCGTGCGCCGGACCAAAATCACCCGCTCGGTTATGGCATGGTGGTGTACTTCTGGTCCTTTCTGGTGGCGGTGTTGCTGTTCAGCGTCGGTGGTCTGTTCTCGATTTATGAAGGCACGCACAAGTTGCACTCGACCGAGCCGCTGGCGTTTCCTCTCGCGGCGATAGGCGTGCTGTCGGTGTCGATCGTGCTGGAAGCGGTGTCACTGTGGGGTTGCCTGCGCGAAATCAAAAAAAATGCCGCCGGGAAGAATCTGTGGCGCTATTTCCGCACGTCGCGCGACAGCGAACTGATAGTCGTCATGGGCGAAGACATCGCCGCGCTGGCCGGACTGGTAATCGCGCTCGGCGCGGTGATCATAACGATGATGACGGGCAATCCGGTATTCGATGCGATCGGCAGCATTGCGGTGGGTGTGTTGTTGATCCTGGTGGCGGCCCTGCTCTCAATTCAGATCAAGGCGCTGATCACCGGGCAGAGCGCCGACGCGGGAATCGAGGCGCGTATGCGTTCGTGCCTGCAGGCGCAGACTGAAGTGACTGAAATTTTCAGCCTGCTCACCTTGCAGATGGGCACCGACGTGATGGTCGCCGTGAAGGCGCGTATGCGCGAGACGCATGATGCGCAACGATTGATCGACGACATCAATCGTGTGGAGAGGGTGATGCGGGACGCGTTCCCGCAGATTCGCTGGCTCTTTTTCGAGCCGGACGACAACGCCTAGGTTTCGTAAATCCGTCTAGGTTTCGTGAATTTCCGGCTGAAGTGCTTCGGCCATGCGCACCGGCAGGATGAGATCTTCGGTCTCGCGCGCGGCGTGCGCATCGGCCACGATTTTGCGTGCCGATTGGGCGGTGCACGATGCCAGCGCCGTAGACAGCGCGACGGATAAAAGATGCTGTGCGGGCAAACGGTAATCGGGGCGTGCTTGGCTCATGTTTTTCCTCTTTGGTAAGCTTTGAGACCCTGTCAGCCGGTCTCTTTAACAGACTGCTCGATGGGTGAAACTCCGGCGCAGACTGTCTTGGCGCGGCCACTCATGCGGGATGCATAGGTACTTACGGCAGCATGACGGCAGACTTTAGGCCGTTGGCATGGCGCACATGGCATCGGCATGGGTCGTATGCCGATGCCATCGCCCGATGGCCTTCAAATCGCTAGGAAACCGCGCGTACGCGGTAAGCGAGCACTATCGCCAACAGAGTGAACCCGCAGGCGATCAGGCCCACCACCCCGTAATGCGTCAGTTGACCACTATCGGTGCGGCCGATGACGGCGCCGGCGAGGGTCGCGGCAAGACCAGCGCACAGATTCTGAACCGCGCTGACCAGGCTCATAAAGCCGCCGCGCAACCTCGCCTCGGTGCTGGAGTTGACCAGCGCCATCGCCGGCACGAAGCGGCCTGAGACCAAGACCATGAATAAGACGCTGGCGACGATGACCGCGATCTCAGGCAGCCGCGGCAAATTGGTCAGCAGTAGCAGCGGCGCGATCGACAACAACGCCACGAGCATGAATATTTTCTGCTTGCCATGGCGATCCGCCAGCCGCCCGATGTATCGCGCGCTGAAAGCGGTAGCCAGGCCGCCGCAAAAGTACATGTAGGCCAAGTGCGATTCGGCGAATCCGGTGTTGGACACGATGTACGCGCTCAGAAACGGAATCACGG
>JAYUZG010000036.1:0-2367 GCA_043751985.1 Betaproteobacteria bacterium
CGTAGGCACCACGAAGAGAGTTAGTACGGTTCCCAGTGACATACCGCCCACGATAACCCATCCAATCATTTGCCGCGACTCTGCACCCGCTCCACGAGCGAGCGCAAGTGGAATCGCACCGAGAACCATGGCACCCGTTGTCATGAGAATTGGTCGCAATCGCAGTACCGCTGATTCGATAACAGCTTCTCGCCGTGGCAGGCCTTTTTCTTGTAGTTGATTGGCGAATTCGACAATCAAAATACCGTGCTTGGTAATCAGGCCGACCAGCGTTACCAGGCCAATTTGACTATACACATTCAGTGTGCCGCCCGTGAGCCACAACGCCAATAGCGCACCGGTAATGGATAAAGGTACAGTCAGCATGATGACAAAGGGGTCAATAAAACTTTCAAACTGCGCACTTAGTACAAGGTAGATAAAAGCGAGTGCGAGTACGAAAGTCAAATAAATGCTGCCTGATGAGTCTCGAAATTCACGTGATTGTCCGGAAAGATCAGTCTGCACAGTTGGGGGTAATGCATTTTTCGACGCGGTCTGCATAAAATCAATGGCGTCCTTGATTGCGTAGCCGGGGGCCAAGTTGGCATCAATTCTGGCAGCGCGTAATTTGTTGAAATGGTTAAGACTGCGTGGCGCAACGGATTCACGCACGGTCAGCAAATTGGACAATTGCACCATTTCATTATTGCGTCCACGCACATAAATATTGGTAATGTCATCCGGGTTTGAACGGTCCACATCAGCCACTTGCACCACCACATCGTATTGCTCGCCATCCTGCTTGAAGCGGGTAACTTGCCTGCCGCCGAGCATGGTTTCCAAGGTGCGGCCGACGGCTTCGACGTTGCTGCCCACATCAGATATTTTGTCGCGATTGACGGCGATTTTCAGTTCGGGCTTGTTCAAGCGTAAGTCTGAATCCAGATCAGAGAGTCCGGGATTCTTGGCAGCTTCGGCCAGCAGTCGATCGACATATTTTTGCAATTCCTCATAGGGTGCAGATGTCATGATCACAAACTGCAGCGGCTTATCGCGCCCCTGACCGAGTGATGCGGGATTAATCGCGAACGCATTGACGCCGGCAAGATTACGGAATTGCGGCTGCAACTCGCGCTGAATTTCCTGTTGCGTTCGGCTGCGCTCGCCCCAGTCTTTCAGTCGCAGAATTACCCGGCCATCTGAAGGAGTAGGGTTACCCGCAATGGCGGTGTAGCGCATCATTTCGGGCACCTGTTTGTACATGTCCTCAATTTTTTTAACGTAGCCTGCAGTGTAGGCGACGGTAGCACCTTCCGGCGCCGCAATCACACCAAAAATGATGCCGCGATCTTCAACCGGTGCGAGTTCCTGTTTTAAGTTCAAAAACAGCGGAATCATCAGGCATGCAAACACAACCCAAAGCCCGATGCCGATAGCGCGCCGCTCAAGTACTGAATGCAGAATGCGCTTATAGGTGTTGGTGAGTTGAATAAATATTGACTCAATAGCGTTATAGACTTTGCCGTGCTTTACGTCGTGCTGCAATAGGCGAGAGCACATCATCGGCGACAACGTGAGCGCCACAAAACCAGAAACGACGACCGCGCCGGCCAGCGCCAGTGCAAATTCAATAAACAGGCGCCCGGTGCGGCCGGTCGCAAACGCCAACGGCGCATAAACTGCCGCCAGTGTTAAGGTCATGGCCACGACCGCAAAAGCAATTTCTTTGGAACCCTCAATGGCTGCCTGCAGGCGGGGCATGCCGGCTTCAAGTTTGCGGTAAATGTTTTCCAATACCACGATAGAATCGTCGACCACCAGTCCAATCGCCAATACCATCGCCAGCAGCGTCAATGTATTGATGCTGAAATTGAACATGTACATCAGCGTGAATGCGCCGATCAGTGAAACCGGAATGGTCACCAGCGGAATAATTGTGGCACGCACATTGCGCAGGAATAAAAAAATCACCAGCGCAACTAACAGCACCGCTTCCCAGATTGTTCCAAATACCGCTTTAATTGCCTGCTCGATAAATACAGCGGTGTCGTAAACAACAGTGAGCTCCATGCCGGGTGGCAGGGTTTTCTGAATTTCTGCGGCTTCCTTGCGCACGGCAATCGATAATTCCAGCGGATTTGCCGTGGCTTGTTTGATGATGGCGAGCGTGGCGGCATTGCGGCCCAAGAAGCGCGCAATGATGCGTTCATCGCTGGCGGCAATTTCGGTACGCGCAACATCTTTAATGCGTACCGGATAGCCGCCGGCATCGCGAATCACAATGTTGCCAAATTGCTCCGGCGTTTGTAAATCAGTTTGCGCCAATACAGAAAATTCACGCGCTTGGCTCTCGATTCGTCCTGCGGGCACCTCAATATTTTGACG
>JAYUZG010000037.1:0-31650 GCA_043751985.1 Betaproteobacteria bacterium
CGAAACACCGACGGCAAGGGTGGCAATTCGGGTTCCGGAATTTTTTCTTCCTTGGGCACCGGAATGGGCTCGGGTTCCGGCTTCGGCAACGCGATCTTGGATGGAACCTCGTTTGGCAAAGGCTTCGGCAGCTCGATGGGAATCGATGGTTTGCGTTTGCGCACGACCTTGGGCGGCGTGGGTTCGCGCGGTTTTACTTTTGGTGGAGGGGGTTCCGGCTGCGTTTCCTGAGGTGGCTCATCCAGCCGCACCGACATCACCGGAATCGGTGTGTCCTCCGGCAGCGGCAGGAAGGACCAGTCCACTCCGAAAACCAACAGCGGAAGCGCACACTCGAACGCCAACGCGAGCAAGGCTGCCTTGCCCAGCGACATGGAGTGGTCTGCATCCTCCTGCGGGCGTGCCCACAGCGGGCCGCGCAGCGCGACTGCCCCGCCGATCATCGTTTCGCGGCCGACAGGCGCGTCACTTCTTTTCCGCTTTCGCGGCAATGCCGACGCTCGAAATGCCCGTACCACGCACGGTATCCATAACTTTCATCAAGCCTTGCAGTGGTACATCCTTGTCGCCTGCCAAGACTACTTCAACCACCGCGTTACTCTTCTTCAGCGATAGCAGCCGATCGCGCAATGCCTCCGGTCCGAGCGTCTTTCCGTCTACCACCGTATCACCGGTCTTGGTCACGCCAATAGTCAGGGTGGATGACTTCAGTACCTGCGTCGTTGCAGAGCCGGGAATCTCCAACGCAATTCCGGAACCGGCAATCATCCTGAGCGAAATCACCACGAAGAAGACCAGCAGGAACATCATGATGTCGATCATCGGAATAACTTCGACGCGCGGCCGCGCCGCATCGAAATAATTCAGTCTGCGGCTGGCCATGTTCTTATGCCGTCGCCGCTTGAGCGGCGCCGGTACTGCCGCTATGCGCTTGGCGCAGCGGAATTCCCTGATGCGAAGAACCGCCGCCGTGCAGGCGATTGATCACCATCACCTTGAGCAAATCCATCTGATGCAACGCAAGCCGCACACGCTTGTTGAAGTGATTCAGGAACAGCACCGCGAGAATGGCGATGAACAGGCCGGCGCCGGTCGCCACCAAGGCTTCGGCGATGCCGCCGGTTACCATCTGTGTCGCCGCACCGCCGGCGCCGGTGGTTCCGAGAATGGCGAAGGCGTGCACCATACCGATGATGGTTCCCAGCAGTCCAAGCAAAGGCGCCAGCGTCACCGAAGTATCGAGGACCCACACGTGCTTGTCGATCTTGGGCAACTGCCACATGATCGCTTCTTCAATGTGACGATCCGTGGTCGCGGCATCTTCGCTGCGCGAGGCAAGCGCCGAAGAAATGATGGAACGCTGCAGCGAACCGTCATAGTGTTCAGCCAGCTCGGACAACTTTTCGGTGTTCTGATATTCGACCAGTTGCAGGTCATGCTCCATGGCATCACCGGTGGTCAGCACGCGATGGAAAAAATACGCGCGCTCGATAATCACTGTCAAGGTGATCAAAAGTAACAGCGCCATCAGCGGCAAGACGCCACCTGACATGATGCTCAATTGAATAAATTTATCTATCATTTTCTTGCTCCTTCTACTTTCTTTTCACTCGCTGAACGGCGGATAAAATGGCACGCCGTAGCGCTCGACAATGCGTTTGATTTCCCCTGTCTTCAGCATTTCCGCGAAAGACTCATCGATAAATTTCTTGAAATCCAGCTCACTCTCCTTCACGCCCCAGGCGCTGTTCCAGCGCATTTCTTTCACCGGCACGTAACCCTTGACCATCTCGAACTGCGCTTCCGGATGTTCAAGCCGTGCTTGCGAGATCGAACCTGACCACAACATCGCGGCATCGATCTCACCTTTGATCAACGCGTTGATCACCTGGTAATTCTGAAAAAATGTCGCGTGCGGAATTTCATGCGCATCGGCGTATTCACTCATCGGTGAATACGCCGGAACTCCCAATTTCACACCTTGCGCCTTGGCGTCCTCGAAATTCTTCACGCTCTTGGCCGAACCCTGAGTAACCAACACGAAACCCGTGCTGAGATAGGGTTGCGTGAAGGTCATCTTGTGAACCGGCATGTGATGATCGTCATTGGTAATGTTCAGCCCCAGGAACACATCGCAGATGCCTTTATCGATGCTGCGGCTGAAGGTCACGCCGACGCCGAAACGCATCCCGGTATTCACCCAGGCGATATCGATTTCCCAGCCCTGCTTCTTGGCAATCGCCTGCAGAATCTCGATGTCGATTCCCGCCGCTTCGTTCAAATGCGCGGTGCGCGAAAACGGCCAATACCAGGCGTCCGCGCACGCCAGGATATGCCCCATCCCACGCACGCGCGTCATCGCATCAACGCTCTTTAGCTCGTCCGGAATAGCGGTCGGGGCGAAATTGCGATAGCCGGCTTGATAGAGGCGGTCACTGAGCGGATCAAATACCTGCGGCTGGACGTAACCCAAGCGCGGTTTGCGATTCTTGCCATAGACGAATTCGCGCTCAAGCTCAAATACCGTGTCCGCCGCGTGCGCGACCGCGCCACCTAGTGCGAGCAACAGAACGGCACAGCGTAACGGCGTCAGCATGACCGATCGCCGTGATGACTCGGGGATTGAGATGGAGGTGGCGCGCCAAGCATGTCCGTTCAGACTTGCCCAGCAAGCCGTTAAGCGTTGATGGCTTGCCGGGCAAGCCACGAGAATTGGTGGAGACGAGGAGGATCGAACTCCCGACCTTCGCATTGCGAACGCGACGCTCTCCCAGCTGAGCTACGTCCCCACCGCAGGGCCGCCATTTTACTAAAGATTCAGGCGCGCCCGCCAGCGCAATGTCTAATTGACGGGCGCCGGCCGGCGCAAGCTCCAGGTGAGCAGTCCAACGCCGATCAAAATCATCGGCAGACTTAACCACTGTCCCATGGTAAATCCCAGAGCGAGAAATCCCAGAAAACTATCCGGCTCGCGAGTGAATTCCACTGCGAAGCGCAACACGCCGTAGCCGATCAGAAATAACGCGGATACCGCGCCCAGCGAACGCCGCCTCGCCGAGTAGATCCAGATCAACCCGAACAACACCAGGCCCTCGAGCGCAAATTCGTACAGTTGCGAGGGATGTCGAGGCACTGGCACTTGATCCACGCCGGGAAACACGACGCCCCAGATCAAGTCGGTCTTGCGCCCCCACAACTCAGCGTTGATGAAGTTGCCGATGCGGCCGGCCCCCAAGCCGAGCGGAACCAGCGGTGCGAGAAAATCGGTGACTTGCAGAAAGCGCAACTGATTCTTGCGCGCGATCCACAACATCGCCACCAGCACGCCGAGAAAGCCGCCATGAAACGACATGCCGCCTTCCCACACGTAAAAAATCTTGACCGGGTCGTACAGATAATCGCCGATTCGATAAAACAAGACGTAACCGAGGCGGCCGCCGACAACGACCCCGAGCACGCCCCAAAACATCATGTCGTCGAGCACGTCCACCGACAAACCGGAGTAAGGCTGACGCCGAATTCGGTAGCGCCCAAGAACGACCACCAGCGCGAAGGCCAACAGATACATCAAGCCATACCAGCGGATCGACAGCGGGCCGATATGCAATGCGACCGGATCAAATTTCGGGTGGGTAAACATGGGCGCTGATTATACTTAGGGAACGTCCGCGCCCGGCATCCGATAGCGAATGATTTGTGTGCGTTCATCCAGGATCGGCGTCGCGCGCCTGCGGTCATAGAAACGCGGCCGTGGCACCATGGCGGCAAGGCGTGCCGCCTGGGCCGCGTCGAGGCGCGACGCGGCGATTCCGAAATAGTGTTGCGCCGCCGCCTCCGCGCCAAATACGCCGTCACCCCATTCGATGACGTTCAAGTAGATTTCGAAGATGCGGCGCTTGGACAGGATCGCTTCGAGCACCACGGTGATCACTGCTTCCTCGATTTTGCGCACGGCGCTGCGCGCGCCGGTCAGAAAAAGATTCTTGGCCAGTTGCTGCGAAATGGTGGAACCACCCGCGACGATTTTTCCGCGGCGGCGGTTCTTCTCATAGGCTTCGCGGATGCCTTCCCAGTCGAAACCCTCGTGGTCGAGAAACTTCGCATCCTCGGCCGCGACGACCGCGCGTTTCAACTCTAGGGAAATCTGCGAATAAGGTACCCACTTATACTGCAGCTTCGCCGCCGCGTTGTCTTCACGCAGAATCTCCAGTCGGTGTTGCATGAATGCGGTCGAGCGCGGATTGAAGTACACCCACCAGGTGACTTGAGCGGCGATCCACAGCAACGGCAGCAACACGACGAGCAGCGCCAAGCCGGCGATACGCCAGCGCAATTTCATGCGTTACGCAGTGCGGCGATAACCGGCTGACTGCGTGGGCGCACGCCACGCCACAAATAGAACGACTCCGCCGCCTGTTCCACCAGCATACCCAGTCCATCCGCAATCCGCGCCGCACCCTGCGACTGTGCGAAACGGAGAAACGGTGACAATCCTTTGCCATACATCATGTCGTAAGCGAGCGAGCTTTGACCGAACAAGCCCGTGGGCAGCGGCGGTAGTTCGTCGCTGAGGCTGCTCGACGTGGCATTTACCACCAGATCGAATTCACTGTCGTTTAATTGCGCGAAATCACTGCTTGTGACATGCGCATGTGTCAGTCTGATTTGCGGTGCGAACTTTTCCAGCATCGCCGCAGTGCGTGCCTGCGTTCGATTCGCGATGTGCAAAATCGCGGGTGATTGCGATAACAGCGGCATGAAGACACCTTGCGCCGCGCCGCCCGCGCCGAGCAGCAAGATGCGCGCGCCCGTAAGCGACACGCCGAGATTGTTGACGATGTCCGCGAGCAGCCCCGCTCCGTCGGTGTTGTCCGCGAAAATCCCGTCGGCACGAAACATCAGAGTATTCGCCGCGCCCGCGTCGCGTGCGCGCTCGGAGAACTCGTCGGCAAGCGCGAACGCTTCGAGCTTGAACGGCAGCGTGACATTGCTGCCGCGACCACCTTGTTCACGAAACTGCTTGACGGTTGCAACGAATTGATCCAGCGGCGCCAGCAAACGCTCATAGGAAATGTCCTGCGCCGTTTGGCGCGCAAACGTCGCGTGAATCTGCGGCGACCGGCTGTGCGCGACCGGATGGCCGATCACCGCGTAGCGATCGGTCATAACTCGGTTTTCAGTTCCAGATCGGCGCGCGTAAACGACCAGTTGCGCGTGATCGAGAGCACATCGAATTCGCGGCGGATTGAGTTCGGGAAGGGAGGAAACGGCCCGGCCAGTTCGATCACATGCAGCGCGGCGGCGTCGAGCACCCGATAGCCGGACGAGCGCTCAATCTCGACTTTCTCCACCGTTCCGTTGGCGCGAATGGAAACGGTAAGTAAAAGGGAACCGTAGATTTTTTGCCGGCGCGCCTCGTCGGGAAAGTGCTGCGTACCGACTTTCTCGATGCGCTGCCGCCATTTGTCGACGTACTCGGCGTAGACCACGCCTTCAGCGCGAGCTCCGAAAAATTTTCTGCGCGGAAGTTTCTGGTAGGCCTCCCACTCGCGCGCGATCTGTGCCTCCATCTGCGCGATCTTGAGCCTACGGCTTTCCGTATCCAACTCATCCATCGCCGAAGGGTCCGCGGGATTGCGCCGTTCGCTATGCAGCATCGCCTCAGCGCCCGCGTCGAGTGCCGACAGAATGCGTTTCGCCTCTGCCTCCAATTGCGACAAGCGCGCGGAAGCCAGCTCCAGCTCGGTGGAGAATTGCAGCGACGGCACCACCGGCAGATTGGTCTTGGCCCGCAGTTCCGCTTCGGTATTGCCGCCGCCATCCAGATCCGCTTGCGCCAAGGCATCCGCCTTGACCGGCTTGGCGCCGCGCGAATTTACCAGCACCACGTCAAGATGCGGAACGTTGTGCGGGGTGAGAAGGAACTCGGCGCCCTTGAAAGTGATCACCAGCAGAATCGCGTGAACCACCAGCGAAAACGCCATGGCAAGCGCGAGTGATTCTCGGCCGCCGTGGTTGAACGCGGACAGATCATCGGCGGCTCTCAGCCGCCTTGGCCAGAATTCAAAGATACGTGCCTGCAATGTTTTCAATCGAATAGGGTCTCAATCGATTTGCGCCGCCCTGCGGTTGACCGCGGCATTGTATGCAACATCGGTGTCGATGTCACATTGCTTGAGGCGTATCCGCAGGCGCATCTACACCGAGGAACTGAGATTGCAATTCGACTGCCAGGAAGTCTATTGCTTCGATGCGCAGGCGAATACGGCTGCCGGGGATCAGCTCCGGCACGGATAACACTTTGGTCACCAGTGGCAATTGATCGACGCGCACCAGGTTGTCGCGCACGATCTCGCCGCTCGTTTCGCTCACGCCTTCCTGCTGCAACCAGCGCAGGCACCAGAAGCGTTCCATGTTGCGCTGGAATTCGGCGTAGGCATCGTAGGCGGCATCAAAGTCGCGCATGATGGTCAACAATTGTTCGCGATCTCCGTCGTAAGGTGCGGTTACCTCACGCAGCAAGGCGATCAGTTGCCGCTGGTTGACCAAGTCCACATAGCGCCGTAGCGGCGAACTCGACCACGCGTATTGCGGCACCCCCAGCCCTTCGTGGCGCGCCGGAATCGTCGACATCTTGACCTTGCCTCCCGCCTGCGCGCGGTAGATTCCGCTTACTTGCTTGGCCGCCAGCAGTCCGCCCCACTGCGTGTTGACCAGGATCATCAATTCGGAAACAACTTTGTCGATGGGTGAGCCGCGCTTGCGTTCAATGATACGGATACGTTCGCCTTCGACCAGAAAATTGTAATCGGCACGCGCTGTTGCGTTTTCGCTCTGGCTGCGCGCCGCTTCCAGCTTGCGCGCGAAACGCCACAGCAAGGTTAACTCCTCGCCGAATCGGAAATCCGTGCGACCGCCGGCCAGCGCGGCTTCGTTGAAATCCAATTCCAGTGTTTCATGCCGCAGGTTGGCGACAATGGGTACGGCTTCGACCACGCTGCGCTGACTGACAATCGCCAACTCTTGCGTCAACTCCAGGTACAGCGAGAGCACCGGCGGCGTGTGTGCAGCGGCCAGCGAAAATTGCTCGATCACCGCGTCGGGCAACATGGTGATTTTGGCGCCCGGCATGTACACCGTTGACTGCCGCCGGCAGGCTGCTTCATCCAGCGCAGAACCTGGCGCACAGCCGAGCGCCGGCGCGGCGATGTGGATGCCGACCTGGATGTTGCCGCTCGGCAGCGTGCGCACGGAAAACGCGTCGTCGATTTCGCTGGTCGCCGCATCGTCAATGCTGAACGCGCGGACCTCGGCCAACGGCAAAGCCGCGACCGTTTGCGCGCTCAGTCCCGGTGCAAAACCTGTCCCTTGCGGAAACTGCTCGAACAGAAAGCGGCGCAAGTGAAAATCGTGCGCGGACGGCAGTGCACCGCATTGTTCCAGCAATCGGGGCGCGGTCAAATGCACACTGGCGCAGGCAGCTTCGAGCGCTTTGAACTCGATGCTGCCTTTGTCCGGCTGGTAGAGCAGTTGATCGAGCAGCGGCCGGAATTCCTCGGGGAGTTCTTTGCGCGCGAGCTGCTCTTGGTAACGCGCCTGTTGCGCGGCTTGCAGGCGCTTGCGCTCGATGCTCGCCAAGGCGGACTTGAGCGCGTCCGGTGGCGCCGGCTTGTAGCGGCCTTTGCCTTTCTTGTAGAAGTGCGTCGGTGTGCCGTGCAACTTCATCAGCACCGCCGCGGCCTCATGCGGCAAGGGCGCGCGTCCAAAGTAATCTTTGGCCAAGTGATCAAAGCTGAATTCGTCCTGGCCGCAGCACTCCCAAAGAAATGCCGCATCGATGTCGTCCGCGAGTTGTTTCGCGGCGTCCATGAATTCATTGAGCGAGGGACGTTCGAAGCGCAGCAGGACCGCGGTGGCTTTTACTTTCGCACGTTTGCCGTGCTGCGTTTCGACTTGCAGCGAGGTGTTCTGATCGGCGAGGACCGCGCCAGCCTTGAAGCCGCCATCCTCTTCATAAAAAACAAACATCGACGGCACGCGGCGCGACAGAGAAGGCGCGGATTATACGGGATCAATTCTGTAGATCGGCGAAATCCAGGACCTGATCGAGATAGTCGCCAAAATCCGCGTAGCCGTGATCGCTGCCGTGCACGATCAGCTGTCTTGCACCTGCGTAGCGATTCACGGCGGTGGCGTAATTCAGAACTTCATCGCCGGTGGTAGCCATCAGGAAATAGCGCTCCAACTGCGTGAGCCGCGGCACATAAATATCCGCCAATTCCTGCAAGTGTTGCTCGGTCAATTCATATGATTCGCCGGTGTAGAGATTGCGTTGCGGCCCGAGATAGGCGCGCAGTCCGAGGTGCGGCGTATTGGCGGGATTGACGACGATGGCGCGCACATCCGCCGCCTCGGCCAGCGCGGTCGCGTAGTAGCCGCCGAGCGAGCTGCCCACCAAGGTAATCCGAGCGTGCGCGGGCGCCTCGATCAGCGTCTTGAGCTGCGCCATTGCCTGCGCAGGCCGATGTGACAACGCGGGACAGGCGAACTCCGCTTCGCGTCCGATCGAGGTTAGGCGCTCGCACAGCAGACGCGCCTTGTGCGACTGCGGCGAGCTGTTGAAGCCGTGGATATAGACGATCACGATTTGGCCGGAAGCGCAGTCGGAATTTTCGCGCGATTAAATCCCGCAACCATTTCGAATTGGAATAAGCGGCACTCCAGCGCGCCATTGAATAATGGCGTGCGGCGTGACGCCTTCAACCCGATCATTTTGGCGAGGCGCAGGTCGGCGGTCAGAATGCAGGCACGCCAGCTGGCGAACTTCTTTTTCAGCACATCGCCGATGCGCGGATACAACAATGCCAATTCTTCGTCTTCACCAATACGCACGCCGTAGGGCGGATTGGTCACCAGTACTCCAGACGCAGACGGCGCGGAGATCTCCAGGAAATTCGCCTGTTTCAAATGAATCGCCGCGGTTAACCCGGCGGCTTCGCTGTTGATCTGCGCGTGTTTGAGCGCGTCGCCGTATAGATCACTGCCATAGATCGGCAAGGCAGTGCACGGCAGGGCGGCCTCGCGTGCGGCGTTGAGCCGCGCCTGCCAAATACCGTCGTCAAAATTGCGCAGTTTGCTAAAGGCGAATTCGCGTTGCGCACCCGCTGCGATGTGCAAACTCATTTGCGCCGCTTCGAGCAAGAAAGTTCCGCTGCCGCACATCGGGTCCAGCAATGGAGTGCCTGGTTTCCAGCCGGCCAATAACAAAATTCCCGCGGCGAGATTTTCACGCAGCGGCGCTTCGCCTGCCGTCTTGCGCAGACCGCGCTTAAACAGCGGCTCGCCCGAGGTGTCGAGATACAACAGGTAGCGGTCATATTCGAGGTAGGCGTGCACGCGCACATCGGGCGTCTCGGTGTCCACGTCCGGCCGTTTGCCGCTGTCGGCGCGAAAGCGGTCACACACCGCGTCCTTGATGCGCAAAGTAATGAACTCGACGCTGCTGATCGGACTGCGCACCGCCGTCACGTTCACCCGTATCGTGCGCTCGACCTCAAACCAGCGCGCCCACTCGACATCGTAGGCGGCGCGATATAGATCGTCTTCGCCAAGATATCGGCCCTCGGCCACTTGCCACAATACGCGACTGGCGATGCGGCTATGCAGGTTGATCGCATAGACCAGAGAGAAGGCCCCTTCGAAGCGGCAGCCGCCGTCGCTCTCTTGTACCGACACCGCGCCAAGGCCGCGCAACTCGTCGGCGAGCACGCCTTCCAAGCCGCGCGGGCAAGGCGCGAAGAACGCTTCCAATCCCGCAGTGCGTGTTGTCAGAGTTTCAGCACCACCTCGAACTCGATTCGCTTCCACGGGTCGCGATGTTTGCGCAGTTTGACGATGCGGGCTTGCAGCGCGTTGCCCAGGTCCAGTTGGCGCGCGACCGCCTCGTTCTCCCGCCGCGGCAGATAACCCAGCTTGTGGCTGTTCCACTCGACGCGTACCGCTCGCGGATCGTGCGGGTTGTCCGGTTCGCGCACCAGATCCAGCGCGTCGCCGATTTTCATCTCGTCCCATATGGCCTTGCCTTCGTAATAGCGGAACCCCGCGAGCGGAGAGGATTGAATCAGTATTTCGCTGTCGGCGGCAATTGAAACTATCGCCAGCGTCAAGTAAACGCCGAGGAACGCACGCATGCTCAGAACGGTTTGAGCACCACCAGAAGCACCACTGCGAACAGGATCAGCACCGGTACTTCATTGAACCAGCGAAACCACACGTGCGAGCGTTCATTCCGGTCTTGTTTGAAGGCCTTCAACAATCGGCCGCAATACGAGTGGTAGACGCACAGCAACGCCACCAGCGCGAGCTTGACCATCAACCAGCCGCCGCTGATGCCGTAGCCCAGCCACAACCAAGTGCCGAACACCAGCGTGAGCACCGCGCCTGGGGTCATGATGCCGAAATACAGTTTGCGTTCCATGATCTTGAAGTGCGCGACGCTCGCGTCGTCGCTCGACATCGCGTGGTAGACAAATAAGCGCGGCAAATAGAACAGGCCGGCAAACCAGGTCACCATAAAAATAATGTGCAGTGCCTTAACGATCAACATGCTGATGACTCAGCTTTGCAAGCGCCGCCGGAGCAACACCAGCGCGATGTAGTAACCGATTGCGGTGGCGGCTAGCAGCACTGCGAAGTGCAGCAGGCCATCGGCCGGGACCTCGCCGTGTACCAGCGGCCGCACCAGCGCAATCGCATGGGTCAGCGGGAGCGCAGTGGCGATCCACTGCAACGCGGCGGGCAATTGGTCCAGCGGAAAGAAGACGCCGGAGGCAAGCAGCATCGGTGTGATGACCAAAGTAAAGTAATACATAAAAAAATCGTAGCTCGGCGCCAGGGCAGTGACAATCAGGCCGATCGATGCAAAGGCAGCGCCGATCAGAAGCGTCAGCGGCAGCACCCAGAGCGTGAGCGGAGAATGCCACAGTCCGAGCAACCAAGACACCAGCAAAATCGCGGCGCCCGAGAGAAAACTTTTGGAGGCGGCCCACAACGCCTCCGCCAGCACGATATCGTCGAGCGAAATCGGCGCGTTCATGATCGACTCCCAAGTGCGCTGGTTGTGCATGCGCGAGAAAGCCGACCACAGCGCTTCGAACGTGGCGCTGTTCATGGTGCTGGAACAGATGATCCCGCTGGCCAGAAAAACAATGTAGGGCATGCCTTGCACTTGGGGTACCAGGCTGCCGATGCCGTAGCCCAAGGCGAGCAGGTAAAACATCGGGTCGGCGAGATTGCCCAGCATCGACGGCACGGCGAGCTTGCGCCACACCAGAAAATTGCGCCGCCACACGGTGATGAAGCGCAGGCTCAAGACCGGCACGCGATAATGGCTGACTCGCACGTCGCTACTCTCGCAAGTCCCGGCCGGTGAGTTTCAGGAACACATCTTCGAGATTCGCCTTCCGGCGCAGATAGCGCAGCGCGGCGCGATCTTCAATCGAAGCCACTAACGCCCCTGCATCGTCGGTGTAGCAGAACACGGTTTCGCCGGCGCGTTCGCAACGCTTGGCGCCGGTTCCAAACTGGTCCGCCCAGGCCAGCACGCCTTCACCGAAAACCTCCAGGACTTCCGGCTCGATATGTTCGGCGATGAGATCGCGCGGGCTCCCCGTGGTAATGAGCCGGCCCGAATCCATGATCGACAAGCGATGACACAGTCGCTCCGCCTCGTCCATAAAATGCGTGGTCAACAAAATGGTTTTGCCTTGCGCCAGCAATTGCTTCATGCGGTCCCAGATCAAATGTCGCGCCTGCGGATCGAGGCCGGTAGTCGGCTCGTCGAGTATCAGCAATTCCGGGTCGTTGATCAGCGAGCGCGCAATCGATAACCGCCGCTTCATGCCGCCGGACAACGACTGGATGCGCGCATCGCCGCGCGCGCTCAAGCCGGCGAACTCCAGCAAGGCCGGAATGCGCGTGCGGATGTACGCGTCGGGCAAGCCAAAGTAACGGCCGTAGACCAGCAGGTTTTCCGCCACAGTGAAATCGGGATCGAGGCTGTCGTTTTGTGGCACCACGCCGAGTCGCTGCCGCGCCTCGCGCGCACGCCGCGGAACGGGTTCGCCCAATAGCGTGATCTCACCTGCGTCTGGGGCGATCTGGCCAAGACACAAGCGTAGCGTACTGGTTTTGCCCGCGCCGTTGGGTCCCAGCAAGCCGTAGCACTCGCCGCGTTGAATCTGCAAGTCGAGGCCGCGCACCACATCAACCGATCCGTATGACTTACGCAGCCCGACGACGTCAAGCAAGCTCATGCGCGGGCGTGGTCATAGACGAGTTGCTGCAAGCGCACCAGCACGCCGTGAAAGAAATGCCCGGTGCCCGGAAAGGTCACGACGGGAAGATTTTGCGGACGCGCCCAGTCGAGCACGTCCTTGAACGGCACCACGTCATCTTCCTCGCCATGCACTACCAGCGTATTCGCCGCAACCTCCGCCACCGGGAATCTACCGACAGCAGGTGCGATCAGCACCAGTTTCGAAATGGGTAGCCGCTGTGCGAGCGCGGCCGCGACAAAGCCGCCAAATGAGAATCCCGCGAGCGCAAGCGCAGTTTCCGGAAAACGCTGACGCGCGTAAGCCGCCAGCGCGGCGAAATCTTCCACTTCGCCACGACCGTCGTCGTACACCCCTTCGCTTTCGCCGACGCCGCGAAAATTCACGCGCAGCGCGGCGTAACCGGCAGCGTAGAAAGCTTTCGCCAGCGTCTGCACCACTTTGTTGTCGAGCGTGCCGCCGTATAGCGGATGCGGGTGCGCGATCAACGCGATGCCGCGGCGATCTGCCCCAGGATCCTGCACCACCACTTGCAAGCGGCCGGCTGGGCCGGCAAGCGACACCGCTTCCAGTGAACGTTCGCTCAAATGCGCAACCGCTCCACCACGCGGCCGTGAATCAAATGCTCGTTGATGATCTCGTCCACGTCTTCGCGATCCACATAGGTGTACCAGACTGCTTCTGGATAGACCACGATCACCGGGCCTTCGCTGCAGCGATCCAGACAACCCGCGAGATTGACCCGCGTCTTGCCTTTGCCTGAGAGTCCGATCTCTTTCACTCGCCGCTTGGCATAGTCGCGCACGTCCTGAGCGCCGTAATTATTGCAGCAGTCTTCGCCGTTGTTGCGCTGATTGCAGCAGAAGAAAACATGATGATGATAAAAAGTCACGGATCGCTTTCGGTATGCGGTGCGGGCGCCATTATATGCGGTGATTTGCTTAGCGCGCGGCTGGAAAGCGCGTCGCGTTGAGCTGCATTTTTTCGCGCGCTGCCTCAAGCGGATCGATTCCCAGCACGTCGGAGAGCCGCGTCAGATAAATCAGCACGTCGGCGATTTCGTGCGCGACTTCTTTGAGAGTCACCGCATCAAGTCGCGCGCTTTGCTCCGCTGTTGCCCATTGAAAATGCTCGGCCAGCTCGGCGGATTCGATCATCAGCGCCATCGCCAAATTCTTCGGTGTATGGAACGCCTCCCAGTCGCGCGCCTGGGCGAAGGCGCGCAGAGTGGCGGCCAAATTTTTCAAACCATCCGGTTCCGGCTTCATCGGCGCGAGTTCCTTATAGTCCATTCCACTTTAGGTCGCCGTAGCATCAGATAAACCACAAACGCGAAAGCGACAAACGGCCACGCGCTGGCGAGTAAACGGGTGGTGGCGTTGAAGCTCGCGTAGTGGCCGTGCTGCCAGACGTGCAACACCTCAAGATAGGGATTCGGCGGAGCGAGGTTCACCAGGACCACCATGATCACCAGGCACAGCACGATACTGGCATGCTTGAACCCAGCCCGTGCTCGCGAACCCATCGCGCCCGCAATGCTCCCAATGAGTAATCCCGCGGTGGAGCCGGGGGTCACCCACAGCCACAGATGACCACCGTTGAATAAAAAAGCGCTGGCGATGCTTTTTAGAATCAACGCCGCGGTGGTCAGAAGCAGCAGTGCGTCCAGCGTAGGCGCGCGCGGTCGCGCCAGCGCGGACAGCAACAAGAGCAACCCGCAGTAACCACTGGCCGCAACTCCGGCCTCAAGCAGTACATACATGGGTGCCGAGTACTTCACCGCCGGGTGCAGCGGAAAAAACGCATGCACATCGCCGTTGCCAAATAACCAAATTTCCGGATTGAGCTGCGTCACCACCCACAAGCCCATCAGCAGAAAGCCCAGGTCGGTCGCGATGTCGGGTGGGAACACGCGCCGGCGATAATCGGAAAACCGGCCGCTCAACAGCGCTCGGCCGGTGATCGACGCCATGATCGCTCCGGCGGCGGCACCTATAGCGTTACAGGCAATATCGGCTTTCGAAGGCACGCGCGTCGGAACATAGGCCTGCAGCACTTCAATCGTCGTGCTCAGCAACGCGCCAAATAACATTCCCAGCATGGCCGCGCGCCAACGGCCATAACGTGGCAACAGCACAAGCGTCAGCAGCAAACCGAGCGGAAGATAGGCTGCTACGTTGAGCAGGATGTCGGCATTCGAATTGTAGGTGGGACCCGCCAGCAAGGAGAAAATGCTGGCGTTCGGTTCGCGCCAGCCGACAAAGGGATACAGGCTGACATATCCGGTGAGCAACAGATAAGCTACAGTGGCGAGCCGAACCAGTCGCGAAACCGGCAGGGAACGGCTGGAAGACCAAGGCGACTGGGCTGACATAGTTGGCGTGCGCCCGTGAGTCGCAACCCCTTCCTCTCACTTAAACGGAAAAGTAACTACTCTTCAGGAATTTCCGACCGTGGCATTCTATGACATCTTCAACGGCGACGCGGACGGTTTGTGCGCGCTGCATCAGTTGCGGATGGTCGAGCCGCGCGCCGCCACGCTGGTCACCGGTGCCAAGCGCGAGGTGCAATTGCTGCGCCGTGTGAGCCCGGATCGGACAGATCGCCTCACCGTGCTGGATATCTCGCTGGACACCAATCGCGACGATCTACATCGTGTATTGCGCAGCGGCGCGTCGTGCGTCTGGATCGATCACCATTACACGGGGGCGCCGATCGAGCACGGCGGCTTGCACGTCATGATCGATTCCGCGCCGGGTATCTGCACCAGCCTGATCGTGGACCGGATGCTGGGCGGGCGCCATCGAAAGTGGGCGGTCGTCGCGGCGTTCGGCGACAATCTCCCTGACAGTGCAATGAAGGCTGCGCAAGTGCTGCAACTGAATCACGCTGCGCTGGAAAGTCTGCGGCGCCTCGGTCAACGGCTGAATTACAACGCGTACGGCGACAGCGTCGAAGATTTGCATTTTCATCCGGTCGAATTGTATCGGCGCATATCGCGCTACACCGATCCTCTGCAATTCATGCGTGACGATGATGCTTTCCGCCAACTTGATTCAGGCTTTCGCCAAGACTTGAAGTTGGCGCTGTCCGTGACGCCGCTGCAGTCGGGTGACGGCGTACACGTGGTGCAGCTTCCCGACCTGCCTTGGGCGCGTCGCGCCAGCGGCGAACTGGCGAATCATTTGGCGCGTGAAAAAAAACATCGCGCGGTTGCCGTACTCACGCCGATCACCGATGGCTATCGGGTCAGTGTGCGTGCACCGCTGACCAAACCAACCGGCGCTGACCGCTTATGTCTTAAGTTTGACACCGGCGGAGGCCGTCCTTCCGCCGCCGGCATCAACTTGCTGCGCGAGGCCGAGATGGACCGGTTTCTCGGCGCGCTTCAGACGGCGTTTGGCGGCGCCTGAGCATTACTTGCGTGACTTGATCTCCGTCCACAACTTGCTCATCGCGCGGCGTTGTTTCGCGTTGAGGTCTTTCAGCATTTCCAGCTTCTTGGACGTTTCCACGTCAGGGAACACCGCTTTGATCTGCTTGATCTCCGGCTTGATGTATTGCAGCGCATCTTGATTGGGATTTCCCGAGCCGATCATGTTGGACAGATCAGCGGAATTCTTACCTTCGAGAATATAGTTGATGAATTTGTGCGCCAGATCGGGCCGCGGCGCGTCCTTGTGAATCACCAGGCTGTCGAGCGCCAGCACCGCGCCTTCCTTGGGCAGCGAGTGCACGATACGGAACGGGCGCTTCGCCGCCTGCGCATCCTGGTCCGCCTGGAAAATATCGTTGGAATAGCCGTGCACCAGCCAGATATTTCCGACGGTGAGCTCCTTGATATAGCTCGACGCGTTGAACGCGGCCCAATACGGTTTTGCCTTGAGGATCACGTCGCGCGCCTGCTTCCAGTGCGCTTCTTCGGTATCGTTTGCTGAGTGGCCCAGGTATTTGAGCGCGGCGGCGAATAACTCACGTTCGCTGTCGAGCACGGTTACGCGGCGTTTTATTTTCTGCAGAATCTTCGGGTCAAAAATGGCGGCCCACGAATCCACCGGCAAGCCAAGTTCCTTGATTTTCTTGTCGTTGTATCCAATCATGGTGATCGTCATGGCGTACGGCACGGAGTACTGATTGCCGGGATCGAACTCGGTGTTCAGATACTGCGGCATGACGTTCTTCAGATTGGGCAACTTGCTTTTGTCGATCGCCTGCAGTTTCTTGGTCTTAACCAGCGGCTCAACGTAGTTACTGGTCGGCACCAGCAGGTCATAACCGGTGGCGCCGGCTTGCAATTTCGCGAGCAACTCGTCGTTGTCCGAGTAGTAACTCTGAACCACTTTACATTTACATTCCGCCTCGAAACGCTTCACCGTATCGGGCGCAATGTAATTGTTCCAGTTGTATAGGTGCAGTTCATCGGCGGCAAATACAGCGCTCACCAACACGGCCAGTAGCGTCAACAACAGGACTCTCATTTTGCTCTCTCCTCGTGCGCAGAAAAAACCAAGGCCGCCGGCCTCAACTCAGTGGCCGCGCAGCGCTCCGGGTGATAATTTTGATGCTATCACGATCAATAACAATGTCAGCAGCATCAGCAGCGTCGAGATCGCGTTCACTTCCGGTGTGACGGCGATCTTGATCATCGAGTAAATTTGCAGCGGCAGGGTCTGCGAGCCGACGCCCGCGGTAAAAAACGTGATCACGAAGTCATCGATCGACAACGTAAACGCCATCAGCGCGCCGGCAATGATGCCCGGCATGATCAACGGCAAGGTCACCAGGCGAAACGCCTGCAGCGGTGTTGCGCCGAGATCGCGCGCCGCCTCGGTCAGGCTCTCATCCATTCCCGCCAGGCGCGAGCGCACCACGATGGCGACAAAGCCGATGGAAAACGCGATATGCGACAGAGTGATCGACACCATGCCCAGACTGAAATTGAGCGCCGAAAAAAACACCAGCAAGCTCACCCCCATCAACACTTCAGGCACCGCGATCGGCGTCAACACCAAAGCGGGAAGTAGCCGCTGCTTGGGGAATTTGTACAAGGCGTAGCCCGCCATCGTTCCGAGGAAGGTTGCGATAGCGCTGGAGGTCACGCCGATCACCAGCGAGTTGCGCGCCGCCAGCAGCATCTGTTCGTCGTTGAACAACACCTGGTACCAATGCCAAGTGAAGCGCACCCATTCGGCGTTGAGCCGCGAGTCATTGAACGAATAAATCACCACGATGGCGAGCGGCAGGTAAAGAAACGCGTACACCAGCGCGGCGCACGCTCGCAGCCAATTCAAATTGCGTGACCTCAAGTTCGCGTTCCGCGCGCGAACCACGCGGCGGCCCCAGCCAAGGACAGCGCAACAAGAGTGAGAATCATCGACAGCACACCGCC
The DNA here is from genome assembly GCA_043751985.1 of Betaproteobacteria bacterium. Classification (GTDB taxonomy): domain Bacteria; phylum Pseudomonadota; class Gammaproteobacteria; order Burkholderiales; family JAYUZG01; genus JAYUZG01. The sequence continues at coordinate 17,725 of JAYUZG010000037.1, forward strand.
GAACGGCCAGTCGCGCGCTTCATAGAATTGTTGCTTGATGAGATTTCCCACTAGCGAATCGCCGGTACCGCCGAGAATATCCGGAATCGCAAAAATGCCGAAAGCCGGGATGAACACCAGCGCCGCACCCGCGAACACGCCTGGCAAGGAGAGCGGAAAGGTCACTCGCCAAAATCGATTCCAGGCATTCGCGCCCAGATCTTGCGCCGCGTCTAGCAAGGCCGGATCATGCTTCTCCAGATTCGCGTACAGCGGCAACACCATGAATGGGAGATGCACGTAGATGAGGCCAATGATCACCGCGATCGGTGAGAACAATAAGGCCACCGGTTCCGTATTGAATAAGCCGAGCACACCGTTGACCGCGCGCGCCAGCGCGCCTTGCGGACCGAGGATGATCATCCAGGCGTAGACGCGAATCAGAAAATTGCTCCAGAACGGCAGAATGACCAGCAACACCAGAAGATCGCGATACTTCTTCCCGCTGCGTGCAATCATCCAGGCCAATGGATAAGCGAGTATCAGACAAGCGAGGGTGGTGATCGCGGCATAACCGAAAGACTTGACGAATAGTTCCGCATAAATGCTGTCTTCAAAAAACCGCTGATAGCTCTCCAGTGTGAGCCCGGCGACTTCGTCAGCATTGGTGCTGATGAGTGGAGCGAGACCGCCATATTCACCCGCGTAGCGCAGCGACGCCAACACCATGATCAGCGCCGGTGCGGCAAAGAAAATCAGCAGATAAACCAGCGGCGGCCCGCTGATCAGCCATTTATGCGAACGCGGCGACGAGAGCATCAATCAGTCGTTCAGGAAATGACCGGCATCCACTTGCCAGCTCACTTGCACCGCATCACCCGGTTCAAAAAACTTGGTGCGGCCCGCAGCCGAATTTGGCAGCAAAGCTTCCAGCCGTTTTCCTCCGGCCAGCTCTACGATGTAAACCGTGACGTCGCCCAGATAGAGAAAGTCGATGACTTTTCCGCTGAAAAGATTGGCATCGCGCTGCTGTGCCAGTTCGCGCCCGATCGCAACTTTTTCGGGACGCAGAGCGAGCACGCCGCGCTGGCCCGGCGCATCGCCGTCGGGATTTATCGTTTGAACTTCGCCGATACCGTCGAGCACGACGCGCATGCGATCGCCGCTGACGGAATGCACTTCGCCTTCGAGCAAATTACACTGACCGATGAAGTCCGCGACGAAGCGATTCTTCGGGAAACCGTAAATCTTCGACGGCTCATCCATTTGTTCAACGCAGCCTTGATTCATCACCGCCATGCGATGCGACAATGCCAGCGCTTCGCTCTGATCGTGGGTAACGTAAATGAAGGTGACGCCGATCTCTTTTTGCAGAGCGATCAATTCCAGTTGCACGCTTTCTTTCAGCTTGGCGTCGAGCGCGGCGAGCGGCTCATCCAGCAGCAAAATGCGCGGACGATTGATCAATGCGCGCGCCACCGCGACGCGTTGCCGCTGACCGCCGGAGAGCTCATTCGGATAGCGCGTGTTCATCCCCTGCAGACGCACGTCTTCCAGCACTTCTTCCACTCGCGGAGCGATTTTTTCTTTCGCGACTTGCGCCATCTTCAGCGGAAACGCGATGTTCTGTTCCACTGTCATGTGCGGAAACAGCGCGTAGCTCTGAAACACCGTGTGGACGTTGCGACTCTCCGGCGGCGTTCCGCTTAGGTCTTTGCCATCGAGCAGGATCTTTCCGCCGTCCGGCGCATCGAAGCCGGCGATCATGCGCAACAAGGTCGTCTTGCCGCAACCGGAAGGCCCGAGCAGGGTGAAGAATTCTCCCGCCTCGATTGACAAACTAACTTTGTCTACGGCGGTGAAACCGCCGAAACGCCGCGTGACCTCTCGGATTTCGAGGAGGGCCATAGGTTCTTATGGAAATATTGAAGGCGCGATTTTAACTCGGATACTTTGTCGGATCGAAAGCGCAAAGCGCGGCGGAACAGCACGCAAAGTGCGCGCTGCGCGCTAGGATTTCACGCCAGACCAACCTCCACCTAGGGCTTTGATCAGTGCCACGCTAACCGCCAGTTGCTGCCCGTTGATCTGCGTTGCCACCCTCTCCGCCGAAAGTGCGGTGCGCTGCGCGTCGGCGACTTCCAGGAACAACACCAGTCCTGCCTGAAAGCGAGTCTCGGCGAGTTTCACACTCCGGCGCGCACTACTGACCGCTAACGCATGCGCGTCGGATTGCTCGTTCAAAAGACGCAATCCAGACAGACCGCTTTCCACTTCTTTGAAGGCGACCAGCAATTTTTCCCGGTAGTACATCATCTGTTCGTCGAACGCAGCTTTAGCTCGTTCCGCCTCGGCGCGACGGCGGCCGCCGTCGAATAGCGGTAATGAAATACTCGGACCCGCCGCCCAGATCAAACTGTCCCGATCCAGCAATTTTTCGAGATCCACGCTTTCGAAACCCAACGCGCCGGTGAGGCGAATGCTGGGAAAGAACGCAGCCTTTGCCAAACCGATCTCCGCATTACGGGCGGCCAGCATGCGCTCCGCCTCGGCGATGTCGGGACGACGCTCCAGTAATTCCGAGGGAAGGCCGGGTGGAATCAACGGCGCGCGCAAATCCGCCGTCATTTCCGGCATGGAGAAATTCTCAGGCGGCATACCGAGCAAGACCGCGAGCGCAGCCTCAAGATCGGCGCGCCTGCGCAGCAGACTGAATACTTCGGCGCTGGTTGAGGCCAGCTCTGCATCGGAACGCGCAAGGTCCAGTTCACTGGACAACCCGCCTCTCACGCGAGCCGCCACCAAGTCGCGCATCCGTTCGCGCAACTGCACACCTTCGCGCACCAGCAACGCCTCTCTATCCAATGTACGGATGGCAAAATAGGTCTGCGCAACTTCCGCTTGCAAACTAAACAACACCAGAACATAGCTCGCCTCGCTGGCTTGCGCACGCGCCAAGGCCGCTTCGCCACCGCGCTTGAGCTTGCCCCATAGATCGATTTCGTAGCTTGCGGTAATCGGGACGCGAAACAGATCCGCGGTGTATTCGTTGAGTACTTTTTGCGGTTCGTCAGGACGGTTTTTCGATGCATGTATGCGTCCCGCCCACGAGTCCAGATTGGCGCGCGGCGCGCGGTCAGCGTCAGCCGCCCGCGCCAGCGCACGCGCCTGATCGACCCGCAACATGGCCGCTTGAAGACGCAAATTTCCTCGCAGCGCGGCCTGTTCAAGAAGATTCAGAGACGGATCTTGATACAGCTCCCACCAAGGACCCCGATTGATCGCATCACTTGGCAGAGCATCCCGCCAGGGACCGCTTTCCTTGAACGCAATGGGGATGGGCTCATGTGGCTTGCTGTATTCCGGGCCTGCGGTATAGCAGGCCGCGAGCAGGGTGACCAATGCAAGCAAAAGTGACAAGCGCATGGCGGGTTACTTACTTGTTGCCGGCTTATCCGCCGCCTTTTCCGCTGGCTTCGGTTTGTCCGCACTCTTGTCACCGTGTTTTTCCGCCTCTGCCACCACTGGGTTGACGCGGACGCCATCCGTGACGGTATCTTTGGGATTGACGACGATGCGTTCGTTCTCCGCAATACCCTGCAGAATTTCCACTTCCTTACCCAGATCACGACCCAGTTCCACTTTGCGCATTCGGATCGTGTTGTTCTGATCCACCGCTGCGACGCGACTACCGTCACCGCCAACCAGCAGCGTGGCGATCGGCAAGACAATAGGAGGCTCGGGATTTACCAGACGAAAGCGCGCTTGCGCGTAGATGCCGGGCAACAATTCATTGCTCTCATTCGGGAGATGCAGCTCCATGAGCAGCGTACGGGTAGCCGGATCGAGCGCCCCGGAACTGCGTTCAACTTTGGCCGGAAAAGTTTTCTCTGGAATCTCCCGCACCATTACGTCGGCTTCAGTTCCCAGTTTGACCAACCGCAGGTAATTTTGCGGGATGCTCACGAACAGGCGCAGCGTATCGGTTTGTTGCAGCTTGAATAGCCAGCGCGCATCGCCGGCGCCGGCACTGATCAACGACCCTTTTTCAATATTGCGCGCGGTGATGGTGCCGTGAAATGGCGCACTGATCTTCTGAAACGCGCGCATCTGTTCCAGGCGGCGCAAATGTGCTTCACCCGTGCGCACATCGGCGAGGCGCACATCCAGCGCGCCATTTTTCTCTTCGCTTTCCTGCGGCGTAACCGCCTGCTCTTTCAACAGTATGCGATACCGTTCCGCGGTCGATCGAGCCAACGACAGATGCGCCTGTGCCTGGACAAGCTTGGCCTGCGCTTCTTGCACTTCGCGATCCAGTTCCGGTGTCTCGATCTCGGCCAGCAATTGACCCTCGGTCACCTTGTCGCCGATGTCCACCAGCCAACGGCGAACATAGCCATTGGTCCGCGCATACAAAGTCGCTTCCCGTTTTGCTTGCACGGTGGCCGGGAGAACAAGTTCGCTCTTCCCTTTGCCGCGCTGCGCGGTAACTACCGACACTGTACTCGCCTCGTCTGATGTCGCTTTCGCAGGCGCGGCTTCGGACTTGCGCTGCATCTGCACGACAAGCAGAGTGGTGATAACAACGGCGCCCACCAATGCAATTGAAAGCACGGTGACAAGCGCACGAGGCTTCCCCAATCTCACCGCAGGTCTATCGTCAGACATTTCTGAAATTCCCCCTCGCTTACGCAGCGCAACGCAGCGTCCGGTAATCTGTAGACGCTCTGTAACAAATCTGTAACACTTGCGATACTACACCTCGCTCATGGTCTTTTGGCAAGGCCTTAGAAGAACATCATGTGGATCGTCATCCTCGCGCTAAAGCGCCCGTACACGTTCATCGTGGCAGCGCTTTTGGTGCTGATCCTGGGCGCGCTTTCAATCGTGCGCATGCCCAAGGATATTTTTCCGGAAATTGCCGAACCGATTGTGACGCTGATCTGGCAATACGTGGGCATTCCGGCAGATGCCTATGAAAAGCAGGTGACGATCTTCAGCGAGCAACAGATCAACACCACGGTCAGCAATGTACGGCGCATCGAATCGCACACGATCTACGGCAAGAACGTGATCCGCATTTATTTTCAGCCGGAAGTGCGCATCGATCAGGCGGTGTCGCAGATTACCGCCACCTCGCAGACCATCATCCGGCGCATGCCGCAAGGCCAGACTCCACCGCAGATTGTGCAATACGACGCGTCGAGCGTGCCGATTCTGCAAATCGCGTTGGGCAGCGATACTTTGTCCGAGCAAGAACTGTACGACAAGGGTCTGTGGTTGGTGCGGAATGAAGTGATCCCGATTCCTGGCACCACGGTTCCGTTGCCCTATGGCGGGCGACCGCGGCTCATTATGATCGATCTCGATCCAATGAAGCTGCAAGCGCGCGGAGTCACTGCCAAGGATGTCAACGATGCTCTCAATCGGCAGAACGTAAATTTACCGACCGGCTCGACGCAGATCGGCGACCGCGAATACATCCTCAGCATGAACAACAGCCCGGACAACATCGATCTGATCGGTGACATGCCGGTGAAGATCGTGAATGGCAATCTGATTACCATCCGCGACCTGGGCGATGTGCGCGACGGCTACAACGAGCAGACCAGTCTGGTGCGCAATAACGGCGCCAAGTCCAGCCTGATCACCGTGTTGAAGAGTGGCAGCGCTTCCACACTCGACATCATCCGCGAGGCGCGCAAGAGGCTAGCAAATGTCCATCTTCCCGAGGGCATGAAGCTTTCATTTCTGTTTGACCAGTCGGTGTTCGTGGAAAACGCGATGCACGCGGTCGTGGTCGAAGGCCTGATCGCGGGTGCACTTACCGGGCTGCTCATTCTTTTGTTTCTGGGTAGTTGGCGCAGTACCGTGGTGGTCATCACCTCCATTCCGCTCGCCATCATGTTCTCGATCATCATGTTGGGCGCGCTGGGCCATACGCTCAATCTGATGACGCTAGGCGGTCTGGCACTGGCGGTCGGCATACTGGTGGATGACGCAACTGTCACCATCGAGAACATTCACCGCCATCTCGCAATGGGCAAGGGCTTGCGGGCGGCCATCGTCGACGGCTCGCGCCAGATCGTGGTTCCGGCATTGGTATCGATGCTGTGTATTTGCATCGTGTTTCTACCAGTACTGGGATTAACCGGCGCGGCGAAATACCTGTTTATTCCGATGGCTCTCGCCGTCGTCTTTGCAGTTATCGCCTCCTATGGAATTTCCCGAACCGTGGTCCCAGTAATGGTTCGTTATCTTTTCAAGGAAGGCGCTGATCAACACTCCACGCGCGGCTGGCATGCGGGGGTCGAGCACACTTTCGATCTGTTGCGGCGAGCCTATCTGCGGCTGCTCGCGCTGGCTCTGCGCGCGCGCGTCGTCGTGTTGCTGGTGTTTGTCGTTGTAGTAGGCCTCACCATCGCCGTAGTGCCGAAGGTTGGTCAGGATTTTTTCCCGGTGGTCGATGCGGGACAAATCCGCATGCACGTCAATGCACCGATCGGCACGCGCATCGAAGAAACGGGCGTGTTGTTTTCCCGAGTGGAAGAAGAAATCCGCAATAACATTCCTGCCGGCGAACTCGAAGTCGTAATCGACAACATTGGCATCCCACCATCGACCAATCTCGCCTACAGTGACAACATCACCATCACTTCGGCCGATGGCGAGATCCTGGTTTCGCTTAAATCCGGGCACAAGGTTGGCACCGCTGAATACGTTAAAAATTTGCGCGAAACGCTGCCGCGCAAATTTCCCGATTTGTCGTTCTATTTTCAGCCGGGCGACATGATGAACCAGATTTTGAACTTCGGCTTGCCCGCGCCCATCGACGTGAAAATCATCGGCGGTGATCTAAAGAATTACAGCCTGGCGAAAGAAATCGAAGCGCGCGTGAAGCTCGTGCCTGGCGCCGTGGACGTTCATGTTCACCAACTCATGAATCAGCCCGCTTTAAAGCTCGAGGTTGATCGGGTGCGTGCGGCGCAAATGGGATTCAGCCAGCGCGAGATCGCGGAGAACTTTCTCATCTCGTCAAGCTCCAGCGTGGTGGTTACGCCAAATTTCTGGAATGACCCCAAATCCGGGCGACCTTATCAGGTAGTGGTGGTGCAGCCGCATCATCGGCTAGATTCAGTGGAATCGGTGCTGGGTATCGCCTTGCCTGGGCGTGGTCAGTCGCCGGCGCAAACCTTGGGCAATGTGGCGACCGTCAAGCACGCCGAAGTGCCAGCCATCATCAATCATGTCAACACGGAATTGACCTTTGACATCTACGCCAATGTGCAGGGCCGCGATCTGGGTGGCGTTGCGTCCGACGTGCGCGCCATCGTCGATGAGTTCGCGCCCAAGGCGAAAGAGCTGAAGAACAATACCCGCGTTGAACTGTCGGGCCAGGTACAAAGCATGGTTGACGCCTTTCAGCGCATGGCGTGGGGCCTGATTGCATCGGTGCTGCTGGTGTATTTCATCATGGTGATCAACTTCCAGTCATGGAGCGATCCCTTCATCATCATCACCTCGCTCCCCGGCGCGTTCTGCGGCATCGTGTGGATGTTGCTGTTCACCGGTACCACCTTTAGCGTACCATCCCTGATGGGTGCGATCATGAGTGTCGGTGTCGCCACTGCCAACAGTATATTGCTGGTGTCGTTCGCCAACGAACGCTTGCGTGCGGGTGACAATGCGATCGACGCCGTGCTGGAAGCAGGCTCGACCCGGCTACGCCCGGTTCTGATGACCGCATTCGCCATGATCGTCGGCATGCTGCCGATGGCCAGTGGAGTGGGCGAGGGCGGCGAACAGAATGCACCGCTCGGGCGCGCGGTGATCGGTGGCTTGGTCTTGGCGACGGTCGCAACGCTGCTGTTTGTTCCGGTGGTGTTCAGTTTGATCCGGCGCAAAGGCGCTCCGCAGCGCGCATTTGATGACGATGATCTTGTCCCTCAAGCCGCGTAGCGTGGATCGTAGGTTGCGTTTTCGATAAGGTGGGAAAGCAACCTGTAGGATATCGAGTCAACGAGGCCGAGCGCGGATTAGACAGAAGTACAGCTAGATTGGTCGTCGGGGTAGTCAGCCTCGCACGCCTCAGGAAATTTAACTCAGGCGTGAGCATAAGGGAGTCGCCCATGCAGTTAGATCACTCGTCAATGAAACCTAGGCGCAAGCGCCGCCTCGCAATTGTTTTTGGGACTCTCCTGCTTCCCGTTGTAACTGCTGGCATCGTCACCGTTATTACGCGTCATGGCGGAAGCGCCGTTGCTATGACGAGCACCAAGCAAGGCTCGGAAGGTTCCGTGACAGTATCGGTGGTTCCGGTCAAGCGCCGTGATCTTGCAAACAGTCTGAAAGTAACGGCCGACTTTCGACCCTTCCAGGAAATCAATCTCCACGCCAAGATAGTCGGTTATTTGCGGCAGATTAAAGTCGACGTCGGTGACCGCGTCAAAGCTGGAGATATCATTGCGGCTCTGGAAATTCCGGAAATTGAAGAAGACCTGCGACGATCGATGGCGGCCGTTGAGCGTGCCAAACAGGAAGTACTGCGGTCCAAGGCCGCGTATGACGACGCTCATCTGAGCTTCTCGAGAATTTCTGAAGTCATCAAAACGCAACCCAACCTAGTTGCGCAGCAGGAAATTGACCAGGCGCGATCACGAGACGAAACTCTTAAGGCGTCGTGGGGCGCCATGCGCGCTGCGTTGGACGAGGCGTTATCTAATCAGGACCGCTTGCGCGATACGATCGGTTACTCAAAGATCGTCGCGCCTTTTGGTGGCACCATCACGCGCCGCTATGCGGATACCGGCTCGCTGGTGGGCGGATCATCCGGCAACCAACCTGTCGTGCAACTTTCGCAACTGGATCCATTACGACTCGTTTTGCCGGTCCCAGAGTCTGCGCTGCCCACTGTTCACATTGGCGACCCGGTCGACATTTTGGTCCAGTCGACCAATCAAACGATAAAAGCTTCCATTGCCCGCATGAGTCGTACGGTATCGACGGAGACCCGAACAATGCACGTCGAAGTGGATGTGCCGAATGCCGACGCGTCCCTTGCTCCAGGAATGTACGCCTACGTGACTCTTATGTTAGAAGGAAAAAAGGCGGTGCTATCTATTCCGGTAGAAGCCGCACTAAACCGAAAAAATGAGGTTGCCAATATTTTGTTGCTCGACCGGGAGAATCGCATCGAAGAGCGTCGAATATCAGTCGGACTCGAAACCTCGACGGAACTCGAAGTAAATTCCGGCCTCGAAGAAGGTGACTTGGTCGTGTTAGGGGGTCAGGGACGCTACGTCCCAGGGCAGGTTGTTGAGCCCAAATTGACAACGGCGGAAAAACTGCATTGAACTCTTCACCAGCGGAGACCTATCTCGGACGGCGATTAAGTGCCAGCCAATTAAGCATGCTCCGCGCGATCGACAGTTGCACGGTGGCCAATGCCATCGAGTTCGCGGGAATTCGATTGCGCAACACGGGCTACATGAGCTCCGCCGTAGCCTGCGTGTTTCCCGAAAAAGTGCCACTCGTTGGTCATGCTTTCACGCTTGTCGTGAAGACCAGCGACCCCCCGTTGAAAGGCTTCAGCTACATCGATCGTACCGATTGGTGGGATCAACTGCTGTCGATCCCTGAGCCCAGGGTGTTGGTGGCAGAAGATCGGGAGGCGCATGCGGGAACTGGGTCGTTGCTAGGCGAAGTACACGCAAATGTATACAAGGCACTAGGTTGCGCCGGCATGATCACCAATGGTGCCGTGCGCGATCTGCCGGCGCTGGGAAAGATGTCATTCCAAGTGTTCGCGTCCCACGTGTCAGTGTCCCACGCCTACGCGCACATTGTTGAAGTGGGAAAGCCGGTGACGGTCGGTGGGCTGGAGGTGCGGACCGGCGACTTGATTCACGGTGACATGCACGGCGTCATTTCCATTCCCTGGCAATGTATTTCGCAGCTCCCGGTGTTGGCGGCACAACAAAAACAACGCGAAAAAATAATCATCGATTATTGCAAATCAGCAGAACGTACGGTTGAAGGACTGCGGCGAATTTTGCTCGGCAAGTCGTAGACCAATGCAGGCAAACCATCAATAAGTGTCCATGTCGCGCTTCGCCATCCGTTTCCCTTATTTCATAATTGTCTCGTGTCTGATGACTGTAGTCGTTGGCTTGACGAGTTTGATGCGGATGCCCGTTGACTTGTTTCCGAACATCAATATTCCCGTCGTTGTGGTGGCAACCTTTTTCGCTGGCATGCCGCCCGAGCAGATCGAGACAGACATAACTGGCCGGTTTGAACGCTTCTTCACCCTCGGCAGCGGCATCGATCACATTGAATCGCGTTCACTTCCGGGAGTCAGTCTCATCAAAGTGTATTTTCAACCCGGCAGCAACGCAGACTCCGCAGTGACTCAGATATCCAATCTGGCGATGGCCAATTTACGGCGTCTGCCGCCGGGTACCTTACCACCCGTCGTACTTAAATTTGACGCGTCTAGCCTTCCGGTCTGCCTGGTGACACTGCAAGGGCAGGGACTGAACGAAACGCAACTGCGCGATCTTGGACAGTACACAGTACGGAACCAAGTGGCGAACGTGCCGGGCGCGGCAGCACCCCAACCATTCGGTGGGCGGTATCGCCAGATCATGGTGTATGTGGACCCGATGAAGCTGGAGGCGCGCGAGTTAAGCGTAATGGATGTCGTCAGATCGGTCAACGATGCGAATCTCATCCTTCCTGCCGGCCACGTGAACATCGGTCCTTTTGATTACAGCCTTTACACGAACAGCCAACTGTCAACTATCGCGGATATCAATGCGCTTCCTCTCAAGACAACCGGCGGCGCTTCGGTCCTGGTCGGCGATATCGGCAAAGCGCAGGATTCATCCCAGATTCAGAACAGCGTGGTACGCGTTGACGGACAACGCTCCGTTTATTTGCCTATTCTGAAACAGGGTGGAGAGGTTAATACTATCTCGGTCGTCGATGGGGTCAAGCACGCGGTGGCGAACCTGCTCGATGTTCCTAAATCGCTCATTACATCCGTCATTTTCGATCAGTCAACATTTGTTAAGAGCGCAATTGAAAATCTGTTGCACGAAGGCGCCATAGGGCTGGTCCTTACAGGGCTGATGATCCTGCTATTTCTCGGAAACCTGCGCGCGACTGCTGCGGTATTTCTGTCTGTCCCACTGTCCGCGCTGGCGACCTTTATCGCCTTGTCGATTGGGGACAACTCGGTGAATTCCATGGTGCTGGGTGGTCTGGCACTCGCGTTCTCCCGGCTCATCGACAATTCCGTTGTCGTTCTCGAAAATATTTACCGCCACATGGAGATGGGTGAGAGTCCGCAAGTGGCGGCCGAGAAAGGTGGCCAGGAAGTCGCTTTGCCGGTACTGGCAGCAACGCTCACAACGGCAATTGTTTTTTTCCCGGTCATTTTTCTCTATGGCGTGAGCAAGTTTTTATTTACCGCGCTGGCGTTATCCGTTGTCCTGTCACTGCTCGCCTCTTATGTTGTGGCCATGACCGTGGTTCCGCTGTTTTGTGCTAAGTGGATCAAGGCACCGGGAGGACAACGCGACGCAGGTCATCCGCCTGCCGGCGTGATGGCGCAATTTAACCAAGCCTTCAATCGCCGCTTCGAGTCACTGCTCAAAAGCTACGATCGCGCAATTGGTGCGGCGTTGTTACGCCCGATGGCAACGCTTATGGGGTTACTTGGTCTGTTTTTGCTAAGTCTTAGCCTCATACCAATGATTGGCCTTGCTTACTTCCCACGTACCGATCCAGGGCAGTTTGTGATCAATTTGAAGACGCCGACCGGCAGCAACGTGTTGGTGACGGAAGACGCCGTTGCGCGGGTAGAGAAAATTATCCGCGAAGAAATTGGCCCTGAAGAATTACGCCTTGTGGTTTCCAATATCGGCTCGACACCTGGTTTTTCATCGATGTACACGCCAAATTCCGCGTCGCACACCGCATTTGTTCAAGCCAGTCTAAACGAGGGCCATCACATCGGAAGTTACGAATACATGGACCGGGTTCGCGCTCGCATTCGCCATGATCTGCCACAGATCACCACTTATTTCCAATCCGGCGGCCTAGTCGATGCCGTATTGAACCTCGGCCTTCCCACACCGATCGACGTACAGGTGAGCGGTTCCAATCTCGAAGCAATGCATGCGACTGCCGCCAAGTTGGCGGTGGAAATTCGGCGTCTTTCCGGGGTTAAAGACGTGTTGATCCCTCAAGATATTGACGCGCCGTCTCTGTTTGTGGAAATCGATCGTCTCCAGGCCAGCAAGCTCGGCATTACTCAAAAGGAGGTGGTTAGCAACGTCATCACAGCGCTCACCTCCAACGCGATGATTGCACCAAGCTATTGGGTCGATCCGCGCAATGGCAACGACTACCTGTTGACCGTTCAGTACCCTGAAGATGAAGTCAAAGCAATTGGCGACTTACGCGCAATTCCGCTACGCGGTCTAAACCGTGCTGAGCCTATCCGACTTGACTCGGTCGCGAAGATCAGCATGATTCAGGCGCCCACCGAGATCTCACATTATCAGTTGCGCAGAGTGATCGACCTTTATATCGCCACCGCCAGTGAAAGCATTGGAAAACTTACCTCGGACATTGAGCAAGTAATCGGAAAAGCAACGCTTCCGGAGGGTGTCAGAATAAATTTGCGCGGCACAGTCCAAAGCATGCGCGCCTCATTCTCGAGCTTTGGTCTTGGCCTGATACTTTCGGTGATCCTCGTCTATCTGATATTGGTTGCGCAGTTTGCGTCGTTCACGGATCCGCTCATCATTTTATTGGCGATCCCCACCGGATTGACCGGCGTGCTCATCACGCTAATTGCCACCGACACTACATTGAACGTTATGTCACTCATGGGGGTGGTCATGATGGTAGGTATCGTCGTATCGAACAGTATTCTGATCGTGGAATTCACGCGCCATCTGAGACGTGACGGATTACCCGTGCATGAGGCTGTCGTGCTAGCCTGCCGTGTTCGGATGCGGCCCGTTCTGATGACGTCTTTGGCCACGATATTGGGATTGCTACCAATGGCGGCTAAGCTCGGAACGGGAAGCGAAGCCTATGCTCCCCTGGCGCGAGCGATCATCGGCGGCTTGACCATCTCTGTCATCACAACCATCTTCATCGTACCAGCGGCATACTTTCTCATTTATCGAAATCGTGACGGGCACGTCATGCCGATGCAAGGAGAGTTGACGTGAAGTTTCGAAAATAGAGGCCATGTGATGCCGTTCCAGAAATTTGTAGCCCTAGTCTCGCTAAGCATGTTCGCGATGCCTGTGCGCGCTGAGCCGCCACCCGCGACCTTGACTCTTCGTCAAGCTGAAGAAATCGCGATTACGCAGCGGCCCCTGCTTCGATCGGGTGAGTTGGCAACGGTTTCTGCTAGACAAAACACTTTTTACGCCGAATCGGCACGCTTTCCTCAACTGTCCGCCAATATCACTGCCGTTGATGCTTATCGCGAGGAGACAACGCAGAACGGGAAGGACGTTACTCTGGACACTCGCATCGCGGCGGGCGGATTGAACAATCCAACAATTTTGCGTCGAGAGGCGGGCGGCCTTTCGCTCAGTCAATTGATCGCGGATTTCGGCCGAACATCGAGTTTGGTGGAAAGCGCCAAACTTTCCGAAGCGGCGCAACTCCATCAATTGCATGCCACCCGCTCGCAGGTTCTGCTTGAGGTGATCGATGCTTTTTACTCGGTGCTGGGTGCGCAGGCAGTGTTGGTGGTTGCAAGCAAGACGATCGATGAAAGAAAGCTACTGCTCGATAAGATTGCTTTGCTTGCTAAGAACAAGATGAAGTCCGAACTCGACGTGACATTTGCGCGAATCAATTTTGAGGAAGCGCGTCTGCTCATGCTCAAGGCAGAAAATTCGCTTGAGGCAGCCT
>JAYUZG010000038.1:0-48620 GCA_043751985.1 Betaproteobacteria bacterium
TCCTTGCCGACCCAGAGCAGTCGCACACAGCCCGCTTCGATCTGATAGACCAGGGTCAAATACTGATGTCCTCGGCCATACTGGATCTCATCGACACCGATAGCGCGAATTGCGCCCAATTGCCGGTGCTCCAATCCCCACTGCACCACGTACTCAACCGCTTGGCAGACCTTCTCCCAACTGGTGTGAAAGCCCCGGGCCGTCTCCTGCCAAGAGAGCTTGCGTGCCCAGTGCGCCAGATACAGCATGTAGGCACGCGTCAGGGTGTGCTTGCCCATGGCCCAGGGTACTTGCTCGACCTTCACCCCGCAGGCGGCGCACTGCACCCGCCTCATGTTGTACAGTAACCGCACCGCGAAGCCCCACATCGGGATGAACTCGAAGCAGCGTTCAGGCAGTCGATCGTAGCCCGAGGCGCACTGGCTACAACCCGAGCAGCAGGGCTTCGAGCCGCGCCGCGGCCGTACCTGGATCTCGATGGTCTTGGTGGCTTCATCAAGTCTCGCGCTCTCGTAGACGAAGCCGGGGAAGTGGTGACAGGCATTGAGCAAGCGGGTGAGCAGCATGGCAGTCAAACGTCGGCGAATGGATGAGCGCACGATTATCCAGCGCAGTGGCGCCGGCCTCGACAAACTCTGCCCGGACTTGGGCGTCTGGCCCGAGCTCTGGAAGATTGAGCACAACGATGTCGCCATCGGCCAACGCATCATCGATTCCATCGAGCCCTTTCTGATCGATCTGCTACAACACGGGCTTGCAGATAAGACCCTTGCCCGTCACCGTGATCATCTTCAAATGCTCGGTGGCGAGATCATCCGCCGTCGCCACGACGATCCCGACCTTGCCAAGCAACCCGTCCAAGACCTGCTATTCAATCTCATCGAGGAGGACGGCGGCCCGCTCATCTGGCCACGCATCACCGAGTCTGCACAGAACGCCTTCGACGCGACTTGCCGAAAGCTATACCGCTTTCTCAACCAGCGAAGAATGCGAAAGTAAGCCAGAATCTACCCACGAATTATCCCGACGAGCCAGAAAATTGAAACGGCCCTGGTTTGGTTCCGGCGTGACTTGCGTAGTTTCGATCACGCGGCGCTGTCGCATGCGTCGCGCGCGGCGGCGCAAGTTCACTGCGTATTCGTGTTCGACACCGAAATTCTGGATCACTTGCTAACACGCGTCGACCGGCGCGTGGAATTTATATGGCGTAGCGTGTTGGAGCTGCGTCAGGCGCTGCGATCGAGCGGCGGCGGATTGCGGGTGGTGCATGGCCGGGCACGGATCGAGATCCCAAGGTTGGCGCGTGCGCTTGGGGCGGATGTGGTGTTTGCGAATCGCGACTATGAACCCGTGGCCATTGCGCGCGACGCGGCGGTCGCGCATGCGCTGGCCGCTGACGGTATCGAGTTTCGCAGCTGCAAGGATCAGGTGATATTCGAGCGCGATGAAATTCTTACGCAACAAAGCCGGCCGTTTACCGTATTCACGCCCTACCAGCGTGCCTGGCTGGCGAAGCTGGCAGACGATCCACTGGATGCGTTTCCGATTGAAACCGCATCACTCGCGCCGGAACCGAAGACGAAGATGCCTTCGCTGGAGGAGATAAATTTTCAGCCGAGCAATCTGTCCGAGCTCAACATGCCGGTGGGAATGCGCGGCGGGCGCGAACTGACCGAGCAGTTCTTCACGCGCATCGATCGCTATCATGAAGCGCGCAACTTTCCGTCGCGACGCGGCGTGTCGTATTTGTCGGTGCATCTGCGCTTCGGCACAGTCTCCGTTCGCGAGCTGGTGCGTCGTGCGCGTGCCGGTCCCGGCGACGGTGCGCGAGTATGGCTGTCGGAATTGATTTGGCGCGAATTCTATTTCCAGATTCTGTGGCATTTTCCCGAAGTGGTGCGACGTTCGTTTCGTCCTGAGTACGAACGCCTGGCGTATCCGGGAAAACACGAACATTTTCTGGCCTGGTGCGCGGGCCAGACCGGTTACCCATTGGTCGATGCGGCGATGCGCCAGTTGAACCACAGCGGTTACATGCACAACCGACTGCGCATGGTCAGCGCAAGTTTTCTGGTCAAGGATTTGTTGATCGACTGGCGCGCGGGGGAGCGTTACTTCGCGCAGCATCTGAACGATTTTGATCTGGCCGCCAACAACGGCGGTTGGCAATGGTGTGCTTCGACCGGTTGTGATGCGCAACCTTACTTCCGCATTTTCAATCCGGTAACGCAGTCAGAGAAATTCGATCCGCAAGGACGGTTTATCCGCATGTATGTGCCAGAGCTTCGCAAAGTACCCGACGCGCACATCCACACTCCTTGGCTCATGGGCGCCGAAAAGCTGGCTCAATGCGACGTCGTTCTGGGACGTGACTACCCGATGCGAATCGTGGATCACCACATTGCAAGAGCGGCGGCGATCGCGTTGCACGCGAGCGCGCGCCGGGCTAGTCCAGATACTCGAACACCTTGACTACCCGTTGCACGCCGGCCGTGGTGGCGGTGGTATCGGTCGCGGCCTCGGCTTCTTTGCGTGTGACCAGTCCCATCAAATAGACCACGCCATTTTCGGTCACCACTTTCACGTTATTGGCGCTGACGCCTTTCGCGCTCACCAGCCGCGACTTCACTTTGGTGGTGAGAATCGAATCGTTGCTGCGCGACCCAAACGAAGTGACGCCGGCGATGCTGATCTCGTTGGCGACGTTGCGCACATTGGGCACCGCGAGCACCAGCGACGTGACGTCCTGGCGGATTTCGTCACTGGGCACCTCGCCAGTCAACAGCACCCAGCGGTTGTAGCTGGTTACCGATACGTGCGCGCGGTCGCCGTGTTTATCCTGAATGCGGCCGGACGCCTTGGTCTCGATGGTTTGGTCCTCCAGTTGCGTTCCGGCCGAGCGGCGGTCTTCTACGACCATTACGCCGACGCCGATGCCGGTAGCGGCAATCAGCGGCACGCATCCCGGCAGCACGGCAAGCAGACAAGCCAACAGGGAAAGATTTCTTAGGTTCATTCGCTCACTCCTAGCAGACAATCGATCGAATCGCACAGGCAATGCAAACATAGCAGATGGACTTCCTGGATGCGCGCGGTCTTGTCGGCCGGCACACATAGAAGAATATCGGTGGCGGTGAGCAGCTCGGCCATCTTGCCGCCGCGCTTGCCAGTGAGCGCGATCACGTCAAGATTGCGCTCATGCGCGGCGTGAATCGCTTCGATCACGTTGGCCGAATTGCCGCTGGTGGAAATCGCCAGCAACACGTCGCCCTTGCGGCCGAGCGCGCGTACCTGCTTGGAAAACACTTCGTTGTAACTATAGTCGTTGGCAATCGAAGTCAGCGTCGAAGTATCGGTGGTCAGCGCCAGCGCGGCGAGCGGCGGGCGCTCGGCTTCAAATCGATTCAGCAGCTCGGCGGAAAAATGCTGCGCGTCGGCGGCGGAGCCGCCATTGCCGCACACCAGTATCTTGCCCTCGTTCATCAGGCATTTCACCATGCGTTCGGCGGCGCGAGCCAGTGGCGCCGCGAGGATGTCACCCGCTTGCAGTTTGGTGTGCGCGCTGTCCGAGAAATGCTGGCCGATGCGGCTGACGAGTTCCATGTGCGTGACGGTTCGAGTGGATTTTTGAGTGGCGAGGATTATTGCACAAGAAGATTGCAACCCCTACTCGCCGAACGCGTTCACCACCCACTCGATGACGGGCTGGCGGTCACCGGTGAGCAACACGGCATCGAAGCGGCACGCCGGCAACGTGGCTTGAGCGCTCAAGTAATGACGCGCGGTGCGCAGCAAACGCTTGCGCTTGTGAGTGTCGATGCTGGCCGCACCGCCGCCAAATTGATCGTTGCGGCGTTTGCGCACTTCGACGAACACCAGCATCGCGCCTTCGCGCAAAATTAAATCGATCTCGCCGAACTTGCAGCGATAGTTGCGCGCGACGAGACGCAGGCCACGGCGCTGCAAATAATCCAGCGCTGCGTCTTCGGCGAGCGAACCGGCGCCGCCGCTCGCGCTGCGCTCACTCATGCTGGTTTTCACGGCGCGGCGGTCAATGCCTGCGCCTGCCCGTCGGCGAACAGCGCGGGCACCAACTCGCGTTGGAACACGTGGTCGGCGCCCGCGCTGAGCGTTCCGGTGATGCCATCGAGCGGCTCTTCAATCGATTGCGCTGACCTTAGCAGGGATTGGATCAACCGATAGGCATCCACTCCGAGGGCATAGAAACGCTCTTGCTCCAGCGTCGCACGCGGCTCGGGCCGCGGATAAGCGAGCACCGCCGGATGATCGGGTTGCAGCAACCAGGGCATGTCGAGAAAGCGCACGCCATTGAGATCGAAGTTGGCGAGCTTGTCGTCCAGGTTGGCGAATACTTGCGAGGTGGCGTAAATCATTGCACCGGTTCCCAGATAACCACGCACCTGCCGCGCGTGCGGCGCGTCCAGCGCGAGAAACACCATGTCCGGTGCGGCGTTTTGCAGAGTCTCACGTAACTTGCCCAGCGCGGAAACTTCGGCGCCGAGCACGAACACGCCGGCGACTTCGCCGCGCAACCTGCGCCACTCTTCCGCGAACGCCAGCGCTGCGCGCTTCTGCGGACCGGCGTCGCTGCCGACGATGAAGGCGCGCTGATAACCATTGCGTTGTGCGAGGCGCGCGACTTGCCTTGCCTCGGCGTCGAGTTGCAAGCCAAAGACGTATTGCATGCGCGGCAAAATCCGCTCACCCTCCGGCGTAGTGAGTGACAGCGTCGGCACATCGACCAAGCCACTCGCGGCAAGCGCGGATACTTCCCTGCGGCCGAACGGGCCGATCACCGCGCGCGCGCCACTGGACAAGGCCTGCTGATAAGCGCTGAGAGTTTGTTCGGTGTCATCGCCGGTCGAATACAGAAGGAGCGGTAAGCCGCGCTCCACTTGCGCGGCGGCGGCGATGCCTCGCCGCACCCATTCGGCAAGTTTGCCGATCGACTGCGATCGCAGCGGAAGGATCACCGCCAGATGCGGCCGCACGCCCGTGGCAGGCGTCGCGGCCGGGTCCTGCGCGAACAGCGCTCGCGGCGCGATGCAAGTGGCACAGGCAGCCACTGCCCAGTATAGTAAGGGCCGTGCCATCCGCCTCGCGAAAAATCCATCGTGCATAACGTTCAGGACGATCAGAACAGGGGTGCGGCATTATATGTGGTGGCCACGCCGATCGGAAATCTGCGCGACATCACTTTGCGCGCGCTCGACGTGCTCAAATCGGTAGCGCTGATCGCGGCCGAAGATACCCGGGTGACGCGGCACTTGCTCGATCATTTCGGCATTTCGTCCAAGTCATTTGCCTTGCACGCGCACAATGAAGAGGCCGCGGCGCAGCGGCTGATCGCGGCACTGCATGCGGGGGAATCGGTCGCGTTGGTGAGCGACGCGGGAACGCCGGGGG
Organism: Betaproteobacteria bacterium; assembly: GCA_043751985.1. Taxonomy (GTDB): domain Bacteria; phylum Pseudomonadota; class Gammaproteobacteria; order Burkholderiales; family JAYUZG01; genus JAYUZG01. The sequence goes on from JAYUZG010000038.1 coordinate 5,428, forward strand.
TCAGCGATCCTGGCGCGCGCGCGGTGGCGCAAGTGCGGCAAGCGGGCTTCGCGGTGATACCGATTCCCGGTCCCAACGCGGCGGTCACAGCTTTTTCCGCGGCCGGGTTGAGCGCCGCGCATTTTTTGTTTTATGGATTTTTGCCGAGCAAAAGCGGCGCGCGCAGCAAGGCCTTGCAGGCACTGAAGAGCTTGCCCTACGCGCTGGTGTTTTACGAAGCGCCGCACCGTGTGGCCGAGACGCTCGACGCGTTGGTCGAAGTACTAGGCGGCGAACGCCACGCAGTGCTGGCGCGTGAGCTGACCAAACTGTTCGAGCAAATCCACAGCGACACGCTGGCCGGACTGCGCCAGTGGATTGCCATGGATGAAAATCGCAGCCGTGGCGAATTTGTATTGCTGGTCGAAGGCGCGCCGGCGCCGGACAATGCAGGACTGGATCAAAACACCGAGCAGACGCTTGCGCTGTTGCTGGCGGAATTGCCGCTTAAACCCGCGGTGGCGCTTGCCGCCAAAATTACCGGCGCGCCGCGCAATCAGCTCTATGCAAAAGCGCTGCAACTGAAACCGCTTGACGAATGAACATTGCGCGATGGATGGAAGCATGCAAAGCGTTACCCTGACGCGGCCGGATGACTGGCACTTGCACCTGCGCGATGGGACAGCCCTCGCGGCGGTATTGCCGGATAGCGCGCGGCGTTTCGCGCGCGCGATCGTCATGCCCAATCTGAAACCGCCGGTGACGACGGTAGCGGCGGCACGCGCCTACCGTGAGCGAATTGTGGCCGCGTTGTCTCCGGCTGACCGCTTCGAGCCGTTGATGACTTTGTACCTCACTGAACAGACGACTGCGAGCGAAGTTCGTGGCGCGCGAGCGAGCGGTTTCGTCCACGCGCTGAAGTACTACCCGGCCGGCGCGACCACGCATTCCGATGCCGGCGTGAGCGATATTCGCAAATGTTTCAGCGTGCTCGACGCGATGAGCGAGGCCGGCCTCCCATTACTGGTTCATGGCGAAGTCACCGATCCGGGCGTGGATATTTTCGATCGCGAACGGGTTTTCATCGAGCGCGAACTGAACATGCTGGTGGAGAAATTCCCATCGTTGAAGATTGTGCTGGAACACATCACCACCGCGGATGCCGTGCGGTTTGTGACGCAGGCGCGCGCCGGAGTGGCGGCGACCGTCACCGCGCATCATCTTCTCTACAATCGCAATGAAATATTTCGCGGCGGCGTGCGCCCGCATTTCTATTGCCTGCCGGTGTTGAAACGCGAAACGCATCGCCAGGCCTTGGTGGCCGCCGCGACTTCCAGCAGCGCGCGATTTTTTCTGGGCACCGACAGCGCGCCGCACGCGCGCCACACCAAGGAAAACGCCTGCGGCTGCGCCGGTTGCTATACCGCGCATGCGGGCATCGAGCTGTACGCCGAAGCCTTCGAGCAGGCGGCTGCGCTGGACCGGCTAGAAGGCTTTGCCAGCTTCTTTGGCGCCGATTTCTACGGCCTGCCGCGCAATCAAGACCAGATCAGCCTGGTGAAATCGAGCTGGACGGTGCCGCAGGAAGTGGCTTACGGCGAGAACACCCTGGTGCCATTGCGCGGCGGTGACCAAATTGCCTGGAAGTTTGTCGGCTAAGTCGCGACTTGCGCGTTGAATGGCTGAATCTATCAAGGAGGCAGCGATGCAAAAATCTTTTCTAGCAGCGGTGATCGGGTTTGCGGCTTCGATGGCGGCGCAGGCAAATAGCAACATCGATCAACTGCAGCAAATCGGACAAAGTGATTTTCGTCTGTTGTCCGAAGACCTCGGTGCGGCGCTGAGCTACAAATCGTTAGCGCCGCCGATGACGCTGGGATTGACCGGTTTTGACATCGGCATCGAGGCAACGGCGACGCGGCTCGCGCACAAAGATGTGCTCGATCAAGTCACCTCAGGAAGTGCGCCGTCGACTTTGGTGGTCCCGAAGATTCACGCGCACAAGGGGCTTCCGGCCGGTTTCGACATCGGCGCGAGCTATGCCGCCGTTCCGAGCACCAACGTCAGTCTGTGGGGCGCGGAACTGCGCTACGCGCTGTTGGAAGGCGGCTTGCTGCGGCCAACGCTGTCGCTACGCGGGAGCTTGAGCCGCGTGCAAGGCGTCGATCAATTGGGTTTGAGCACGCGCGGCCTGGATATCTCAATCGCCAAGGGCTTTGCCGTGGTGACCCCTTATGCCGGGCTCGGCAAAGTGTGGGTGACCAGCACGCCGAGAAATGCGGGTTTGTTGACTGAGGAAAAATTTTCGCTGAACAAAATTTATGGCGGCGTCAATTTGAATCTGGGTCTGACCAACTTGGCTTTTGAGGCGGATCGAACCGGCGACGCAAACACTTACGGTGTGAAGATTGGTTTCCGCTTTTGAAAACGCTGTGAGCACGTCCAAGCGGTTGTTGATCGCTTGCGTGATGGCGTGTTCGTGCGCGTGGGCAGATGTGCCGGATGCGCAAACATCGGAAGTCGAGCGCCTGCTGAAGTACGTGGGACAGTCGGGTTGTTCGATCGAGCGTAACGGAAAACTACACCCGGCTGCCGAGGCGGCAGATCATATCCGCAAGAAATACGCGCATTTCCGCGATGACATCAAGAGCACCGAGGACTTCATCGAACTTGCGGCGTCACGCAGTGAATTATCGAAGAAACCCTACCGGGTTATTTGCGGAACGCAGCGCCCCGTCATGGCAAAACAATTCCTGCTCGATGAATTGAAGCGCGTGCGGGACAGTCGTTGAGTCGCGGCGTACCGGCAATGGCGACGCTGGCCGCTGATTCGCTGCGTAGCGCTTGGGAGAGCGTATACGCCCGTACTTCGTATGTGGTGCAGCTTCCCGCCGGTGAGCTGCCAATCCGTATCGGTCAGACCTGTCCTGTGCTTGATGCATTTCTGCGCGCGCGCGCCGTGCGGACCTGGGCATTTGTATCGGCGTGCAATCCGCGCTCGCACGCGCTATGCGAACAAGAGAACCTGGCGCGGCACGAGAATCTGCTGCGTGCAGCGGCGGCGCTTGGCTTGACATGCTGCAACGGCGAAGGGCGCAGTGATGCGGCAGACGGGCCTGCGGAGCGCGGCTTGCTGATCACCGGCATCACCGAAGTATTGGCTCTAGAACTGGGTCTTGAATTCGAACAGAACGCAATTGTGTTTGGCGAGCGCGACGGGGTGGCGCGCCTGCTATGGTGTGACGAGGAGTACCGCGACAAGTCGTGTGAATAAACCTTTGCTTCCGCCGAAAGGGCGGACGCCGTCGAACCAAAAACAACGCACTTTCCAAAGTGCGTTGTCGGTCCGCGATGATAGGGTGTTTAGCCGCCTTTAACTTCCTGTCTTTGTTCCCCGAGCCCGTCGATGCCAAGCCGCATGGTGTCGCCCACTTTGAGGAAAACCGGGTTCGGTTTTACGCCGTGACCTACGCCGGGTGGCGTGCCGGTGGTAATCACATCTCCCGGGTGCAAGGTCATGGTGTAGCTCACGTAGGCCACTAACTTCTTGACATTGAAGATCATGGTGTTGGTGTTGCCGGTTTGAAAGCGCTTGCCGTTGACGTCCAGCCACATCGAAAGATTATTCGGATCCGCAATTTCATCTTTGGTCACCAGCCAAGGTCCGAGCGGGGCGAAGGTGTCAAAACTCTTGCCTTTGGACCACTGGGCGCCATGTTCGAGCTGCCATTCGCGTTCTGACACGTCGTTGCAGATCAAATAACCGGCCACGTAATCGAGCGCATCCGCTTCATTCACGCTGCGCGCGGTCTTGCCAATGACGAATGCGAGTTCGACTTCCCAGTCGCCCTTCTTGGAGCCTTTCGGCAGAATGACGGAGTCATTAGGCCCGCAAATCGAGGACGTGGCTTTCATGAACATCACCGGTTCGACCGGGATCGGCATATTCGATTCCTTGGCGTGATCCGAATAGTTCAACCCGATCGCCACCAATTTTCCCGGCATCGCCACCGGCGAGCCCAAGCGCGAAGAGCCCGGCGCCTTGGGGAGGCTGTTGAGATCCGCCGCGCGAATCTTCGCCAAGCCCGCGGCAGACAGCGTGGCCCCATCGATGTCCTTTACCACGCCGGAGAGATCACGAATCGCTCCTTGCGCATCCAGTATGCCGGGTTTCTCATTGCCTGCTTCACCATAGCGGACCAGTTTCATAATTTTGTCTCCTTCCAAAAATTGTTTGAGATTTATCGAGGACAATGCCGGTAAACGTTATGCATCAAATGGTGATGCCGCCATCGATGACCACCGTCTGTCCGGTCATAAAGACTGACTCGTCCGAAGCGAGGTAGACCGAGGTTTCGGCGATCTCCGTCGCGTCGGCCAGGCGTCCCATCGGTTGGCGTGCAATGAAATCCTTACGTGCTTGTGCCGGGTCGGCATAGGCATTGATGCGATCGCCCAAGCTTGGCGTATCCACGGTGCCGGGGCACAAGGCATTGCAGCGAATGCCGCGCTTGACGTAATCGGCGGCGATGGATTTGGTGAGACCGATCACCGCGGCTTTGCTCGCGCCATAGGCAAAGCGGTTGCCAATACCCTTAATACTGCCTGCGACTGAAGCAACGTTGACGATGGAGCCACCACCGTTGGTCAACATCGCGGGGAGCAAGGCCTGAGTGACCAGAAACATACTGCGCACATTCAAGTTGAAGGAAAAATCCCAGTCCTTGGCCGAAGTATCGAGGACATTGCCGTTGTGCACGAACCCGGCGCAATTGAACAGCACGTTGAGCGCGCCCGCTTCGCGCGCCACCGCGGCGATATCTGCCTCCGATAACACGTCGAATTTGCGCAAAGTAATGCCAGGCGTGCCTCTGAGTTCGTTCAGCTTGTCGAGATTGACGTCGGTCGCTAAGACTCGCGCACCTTCGCGCGCGAAGGCAAGTGCGGTTGCCCGGCCGATCCCTTGCGCAGCCGCCGTCACCAACGCGGATTTCCCGTTGAGCCGTCCTGCCATGATGCCTCCCAGCGCTATTTTTTTGAGGGCCGCAGTATGCCACAGGCCCGGTCGCGCGCCGGCTATGCTTCTGAAATCAAGCGTTTGCGCCAATCAGAAGAGGCGTCAGTAAATTGTCAGTGCATCTTGTTTTCACCTCGCATTGATGGCAAGCTCAACATGTCGGGAAGAACTTCGAATCGCAACTTCGATGCGAGTGCGCAACTTAACCGGGGATGGAGACCAGAGATCATGGTGAGCGGATCAGGTGAAAGCAATACCGCCTACGAAAGGCGTTCTCAGCAGCCGGGCGATCTGGCGCTGAACCAGAAGGCGAACACTTGGTTGGCCTCGCTCAGCGAGGAGATGCGACCCCAGTCCTTGGCTATACAGTATCCGCGGATTACCAACCTGATCGCCGAGCAGTGGCGCCAGCCTACCAAGATGGACAAATTCTTTGACGAGGTTTTCGTCGATGCGCGTGGCGGGAGAAAAGGATTCCCGTTCACCGTATTGATGGAGTTGACAACGTTGAAGAATTACTACTATGCGTCGGTATTCCCCCGCTACAACTCCTAGCTGCCGGCGGCATTTCGCTAAATAGAAACGCCGCCAGCCCTTTGCCTCTCACTCTTAGTTGAATCGACTGCGACGCAGTTCGCGGCCGGCTCGTGCGCGGGTCTTAAGTGAGAGCAATCACGATTCTCATGTTGGGCATCTCCAGCACCACATTTTCACCGCTCTGATGAATCCGCACCGTGGGTTTGTGACCACGCATGGCAACAGGAGCGGCGCCCGCCGTGCCGGTGCTCATCATCACTCTGCGTTTTGCACGCCTCATCCCTTTCTTTATGGCCTTGGGAGTGGCGGTGGGTTTCGCCTCCGCGACTTTCGTCGTCGGCTGAGTTTTCGACTTGGCACTGATTTTGGCCTTTGCGCCTGCAGCCAGCAAATAGGCAAACTTTGCCCGGCTATTGCGAGAAGTCGGGGCCGCAACTCTCTTGAGAGTACCGCTGCGATAAAGTGTGCCGAGCGCGTTGGACACTTTTTCCACGTTCTTGGCGACTTTTTTAATGTCGGCCCGCTTATACAGAGCGGTCGCGGTGAGGGGTTGGGCTGAAGTCGCGGCCAGGCCGCGGATCACGTCAAATACATTTTGTTTTGCAGTTGCCATTGATGGAAGATCCTCAGGTTGAGAGCACATGGAAAACGCGGAGCCCGTACACGCGGACTGTACGCGAATTATGCCACTACCTTATCGATATCTCCGAAGACCCGTTACCTCTCGCTACATAGCCAACCCAGCGAGGCGTGTAGCTGCCCTCGCTCTTGTGTCGTTAAGCCCTGCACTGTGCGTGTGCTGGAGCGCTACCCGAATTGGTTCTAGAATGGCATTTTTTCGCGCTGGCGTTACCGCTGTGACGTCAGGGCGCTTATCGGAGGAATCACCATGCTTCAAGCTGCTGACCTGACCATCCGGCTCAACGCCGCCGACGATGTGGTGATTGCACGCATCGATTTGCCTGAGGGCACCGAAATCATCAAAGAGAAGATCCGCGCCAGCGTCAGCATTCCGGCGGGGCACAAAATCGCCGCGCACGAGATCAAGGAAGGAGCCGCGGTGCGGCGTTACAACCAGATCATCGGCTTTGCCACCAAGCCGATCCGCGCAGGCGATCACGTTCACGTGCACAACCTGGCAATGGGAAACTTCGATCGCGACTACGCTTTTTGCGTTGATTACCAGCCGACGAAATTTGTCGCTGCGCCCGCCACCTGGCAGGGTATCGTGCGAGCAGATGGCCGTGTTGCCACTCGCAATTATATTGGCGTGGTGTCGAGCGTGAATTGTTCAGCGCACGTGTGCCGCCAAATCGCCGCGCACTTCACTGAAGAGGTTATGGCCGCCTACCCCAACGTGGACGGTATCGTGCCGATTCATCACAAGACCGGCTGCGGCATGGCGTCCACCGGCGAACCGGTCGCGGTCTTGCGGCGTGTGTTGGCTGGTTACGCCACACACGCGAACATGCATTCGACCCTGATGATCGGGCTGGGTTGCGAAGCGAATCAGATCAACGATCTGCTGGCAGCACACGGGCTCAAGCGCTCCGATCAACTGCAGGCTTTCACCATCCAGGACAGTGGCGGCACGCGCAAGACTATCGCCGATGGCATCGCGCGCGTAAAAGAGTTGTTGCCCGAAGCGAATCGCGTGCGACGCGAGACGGTGTCCGCCAAACATCTGATCCTCGGTCTGCAATGCGGAGGTTCGGACGGCTACTCCGGCATTTCCGCCAACCCCGCGCTCGGTGCCGCGGTCGACAATCTGGTGCGGCATGGCGGTACGGCCATATTGTCGGAGACGCCGGAGGTGTATGGGGCAGAGCATTTGTTGACGCGTCGCGCGGTGAGCCGCGCAGTCGGCGAGAAACTGGTGCAGCGAATTCACTGGTGGGAGCAGTACACCGAGCGACTCGGCGGCGAAATGAACAACAATCCGTCGCCCGGCAACAAGGCGGGCGGGCTCACTACCATTCTCGAAAAATCGCTCGGCGCCGTGGCGAAAGGGGGTACCACCGGCATGATGGACGTCTACGAATACGCGGCTCCGGTGACAGCGCATGGTTTCGTATTCATGGATACACCCGGTTACGATCCAGTCTCCGCCACCGGTCAGGTGGCGGGCGGTGCCAACATGATTTGTTTCACCACCGGCCGCGGGTCAGCCTACGGGTGCAAACCATCTCCTTCGCTTAAGTTGGCCACCAACACCGCCATGTTCGAAAAGCAAGAAGACGACATGGATATCAACTGCGGCGTCATCGTTGATGGCAAGGCGAGTATCGAAGACGTAGGCCAGAAATTCTTCGACATCATTTTGAGAACCGCCTCGGGCGCGCCCAGCAAGAGTGAGCAATGGGGGTATGGCGAAGACGAGTTCGCACCCTGGGTGCTCGGACCGACGATGTAGTTTCTCGCTTGAGATTAAGGAGAGCTGAAATGGCTGAAGACAATACCTCGAAAGAATTCTTTGAGATGTTTCAGAAAATGTGGAACCCGATGTCGTTTCCGCTGCCGGGAGTGTTCCAGCCGACTATGGAGCCCGCCGATGTCGAGAAGAAAATCGCTGAATTGCTGGCCGTTGAAAATTGGTTGAAGCTCAATCTGAACTTTCTGCAGATGACCATTAAGACGCTTGAAATGCAGAAATCCGCGCTGCAGACCCTCAAGAATTCCGCCCAGAAACCCGATAACCGGGGGTGATGCGGATCAATCCTATCCCCCTCTCTGTTACTCAGCCGGAAGGCGCGACTGGCGTGCGTCCGGTGCCGAGCGCGGGCGCGCCCGGGTCGGCGGAAGCGAGTCAGGGTAATGACCGGCCGCCCTCTCAACCGGAGGAGCCATCCTTGCCGCGCTACGACCCGATTGCGGAGCGACGTCAATTCGTCCGGCGTGGTCAGGAGCGACGCAAACGCCAAGTGAAAGTGATGTTGGACACCCGGGTCGGCCCGCGCCGCACCGACCGGCGACGGGACGAAGACGACACGCCCGGAAACGTCGATCTTGAAGCGTAAACGCTTGCGGTGAAGCCTTCCGTCGGGTCGATCTGTCGAGAGATGAATCGACGCCATTCTCGCGAAGAGTGGGTGTCTTCACAAAAATAAATATGCGTCTTAAGGGTCAGGCGAGTGCCGCCGTCACAATTTCTTTTGCCTCGGTAACAATCTGGCTCAGATGTTCAGAGCTGCGGAAGCTTTCCGCATAGAGCTTATACAGGTCTTCGGTTCCTGACGGACGCGCGGCAAACCAGCCATTCTCGGTTACCACCTTGAGGCCGCCGATGGGCGCGTCGTTTCCCGGCGCACGCGTGAGCCGCGCGAGTATTGCTTCGCCGGCCAATGTAGAGGCGCGCACTCGGTCACCGGTCAGTTGCTTGAACGCCACCTTCTGCGCGGGAGTGGCCGGTGCGTCGATACGCACGTAGTAAGGTGTGCCATAGCGTCCGGCTAGTTCCTGATAGTGGCGGCCGGGGTCCTTGCCAGTCGTCGCAGTGATCTCCGCTGCGAGCAACCCAAGGAGAATGCCGTCCTTGTCGGTGGTCCAAACCGATCCGTCAAGCCGCAGAAAACTTGCGCCGGCGCTTTCCTCGCCGCCAAAGCAGATATCACCGCTCAGCAGTCCCGTCGAGAACCATTTGAATCCGACTGGCACTTCCAACAAGTTGCGCTCCAATCCATTGACGACCCGGTTGATCAGGCCGCTCGATACCAAGGTCTTGCCCACCACCGCGCCTGTTGGCCAGTGCGGCCGATGCGCGATCAGATAGTGGATCGCCACTGCCAGGTAGTGATTGGGATTCAGCAATCCGCTGGACGGCGTGACGATGCCGTGGCGGTCCACGTCGGCGTCGTTTCCCCACGCAATATCGAAGCGGTCCTTGAGTGCCACCAGACGCGCCATCGCAAACGGACTTGAACAATCCATGCGGATTTTCCCGTCGTGATCCAGCGTCATGAAGGAAAAGGCCGGGTCCACTTTAGTATTCACCACTTCAATGTTCAGGCCGTAGCGCTCGCCAATCGGTTGCCAATAGGCCACCGCGGCACCGCCCAGCGGATCGACGCCAATGTTCAAATTCGCTTTTCTGATGGCCTCCATGTCGATCACCTTGCCCAGATCGGCGATGTACGGTGTCATCAGGTCAACCGGACTGGTGGTAGCTGCCGCCAGCGCCTGTGCATAGGGCATGCGCTTCACATCCCGGTTGCCTTCGCACATCAGCGCATTGGCGCGTTGCTCGATCCAGCCGGTAACGTCAGTGTCGGCGGGACCACCGTGAGGCGGGTTGTATTTAATGCCACCGTCCTGCGGCGGATTGTGAGAAGGCGTGATGATGACGCCATCGGCGCGCGCCGCACTCTGGTCGGCGTTGTGCGCAAGGATCGCGCGCGATATGACCGGCGTGGGCGTGAAGCCATCATCTTTTTGCAGGATGACCGGCACGCCGTTTGCGGCGAGAACTTCGAGTGTAGTTCGCTGCGCCGGCGTGGAAAGCGCGTGCGTATCTATGCCGAGGAACAACGGGCCACGGGTGCCCGCCTGGGCGCGGTATTCGGCGACCGCCTGTGCAATGGCGAGGATGTGCGCCTCGTTGAAACTGCCGTTGAAAGCGCTGCCGCGATGACCGCTGGTGCCAAAAGCCACGCGCTGGGCGGGTACACTGGCGTCCGGCGCATTCCGGTACGCCGTCTGCAAAGAGCGAATGTCAGTGAGGCTGCTTTGCGGCGCCGGCTTTCCCGCGAGTGGATGAACCATGATTTGCTCCTCGATTACTGCAATCGATCTCAAAGTGAACCAGGTTGCAGCACTGCTCAAGAGCGCATCATACGGTGTGCACGCCCGGGCAAGGTCCGGGTTTTCCGACAAGAAGCCGTACCCCGGAGGGGTCGCATTTACTTGCGCCGGTCGCGCAATCCACGATTGCGTATCAGGCGCAGGTCGATGACAATTCATGACCTATGACATCAATCAGCGTATTACGGCGCGGTTTGCAATGATTGGAAAATGCGCACCTGGACCACGCGTCATGCCGCGTAGCTGCCGTTGGACGGCGCGTCGCGCATTGCAATTCGGGCGCGGTTGAGTCAGTGCGCGTAATCTACGTCAGCACCGAGGTTTACCCTGCACTCAAGACGGGCGGGCTGGCGGATGTGAACGCGGCGCTGAGCAAAGCGCTCATAAATTTGGGCGTCGATTTGCGCCTCCTCTTGCCGGCGTACCCGGCGATTCTTAAGGCAAGCGCAAACGGGCGGGAGATCGCACGCCTCGCGTCTCCTTTGTGTGCTCCACAAGTGCGTATCCTGCGCGCGACGCTGGATGATGTGCCGGTTTACCTGATTGAAGCGGGCGAACTCTATTTGAAGCAAGGCAATCCATATGTCGATACGGCCGGCCGCGATTGGCCGGATAACCAACAGCAGTTCGCGTTGCTGGGCTGGGTCGCTGCGCGCTTTGCCGATGGCTCAATCGACAATTGGCAGCCGGATATCGTTCATGGCCATGACTGGCACACCGGCCTCGCCCCTGCCTATCTCGCGGCGCGCGGCGGCGGACGTCCAGGCTGTGTATTTACCGTGCACAACCTGGCGTTTCAAGGTGAATTTCCCGCGTCAACTTTTGCCGGTCTTGCGCTGCCTGCAAATTTCTTTTCCCTCTACGGTCTGGAGTTTTACGGCAAAGTGAACTTCATGAAAGCGGGACTGCACTATGCTGACCGCATTACCACGGTTAGTCCAACCTACGCGCGGGAGATTCTGTCCCCGCATTTTGGCTCTGGAATGGATGGAGTGCTGCGCTCAAGGGCGGCTTCGCTGACCGGTATCCTCAATGGCGTCGATCCTGCCATCTGGAACCCGCAGTCCGACCCGTGGATTGCGAGCCCCTACGCGGCGCAGAACCTCTTGGGCAAGACGCAATGCAAGCTCGCGTTGCGACGAGAGCTCGGTCTTGCCTCCGGCAGCGGAGCGGTGTTCGGTCTGATCAGCCGCCTGACCGAGCAAAAGGGGATTGATCTGGTCATTGACGTGCTGCCGTATTTGATCGATCAAGGCGGGCAATTGGCGGTACTCGGATCAGGCGACAGCAAACTTGAGAGGGCATTACTTGCGGAAGTGGCAAGATTTCCGGGCAGCGTCGCGGTGCGCGTCGGCTACGACGAAACGCTGGCACACCGCATCGTGGCCGGCAGCGATGTGATCCTGGTACCCTCGCGGTTTGAGCCCTGCGGTCTGACCCAAATGTATGGGCTTTGTTACGGCGCGCTGCCGCTGGTGCGCCGGGTCGGTGGTCTGGCGGACACTGTGTGTGATGCCAGTGCGGACGCCTTGGCGTCCGGGACGGCCACTGGGATCCAATTCGACGACGCGTCCGCGCAGGGCCTGCGCGAAGCACTGACGCGCGCGTTTGCGCTATGGAAACAGCCACGGCAGTGGGCGCTGGTGCGGCACACTGCGATGCTGCAGGACTTCAGTTGGGAGATTGCGGCTCGACAATATCTCGAGGTGTACCGCGATTTGCGGCCCTTGGCACACTCGCTGCATTAAGTGTTTCCACCATTTTGCAGGACGTGAAATGAATATTCAGGAAGACCCCGCAACAATCAGCCGTTCCGCCATGAAAGATTCGGACATCGTGCGCTTGCGCGACGCCGTGTCCAGGCATCTGATTTACACGGTCGGCAAGGATGAGTTCGCCGCCTCCAAACGCGACTGGCTGTACGCATTGTCAACCGCGGTGCGCGACCTGCTGATCGAGCGCTGGATGGACACCACGCGGCGTTCCTACAAGCAGGACGCCAAACGGGTTTACTACCTGTCGATGGAATTTCTGCCCGGCAGGACGCTCTCCAATGCGCTGATTGCGCTCGGGCTGCACGACGTGTGCGCCGAAGCGGTGCGCGAACTGGGCCTTGATCTCGATGAACTGGACGCTCTCGAACCTGATCCTGCGTTGGGGAACGGTGGTTTGGGCCGGCTCGCAGCCTGCTTTCTCGATTCCATGGCGACCGTGGGATTACCGGGCTTCGGCTATGGTATCCGTTACGAGTACGGCATGTTCGCGCAGCGGATCATCGATGGTCGCCAGGTGGAACAGCCGGACCATTGGCTCGTTGCCGGCAACCCCTGGGAGTTTGCCCGCCCCGAAGTGAAGTACACCATCCAATTTGGCGGCCGGGTCGAATACCGCGACAAAGTCGCCTATTGGGTGGACTCGGACGATGTGCTCGCCATGGCCTACGACACCATCGTTCCGGGATGCAATACGCCGGTGGTCAATACGCTGCGATTGTGGTCCGCCACGGCGACCGAAGTGATCAATCTGGCGCAATTCAATCAGGGCAATTACGCCGGAGCTATCGAGCGCAAGAATCTTTCTGAAAATGTTTCACGCGTCCTTTATCCGGATGACAGCAGCGAGACCGGTCGCGAACTCAGGTTGCGCCAGGAGTATTTCTTTGTCAGCGCTTCTTTGCAGGACCTGTTGCGACGCTTCTTCAAGACCCACACTGGGGTGCAGCAGCTTCCGGAGAAAGTTGCCATTCACCTGAACGACACGCATCCGGCGATTGCCGTTGCCGAAATGATGCGCCTGTTGGTGGATGTTCATCACATCCCGTGGACCATCGCATGGAGATTGTGTCCGAGAATATTCTCCTACACCAACCATACGCTGATGCCGGAGGCGCTGGAAACCTGGTCGGTGGCGCTGCTGGAACGAGTGTTACCGCGTCATATGAAGATAATTTATGACATCAACGAGCTGTTCCTCGATCAGGTGCGCAGCAGTCATCCTGGTGACGATGATTTGCTGCGGCGGATTTCGATCATCGAGGAAAACCAGGGCCGGCGTGTTCGTATGGCGCATTTATCTGTTGTTGCCAGCCACAAGGTCAACGGCGTATCCAGGCTGCATTCGCAACTGTTGCAGGAAACCGTGTTCGCGGATTTTCACAAACTGTTTCCGGGACGCTTTATCAACTGCACCAACGGCATCACGCCGCGTCGCTGGCTGGCATTGGCCAATCCCGGGCTGGCCGATCTCATCGACCGGCACATCGGCACCACCTGGTTCAATCGGCTGGACGCGCTGGAGCAGCTTCAGGCATTTGCGACCAATCAGGATTTCATGGCCGAATTTCAGGCAGTGAAGATTGCCAGCAAACAGAAACTGGCGGCTTATGTGCAGACGGTGACCGGAGTCGTCATCAAGCCAGATTCCTTGTACGACGTGCAGATCAAGCGAATCCACGAATACAAGCGCCAGTTGTTGAACGTGTTGCACGTGATCACCCGCTATCACCGCATCCTCGCCAATCCGCAGCACGAATGGGTGCCGCGCACGGTGATCTTCGCCGGCAAATCGGCGTCCGCCTATGCGATGGCCAAGCTGATCATCAAGCTGATTAACGACGTCGCCACCACCATCAATGCGGACACTCGCGTCGGTGGCCGGCTGAAAGTGGCTTTCGTTCCCAATTACGGGGTATCGGTCGCCAGTCTGATCATTCCCGCTGCCGATCTGTCCGAGCAGATTTCCACGGCCGGGACGGAAGCTTCGGGCACCGGCAACATGAAGCTGGCGCTGAATGGGGCGCTCACCATTGGCACCGAAGATGGCGCCAACATTGAAATTCGCGACGCTGTCGGCGCGGATAATATTTTCATATTTGGCCTGCATGCGGACCAAGTACGCCAGGCGCGCCTGAACGGCTACCGGCCGCGCGAGTTCTACGAATCAAATCCGCAACTGAAGCAGGCACTCGACGCCATTGCAAACGGTGCCTTCTGCCCGGACCAGCCCGACCGCTTCAGTCCGATCGCGCAGGCACTGCTGGATCATGGCGATCATTACTTGGTGCTCGCGGACTACGCGCAATACGTGGCCATGCAAGACAAGGTAGACGCGTTGTACCGGGATACCGACGCATGGACTTCCCAGGCGATTCGCAATGTCGCCGCGATGGGTCCGTTTTCTAGCGATCGGACTATTCGCGAATACGCAACCAACGTCTGGGGCGTGCGGCCTCTAGAACTGTGAAACGCCGCACAGTGCGTTGCAAATGCTGACCCGCGACGTCGTCGATGCGCTGGTCGAGGCGCGTCACGCCGATCCATTCGCAGTGCTGGGTATGCACGAGCATGAAGGCGGCCTTTGGGTGCGGACCTTACAGCCGGGTGCCACCGCTGTATCGGTCATCGATGCGGCCACCGGGCGCAAACTTGCGGGCCTGGAACAGATTCATTCCGATGGTGTATTCGAGGCGCGTGTTCCGCGCCGGCGCAATCGCCTTGCCTACCGCCTGCGCACCGAACACAACGGCCGCGTTACCGAGATCGAAGATCCTTACCGGTTTGCGCCGATGCTGGGCGACATGGATGTGTGGCTGCTCGCGGAAGGCAAGCACACCCGGCTCTACGAAAAGCTGGGCGCTCACCCGCTGCGATTGGAAGATGTCCACGGTTTCGGCTTTACGGTCTGGGCACCCAACGCCAGTCGCGTCGCGGTAGTCGGCGATTTCAATGAATGGGATGGCCGCCGTCATCCGATGCGCCAACGTCGCGAATGCGGCGTGTGGGAATTGTTCATTCCCGGGCTGAGTGCCGGCGCCCGCTACAAGTTCGAAATCAAGGATGCAGCAGGAATGCTGCTGCCGCTCAAGGCCGATCCATTTGCATTCGCCACCGAATTACGGCCGTCCACGGCCTCGGTGCTGAGCTTGCCACCCGAGCAGATCGGCAGGTTCGATGAAACCAGCGAACATCGCCGTCTGCCTCCGGCAGCGCGCAACCAACCCGTGTCCATCTACGAAGTCCACGCGGGTTCCTGGCGCCGCAACGACCAGGGCGCAATGCTCACCTGGCCGGAATTGGCCGATCGGCTGCTCCCCTATGTTCAGGAAATGGGATTCACGCATGTCGAATTCCTTCCCGTGATGGAACATCCATTCGATGGCTCGTGGGGCTATCAGCCCACCGGCTTGTATGCGCCGACTGCGCGTCATGGCGCGCCATCCCAGTTCGCGGAACTGGTGCGACGTTTTCACGAAGCAGGTATCGGTGTTCTGCTCGACTGGGTGCCGGGGCATTTCCCGGCGGATGCCCATGCGCTGGCTCGATTCGATGGCACCTGCCTGTTCGAGCACGCCGATCCGCGCAAGGGCTGGCATCCCGATTGGAAGACGCTGATCTACAATTTCAGCCGTCACGAAGTACGCAATTTTCTCGCCGCAAATGCGCTGTTCTGGCTGGATCATTATGGTGTTGCCGGGTTACGCGTAGATGCAGTCGCATCGATGCTCTACCTGGACTACAGCCGGCAGCACAACGAATGGATACCCAACGAGTACGGTGGCCGGGAAAATCTCGACGCGGTGGGCTTCATTCGCGAAACCAATGCGCTGATTGCAGGCGGTCACCCGGACGCGGTGGCAATTGCCGAAGAGTCCACCGCGTGGCCCAAGGTTTCGCGACCGGTGGAAGACGGCGGACTGGGCTTCAGCTACAAGTGGAACATGGGGTGGATGCACGACACCCTCGAGTACATGCGGCACGACCCGGTGCATCGGCGTCACCATCACGACTCGCTGACCTTTGGACTGGTGTACGCATTCAACGAAAATTTCATTCTGCCGCTCTCGCACGATGAAGTGGTGCACGGCAAGGGGTCGCTGCTGGGAAAGATGCCGGGTGATCGCTGGCAGCGCTTTGCCAATCTGCGTCTTTACTTCGGCTTCATGTGGGCGCATCCGGGCAAGAAACTCCTGTTCATGGGCGGCGAAATCGCGCAGGCGGCCGAGTGGAATCACGATGCCCAGCTTGATTGGGGCGCGCTCGCAAACGCGGATCATCGTGGCGTGCAACGGTTGGTGGCCGATCTGAATCGTGTCTATCGCAGCTCACCTGCCCTGTATGAATTCGACTGCGAGGCACGCGGGTTCGAATGGATCGATTTCGCCGACCGCGATCAGAGCGTGATCGCGTTCCTGCGCCGCGGAAGCCGCGACGACGCGCTGCTGGCGATCGTGTGTAATTTCACACCGGTTCCCCGTACCGCTTATCGGATCGGCGTACCGCGCCCAGGGCACTACCGCGAAATCATCAACACCGACTCGGCCTGGTATGGCGGCTCCAATCTAGGCAACGCGGGCGGCCTTGACGCAGTATCCGCGCCCTGCCATGGACGCGAATATTCGTTGGCGGTGACGCTGCCCCCGCTGGCCTGCGTTATGTTTGCGCTGCAGGCTGAATGAGCTTACGTTTGCCTCGGAAACCGCTGTGATAAGGAGGGACAGTACCGAGCAATCGACCGGCATGTCGATTGAACCCGGTCGGCCCTATCCCTTAGGTGCAACCTGGGATGGTGCGGGCGTTAACTTTGCGCTTTTCTCCGCGCATGCAGAACAGGTGGATCTGTGTCTGTTTGACGCGAACGCAGCACACCAGATTGCCGCTGTCACGTTGCCCGCCTGTACCGACCAGATCTGGCATGGCTACCTTCCGGACGCGCGCCCCGGTTTGATCTATGGCTATCGCGTGCACGGACCCTACGATCCGGCTCGAGGACATCGCTTCAACGCGCACAAGGTATTGATCGACCCCTACGCGCGCTCATTTGCCGGCACCTTCTGCTGGTCCAACTCGCATTATGGTTACCGTGCCGGACACGCGCACGGCGACCTGTCATTCGATCGCCGCGACAATGCGTGGGCCGCTCTCAAATGCCGTGTGGTGGAAGCGGCGCATTCCTGGCAGGACGACCGTCCGCCGCGCACCGCCTGGGCAGATACGGTGATCTACGAAGTTCACGTGAAGGGTTTCAGCATGCACAACGCGGCCGTCCCGGAATCGCTGCGCGGCACTTACGCGGGGCTCGCGCATCCCGCATCAATCAATCATCTGAAGAAACTGGGCGTGACCGCGGTCGAACTATTGCCGATTCATGAATACATCGACGAACGCCGTTTAGTGCAGGCAGATCTGTCTAATTACTGGGGCTATAACTCCATAGGCTTTTTCGCGCCGACCGCGCGCTATGCGGGCGGCTTGGATCCTTTGTGCGAATTCCGCTCGATGGTACAACGCCTGCATCAGGCCGGTATCGAAGTCATTCTGGATGTCGTCTACAACCATACCGCGGAAGGCGATGAACTGGGTCCCACGTTCGCCTTCCGCGGCCTGGACAATGTCAGTTACTACCGCTTGCGCGATGGACGCCACTACGATGATGTCACCGGATGCGGCAACACGCTTAATGTCGCCCATCCGCGCGTACTGCAGTTGGTCATGGATTCGCTGCGCTGGTGGGTCAACGAGATGCACGTGGACGGTTTTCGCTTCGACCTTGCTCCGGCGTTGGCGCGCGAGGGCGGCGGCTTCGACCCCGGCTGCGCATTTCTTCGCACGCTGCGCCAGGATCCTGTCCTGGCAAATGTGAAACTCATCGTGGAACCGTGGGATCTGGCGCTATGCGTGAGCGGAAGTTTCCCACCAGGAATGGCGGAATGGAACGACCGCTATCGCGATGCGGTCCGTGGCTTCTGGCTGACCGGCGATACCCGTTGCGGTGAGTTCGCGTCGCGCCTGGCGGGTTCGAGCGATATGTTCCGGCACAGCGGGCGCATGCCTCAGTCCAGCATCAATTTTGTCACGGCACACGATGGCTTCACGCTGGCCGATCTGGTGTCTTACGCAGCTAAGCACAACGAAGCCAACGGCGAGGGCAATGCCGATGGCAACAACAACAATCGCAGTGTTAATTGCGGCACCGAAGGTGATTCCACCGATGCAGCCGTGCTGGAGCGCCGCGGGCGTCTGCAACGCGCGCTGCTGGCCACGATTTTTTTATCGCAGGGCGTTCCGATGCTGGTGGCCGGAGACGAGCAGGGCCGCTCGCAGAACGGCAACAATAATGCGTATTGTCAGGACAACGCGATTTCCTGGATTCACTGGGACAGGACCGATACCGTGCTGCGCGATTTCACGGCACGCTTGGTCCGGTTGCGGCGCGCGCATCCTGCCTTGCATCGCACTACCTGGTTCGATGCTTCGCCGGTCGTTTTGGACCAGCACGACATCGCCTGGCTGTGGCGCGATGGCCATGAGATGACGCGCGAACACTGGGAAAACAGCGCGAACCGCTGCTTTGGTTTCCTGCTCGGACGCAACCTTGAAACCGAATCGGCGCTGCTGGTACTGCTCAATGCGGGGGACACGGACGTTCCGTTCTTGCTGCCACCGCCACCCCGCGAGGACTGGAAACTTCTGCTCGACACGACGCGTCCCGAATCCGCGCTGAACGGCGCAATGACGTCCGGCAGCGGACCCGTCATCGTGCCATTCCACGGACTGCTGGTACTTGCTTCCGCGCCGGGCAGCCGATGAACCAGGATTGGCAGCGGCTGGCGGGCGAAGCGGGAATAGAGGACGCTTATTGGGACGGACTCGGTGTCCGCCGCGATCTGAGTGAACCGAGCGCGGCCGCGCTGCTGGCCGCGCTGGGTTTCGACTCCTCAGCCGATCCGCGACCGCAATACGAGGCGCTGCTGCGCGCGCCGTTCCTCACCCCGCTGCCGCACACGACACTCGCGGAGCGCGGGATCACCCGCTCAGTTCTGATCGCGCTGCCGTCCGAACTGCGCGACCAGGTGATCGGGTGGGAGCTCGCACTTGAATCGGGCGCCGCTCTGCAGGGCGAATTTATTGCCACGCAATTACCGCTGGTGGACGAGCATGAGTTTGGCGGACGCCGGTTCGCGCGCTATCGCCTGGCATTGAAGGCGGACGTTCCCTCCGGCTATCACCGCTTCCGCCTGCCGTCGCTGAATGCCGAGACGCTGCTCATCGTTGCGCCGCCGCGGTGTTTCATTCCCGATGCGTTGGCGCAGGGCGGGCGCCGCTGGGGTCTCGCGGTGCAGCTCTACAGCTTGCGTTCACAGCGCAACTGGGGCATCGGTGATTTCGGCGATCTCGCTACAGTCGCCTCGACGGCGGGCCGCGCGGGTGCGGCATTCATTGGTCTTAATCCGCTCCATGCACGGCATCTCGCACATCCTGACGAGGCGAGTCCGTACGCGCCTGCATCGCGGATTTTTCTCGACCCTGTGTACATTGACGTGCCGTCCGTGTCCGGATTCGCGGAGTGTGCGACCGTTCAGGCCACTATTGCGGCGTCGGAGTTTTCAGACCGCCTGGAGCGAGCACGTGCATCGGCACGGGTGGACTACGCCGCGGTTACCGAGATCAAGCTGCAGGTGCTGCGGCAACTACACGAGGACTTTCGCCGGCGCTCAAGGGAAACCTCGGATGATGAAGTGATCGAGTTCGGTGACTTCATTTTGAAAGGTGGCAAACCGCTCGCTCAGCATTCACTGTATCAAGCTCGATCACTGCATGTTTCGCCAAACGAAATTCAAATTGAATTTCAAATGTATCTGCAGTGGCTGGCGGCCAAACAACTCGCTGCCGCCGCCAAGACGGCCAAGACCGCTGGAATGTCCGTCGGGTTGTATCGCGATCTTGCGGTCGGCGCGGCGTCCGACAGCGCAGAGTCCGCTGGCGAGCCAGAATTGTTTGCGCACGGCATCTTCATTGGTGCGCCACCCGATATGCTCAATCGCCAGGGGCAGAACTGGGGTCTGGTGCCGTGGAATCCGCGCGAACTGGCGCGACGCGAATTCGCGCCGTTTCGTGCGATGCTGAGCGAGAACATGCGCAACGCCGGTGCGCTGCGCATCGATCACGTGATGGCGCTTACACGCCTGTTCTGGATTCCGCGCGGCATGAGCGGTGCGGACGGTGGCTACGTGCGCAATCCCTTCGAGACTCTGGCCGCCATAGTGGCGATTGAAAGCGAACGCAATCGCTGCATGGTGATCGGCGAGGACTTGGGTGCGGTGCCGGACGGTCTGCGCGACAGGCTGCACGAACTGGGCTTCCTGTCCTATCGAGTGCTGGTCTATGAACGTCATTGGAAAGGTGATGGCCGCTTTTGTTTGCCGCATGAATATCCGCAGCAGGCTCTCGCCACTGTCGCAACGCACGACATGCCGACCATGACAGAATTCTGGCGCGGCGAGGACATCGTGAGACGTGACGGACTGGGTTTGTACCCAACCGCGCAGCAACGCGATGAAGATGCTGCGCGCCGTCGCGGCGAACGTGACGGCATGCTGTGGTTATTGGGAGAAAGCGGCCTCTCGCCTGCCGATCCCGCCGATCCGGCAGAGGCCATCGCAGCACTGCACCAGGCCGTTGCACGCAGCCAGTCAATGCTGGCGGCGATTCAGCTCGATGATCTGGTGGGCGAAACCGAGCCGGTCAATATTCCGGGAACCTACCGCGAGTATCCCAACTGGCGCCGCAAGCTGTCCATTCCGATCGAAGCAATATTCAGCGACGATCGCTGGCGTCGCCTGGTGGCGGTCATGGTTGCTTCAAAGCGCAGCGATCAATCATTGCCTGGGTGATAAGAGTGATGCCCTTATCGGTGCGTTCGAAGCACCGCGCGTCCTCGATCGGGTCTTCCCCAACCACGGTGCCTTGCGGAATGATGACCCCCCGATCGACCACCACGCGTGACAATCTGCTGTGACGTCCGACGATCACGCCGGGCAGTAGAACCGATTCGCTCAACTTGCTGTAGGAGTTGACGCGACAGCGGGAAAAAAGCAGTGAACGATCCACGTACGAACCGGAAATGATGCAGCCGCCCGACACCAGCGAATCCACCGCCATACCGCGCCTGTCGTCGCGATTGAAAACAAACTTCGCCGGCGCCAGTTGCTCCTGGTAGGTCCAGATGGGCCAGTCCGTGTCATACATGTCCAGCGCCGGTTCGACCGCGGTCAGATCGATGTTCGCTTCCCAATAGGCGTCGATGGTACCGACGTCGCGCCAGTAGGGCTCCGTCTGCTTTTCTTTGTTGGCCACACAACTGTCCCCAAACGGATGCGCCGCGGCAACCCCTTCTTTCACCGCGCGCGGAATGATGTCTTTGCCGAAATCGTGGCTGGAGCTATCGTCAGCCAGATCGCGCGCCAACGCATCGTAGAGATACTGCGCGTTGAAAACATAAACACCCATGCTGGCCAATGCCATATCCGGATTGCCCGGCATGGCTGGCGGATGCGCGGGTTTCTCGACAAAATCGGTAATCTGATTCGACCGATCCACGGCCATGACGCCGAAGGCCGACGCTTCCTTGATCGGGACGTCGATGCATGCCACGGTGCACTGCGCGCCCGTTTCCACGTGGTACGCCAGCATCTGCGAATAGTCCATCTTGTAAATGTGATCCCCGGCGAGAATCAGTATGTACTCGGGATGATCGTCACGAATGATGTCGAGGTTCTGGTACACGGCGTCTGCCGTCCCGCGATACCACGAATCCTCCGTAATCCGCTGTTGCGCAGGCAACAGTTCGATATGTTCATTCAGTTCCGACTTCATGAACGACCATCCGCGCTGCAGGTGGCGCAGCAGACTGTGTGACTTGTATTGCGTGGCCATACCGATGCGGCGGATATTGGAGTTCACACAGTTGGACAGCGCAAAATCGACGATGCGGAATTTTCCGCCAAAGTAAAGCGCGGGTTTCGCGCGCCGGTCGGTGAGCTGCTTCAGGCGGCTGCCCCGCCCGCCCGCGAGCACCATGGCAAAGCATTTCTTCGGCAGACGCAGCCTTTCAACAAAATCGGTCCGGTTTTTTGCATCTTTTGCCACGATAGATCCTCCACTAAGCGGTTACTACCCAAACTTCGAGTGCACGATCTGCCCAAAATCCGGCGTGTCGATTCTCCCGGCAGGGCTGAGAATCATGCTACACGCCGCGCGGGCCTCTCGAAGTTGTCGGCGCCAGGAGCTTGGCAGGAATCTTGGCGCAACGCCAACTCAAACGAGGCGCCTCACGGCCGTCGCACCTGATAGCCTTTGCGCGAGCATCGTGGGAAGACCGTCGTCACCAATGAGATGGCCGGCGCCGATGGCGACCAGGCAGATCTCAGAGCCCGCGATCATCGACTCAACGCGGTTCAACATTGAGCTATTGCGCCGGGTCAATAATTTTTCGTGGAATTCGCGCGCCAAGTCCGCCGGTAGATTGTTTTCCTCCATAGTCAACGCGCGCTGCAATGCCGGCAGATCGGCGAACTTCCAGGCGTTCGTCATCGCCTGTAGCACGGCCCCATCTCTCCGCTCGACAACTCGCGCAACGTAATGTCCAGAAACGCTTCCTGCAAGCGCCTCGACATTCCCGCCAATATTTCCATTTGACTGCGTGCGGATTCGAGCTGCACCAATTTTTTTCCGTCGCGCACCGCGCGCGTGGCGAGATGGAGATCAACTCCCAATTGCGGGTCATAACCCAGGCGGGTGTACTCCAGGGTAGTCAGCATCAAGGCCGCGAGGAAAGGCTTCATTGACTGCAGTACTTCGAGCGGCAAGCCACTGCTCTCCGCCGCGCGTTGCAATGACTCGAAGGTCGCGCGCGAAACATTTTTTTCGAGCGTTTGCGGCGCCTCGTAAGTACCCAGTCTCATGGTGTCGTTCAATGCTTCGCGATCGGTCGGGTCCACCTCCAATGCGATGACGCTGGCCTCCTGATAGGCGCGCTCGACCGCGGCGGGCAAGGGGTAGAACTCTGGCCGTCCGACATGCACCGTGCCGAGCAAATAGATCAGGTTATTGGCGGAGCGCACTTCCCACAGCAACGCCTGCTGGTCCGCCGCCACCGCGGGCACGGCGCACAGCACCCAAGCAAACGCAGGGAGTAGAAGACGCGCTCTGATATATGAGAACAACATGACGGCATCTTTCAAATTATCACGATGGACTGGCTTACTTCTGACTCAGTGTAACAAATGCGTTGCGCTGAAGACTTCAAGCCAAACCAATGCGCACGCAGTGCGCGTAGTGTCAGCCGTATAATCGACTCGAACAGCCGGGCAAAAATTTCTGCGGCGTCGTGCCCCTCTAACTTTCAACGAGATCAAATCAATTCCATGGATGAACAATTGCGCAAAGCCGCTTTGGATTATCACCGTTTGCCCACGCCCGGCAAGATTGCGGTCACGCCGACCAAGGGTCTGCTGAATCAGCGTGATCTGGCTCTGGCTTATTCCCCCGGTGTGGCGGCGACCTGCGAGGAAATTGTCGCGGACCCGGCCAGCGCACGGCTGTACACCGCGCGCGGCAATCTTATCGGCGTCATCACCAACGGCACCGCGGTACTCGGTCTCGGCGCGATTGGCCCGCTGGCAGCGAAGCCGGTGATGGAAGGCAAGGCCGTGCTGTTCAAGAAGTTTGCCGGCATCGATGTGTTCGACCTCGAGATCGACGAGCGCGACCCGGACAAACTGGTCGAAATCATCGCCAGTCTTGAGCCCACGTTTGGCGGCATCAATCTGGAAGATATTAAGGCGCCGGAATGTTTTTACATCGAGCGCAAACTGCGCGGACGCATGTCGATTCCGGTGTTTCACGACGATCAGCACGGCACCGCGATCATTGTCGGAGCAGCCGTGCTGAATGGGCTCAAGGTAGTGGGCAAAGATATCCGCGAGGTGAAGCTGGTATGTTCCGGCGCGGGAGCGGCCGCGCTGTCCTGCTTGGACTTGCTGGTGAGTCTGGGCATGCCGATCGAAAATATTATGGTGTCTGATATTGCGGGCGTGGTGTACCACGGCCGCACCGAGGAAATGGACGACAACAAGGCGCGCTATGCCAAGCACACCAGCGCGCGCAAACTGGCACAGGTGATCGAGCACGCCGATGTGTTTCTAGGCCTATCGGCTGCACGCGTGGTGAGCGCGGACATGGTGAAGAAGATGGCGCAACGACCGCTCATTCTCGCGCTGGCCAATCCTGAGCCGGAAATTCTTCCGGAGCAAGTCAAGGCCGTGCGCGATGACGCGGTGATCGCGACTGGGCGATCGGATTATCCAAATCAAGTGAACAACGTGCTGTGCTTTCCATTCATGTTTCGCGGCGCGCTCGATGTAGGGGCCACCACTATCAACGAAGCGATGAAATTGGCGGCCGTGCGCGCGATTGCGGAGCTGGCGCAAGCCGAGCAATCGGATGTAGTGGCGCTAGCCTACGACGAACAAGATCTGGCATTCGGACCGGAATATCTGATCCCCAAGCCTTTCGATCCGCGACTGATCGTGAAAATCGCGCCCGCGGTGGCGCTGGCGGCAATGGAAAGCGGCGTCGCGACGCGGCCGATCGGCGATCTGAACGCGTATCGCGAGCAATTGACACAGTTCGTTTATCACTCTGGCTTGATGATGAAACCGGTGTTTTCCGCCGCGAAGAAGAATCCCAAGCGGGTGGTGTTTTGCGAGGGCGAGGACGAACGAACTTTGCGCGCGGTGCAGGTGGTGGTAGACGAGGGTGTTGCGAAACCGATCCTGGTGGCGCGTCCTGAAGTGATCGGTCCGCGCATTGAGACCTTCGGTTTGCGCATTCGACCCGGCGTTGACTTCGAAGTGGTCAATCCTAATTCTGACCCGCGCTTTGACGACTACTGGAAAGAATATTACCGGCTCATGCAGCGGCGCGGCGTAACACCCGAGACAGCGCGGCGCGAAGTCACCCGCCGCACCACCTTGATCGGAGCGCTGATGGTCCGGCGAGGAGATGCCGACGCGATGCTGTGCGGAACACATGGCCAGCACGCGCGGCATCTTGGCTACGTCGCCGATGTCATCGGCCGGCGGCCAGGGGTCAACGTATTCGCGGCGATGAACTTGTTGATTCTTCCGGCGCGCACGCTTTTTATTACCGATACCTACGTGAATCAAGATCCAAGCGCCGAGCAAATCGCCGAGATCACGCTGTTGGCGGCGGATGAAGTGCGTCGCTTCGGTATTCTGCCCAAGATCGCGCTGCTGTCTCATTCCAATTTCGGCAGCGCGTCGTCGGACTCGTCGAATAAGATGAGCCGTGCGCGCGGCATTCTCGAACGTCAGGCGCCGCAGCTTGAAATCGAGGGAGAGATGCATGGCGACGCGGCGTTGGACGAGCAAATCCGCTTGCGCACCTTCCCGAACTCAAAGCTCAAGGGCGAAGCGAATCTGCTGATCATGCCGACGCTCGACGCCGCCAATATTTCGTTCAATCTTCTGAAAACGACGGTGGGTGAGGGCATCACCGTCGGCCCGATGTTGCTGGGCGCGGCAAAGCCGGTTCACATCGTTACGCCCACTGCAACGGTGCGCCGGCTGGTGAACATGGCGGCGCTTGCCTGTGTGGACGCCGGGTCGCAAAGATAGTCGCAAAGATAGTCGCAAAGATAAATGAAAAGCCCCGCCGCAAACTGCCGACGGGGCCATTTGATCGGCAATCAGACTTTAGGGCTTGCTGCTGATGCCGAGAATTTTCATCGCCTTACCCAGAGTCTCGACGGACTCCTTGTGTTTGCCAGCCTTATGCAGTGTTTCGCCGTCGGCTCGCAGTTTCTTCACTTCGGTCATTTTTTCCGCTGATAGAGACGGCTTGCCAGCGAGTGCCTCGTCGATGGCGGCCATGTCCAGCGGGCAATGCATGGCGAAAGCGGCAGAAGCGAAAGCGAACAAAACGGCGGCGAGCAATGAGCGAAATTTCATCTGAAGTCTCCTGGTTACAATAAATTGACGTGGACGCAGCGTACTTGCGCGGACATCAAGACAGTCCGCGCGCAGCGCGCCCGGTACAATAACGCCTCTCGACCGCGTTGGGAATACGCATGGGGTTAACATTGCCGGAAGCGCCGTTACCACCAGCGATTACCCGTGAATGGCTTGCCGCGCGCCTTGCGCGCG
Organism: Betaproteobacteria bacterium; assembly: GCA_043751985.1. Lineage (GTDB taxonomy): Bacteria > Pseudomonadota > Gammaproteobacteria > Burkholderiales > JAYUZG01 > JAYUZG01. The sequence continues at coordinate 31,761 of JAYUZG010000038.1, forward strand.
CAGTGGTGTTGAAACCCGACGCGGATTTTCCGCTGTACGCGCATGCGCCTGAGCGCATGCCGGTGCCTGCCGCGGTATTGGTGCCGGTGGTGAATCGGGCGGATGGACTTACTCTCATGTTTACCCAGCGCACCACGCATTTGTCCGATCACGCCGGGCAGATCAGTTTTCCCGGTGGTCGGGTGGAGGAGACAGATAGCGATCGAATGGCAACCGCGCTGCGCGAAACCGAGGAAGAAACGGGACTATCGCGCAGCCGCGTGAGCATACTAGGGATGTTGCCGGACTTCGACATACAGACCGGGTTTCGCGTCACCCCGGTGGTCGGTTGGGTGGAGCCGCCTTTCAGTCTGAATCCGGATCCCTTCGAGGTGGCGGAAGTGTTCGAGATTCCACTGTTGCACTTTCTCAACCCGGCGCATCATCGTCGCCATAGTGACGTGGTTAACGGGCGCCGCCGGCATTACTTTTCCATGCCCTACGGAGAGCGCAACATCTGGGGCGCGACCGCGGGAATGTTGTATGTTTTCTACCAGCAGTTGACCGGCCGGTGAGCCGCGACGTCGTTCCCGTTACCGCGGCAGTACGCGAGTTGCGCGCGCGCAAGATCGTCTTTACCGACCATCTATATACCTACGAGGAGCGAGGCGGCACCGCGGTATCCGCGCGCGAGTTAAATGTTCCCGAGCACGCGGTGGTCAAGACGCTCATCATGGAAGATGAAACGAAGCGGCCGCTGGTGGTGCTGATGCACGGTGATCGTCAGGTGTCGACCAAGGAGCTGGCGCGCGTGATCGGCGTGAAGAGCATCACGGCATGCGACCCGGTCGTCGCGCAGCGGCACTCTGGCTACCCGGTCGGCGGCACCTCGCCGTTTGGTACGCGCAAGAAAATGCCCGCATTCATGGAGCAATCCATCCGCGAATTAGCGAAGATTTATATCAACGGCGGCAAGCGTGGTTTTCTGGTGGGCCTCGCCCCACAGGACCTGGTTGCGCTGCTGCGCCCGCGCTGCGTAACCGTTGGCATCATGCCCGAATGATGCTGGAGATCTTCACGCTCGCCTTGTTTGGCGTCGGCGGTTGGTTCTGGCTCGACAGCATGCGCGCGCGCGAAGCCGCGCTTGACGCGGGGCGTCGCGCTTGCCAAGCGGAAAATGTGCAGTTCCTCGACGATACCGTGGCGCTGTCGCGTATCCGGCTGGTGCGCGCGGAATCCGGGCGCGTAAGTGTGGCACGCGTCTACGATTTCGAATTCAGCGACACGGGCAACAACCGGCGTGCCGGCAGCATGAGTCTGTTGGGTGCAACGCTTGTTGCGCTGCGTCTGCCGATCCCTGAAAGAACCATTGGCCTGCAAGTGGCGGGCGAAGAATCGCCACCACGGCCGGATTTTCAACGCCTGCACTAATGCCCTCAAGACTGTTGGCCGGGTGCCGTTGGTTATGGCATGATGACCACTGACCTGCTACCCAGACACCGCGCCATGACCCAACCCCATCGGGACCAAGAAGTCGCTATGTTGCGTTCCGAAGTCGAGATGCTGATGACCGAGCGACAACGGCTACTGCGTGCCACGGGCGCCGCTGCGGTCTTTGTCGCGCATCTGGATAGTCAGGGACTACCGGAAGGCGCATATGAATCGGCTGACATCTTGGCGCATTCCTTGAACGAGTTGTCTGAGGATACGTTGTGCGACGCGCTGGAATCGGTACGTGAGCAATTTTCCGAAGGCGGCTTGGACGTCGAGAATAGCTGAAGCGCGTTGCCTGATTGCCGCATGAACGTGTCATGCGGTGGCTTACGCCGAAGCACGAAAACATGTCTGTCAATTCGTCGGTTCAAGTCGGATTGATTCTCACCGGAGGGGGTGCCCGCGCGGCCTACCAGGTCGGCGTGCTGCGCGCCATTTCCGACATGCTGCCGCGCAATTCGGCTATTCCGTTTCCCATTATTTGCGGGACTTCCGCTGGCGCGATCAACGCGGTGGCGCTGGCCACCGACGCCGCGAATTTCAGTCTCGCCACCCATCGGCTCACCACGGTGTGGAAGAATTTTCATGTGAACCATGTGTATCGAGCTGATCCGATCGGTGTGATCGGTCACAGCTTGCGTTGGCTCACTTCGATGTTTGTTGGCGGGTTTGCGGAACGAGCGCCGGTTTCGTTGCTGGACAATTCTCCGCTCGCGACTTTGCTGCACAAATATATGGACTTCAAGGCCATCCAGCGCAGCATCCAAAGCGGGGTATTGTCGGCGCTGGCGATTACCGCTTCGGGTTATACCTCGGGCCAATCGGTGACCTTCTTCGAGGCAGCGGAACAGTCGTTGCCGTGGAAACGTGCGCGACGCATTGGCGTCGCGACTGAGATCAAGCTCGAGCACTTGATGGCATCGAGCGCGCTACCGTTTATTTTCCCCGCCGTGCGCATCAATCGTGAGTACTTCGGCGACGGTTCCATGCGGCAGATTGCGCCGATCTCGCCGGCCTTGCATCTGGGCGCGGACCGCGTGCTGGTGATCGGCGTGGGCCGGCCGGCCGATGAAGAGCCGAAGCGGGTGAAGGTACGCGGTCAGCCCACCATCGCGCAGATCGCCGGTCATGCGCTGAACAGCATTTTTCTGGACAGCCTCGAAGTCGATATCGAACGGTTGCAGCGGATCAATCGCACCATCAGCATGATTCCACTTGCTGAGCGGCAGCGTAATGGCATGGAACTGCGACAGGTGCAAGTGCTGGTGCTCACGCCAAGTGAAGAAATCGATACGATTGCGGCGCGCCATGCGCGTTCGCTGCCGCCCATGATGCGCTTATTGATGTGGGGGGTCGGGGCCAATCGCCGCGGTGGTTCGACGCTGATGAGTTACGTGCTGTTCGAGCGCCCGTACACGCGCGCGCTGATGAAACTGGGGTACCGCGATACCATGGCACGGCGTGAAGAAGTCTTGCCGTTTCTCGGCATCGATCACTTGGTCGGCGCGACTGAAGCGCCACGTGCGCGCACGGCTGCATTCAGGGGGCGTTAACTAGGCGTCCGCGGCACGAACGTCGATTCTGGTAAGCTCGGCGCGATCAATTTGTATCGCATCGATCGGCTTCATGTCCCTGCTTTCGCTTATCGCCGCCTTTGTCTTGGAGCAAATTCGCCCGCAAGCTCAGCGCGGCTTGATTCCCATGTTGTTCGCCCGCTACGCCAATATGCTGGCGCGGCATTACAACGCGGGCGAACGACAACAAGGTAGCATCGCTTGGGTGCTGGCGCTTGCGCCTTGGGTCACGATTGCACTTGGCGCGTATTACCTGTTGCTGCAATTCCATCCGGCCTTGGGCTTGGCGTGGAATGTTGTGGTGTTGTATTTCACCATAAGTTTTCGCCCCTTCAGTCATTTCTTCACCAATATTTCCGAGGCGCTACAAGCCGGCGATCTTGCGCGTGCGTGCGAACTACTGGCGCAGTGGCGCGGCGAGAGCACCGGTGAATACAGCAGCAGTGAAATCGCCAAAGTCGCCATAGAAGAAGGCTTGGTCAACGCGCACCGCAACGTATTTGGCGTGATCTTTTGGTTTCTGATTTTGCCGGGACCGAGCGGTGCGATCGTCTATCGTCTGGCGGCCAATCTGCACGCGCGTTGGGGGCAGCGCCTGGACGAGGAGCAGCGCGAGTTTGGTTTTTTCGCGCGCCGCGCGTTTGCGCTGATTGACTGGATTCCGGCGCGCGCCACGGCGATGACCTTCGCGCTGGCCGGTGATTTCGAAGACGCGATCGAGTGCTGGCGGTCTCAGGCCGTCGCGTGGTCACGCTCCGACGAAGGCATCGTGCTGGCGAGCGGAGCGGGTGCCTTGGGCGTACGCCTGGGTGAAACGCTGCATCATCATGGCGCGGTAAGTTTTCGTCCGGAACTCGGCATGGGCGTTGAAGCCGATGCGACCAGCATGGTGAGCGCGGCCGCGATGATCTGGCGCGGCGTGCTGATCTGGTTGGTGGTGTTAACGCTGGCGACTGTAATGCTCGCGTTCTAGCGCCGGCGAATTGGCGTTCATTCAAAGATCAAATAGTGCATCGATCTTCGCCGCGCAAATAAAATCGTTCTCGGAAATCCCCTTGATTGCATGCGTCATGTAGGCAACTTCACACGTGTTGTAGCCCAGCGTGATGTCGGGGTGATGATCTTCGCGATGCGAGATCCAGGCGCTGGCATTGACGAACGCAGTGGTCTGGTAATAGTTCTTGAAGCTGAAAGTTTTGCGCAACACGCCGCCACGATATTCCCAGCCGGGCAGGCCCTTTAGCATCGGCGCGATTTGCTGTTCGGTCATCGGTGCCACTCCGCCTTCGCAGGGCACACACTTCTTGCGTAGCAGATCCCGCGCGGTGTCGCTCATCACGGCCTCCTGAATGTAAACATCATGCTTTCGCGAGCTGCTGCAAGCGCGAAATACGCGCGGCGGCGGGCGGATGCGAATCGTAAAAGGCGGAATGCAGCGGGTCGGGCGTCAGCGTCGAAGCATTGTCTTGATACAGCTTGACGAGCGCATGCACCAGGTCGCCGGCGTCGGCAAACTTGGCTGCGTATTCGTCCGCTTCGAACTCATGTTTGCGCGAATACATCGCGGCCAGCGGACGAATCAGAAATACGAACACCGGCGCGACGGTAAAAAATAAAGTAAGCGCCATCGCGTCCGTAGCGGGGTACACCACGCCCAGACCTTGATAGAACCACGGCTGATTCTGCACCATTCCGAGCACCCACAGAAACGCCAGACTGATAGCAAATGTCCATGCCATCCGGCGCAGCACATGGCGCATGCGGAAGTGCCCCAATTCATGTGCGATTACCGCTTCGATTTCCGGGTGCTCCAGGCGATTTAACAAAGTATCGAAAAACACAATGCGCTTGGCCTTGCCAAAGCCGGTGAAATACGCGTTGCCGTGACTGCTGCGCGTCGAACCATCCATGACAAACAGGCCCTTCGAGGCGAAACCGCACTTGGCAAGTAACTGTTCGACGCGCTGCTTCAGCGTGCCATCTTCAAGCGGCGTGAACTTATTAAACAGCGGCGCGATCAGCGTCGGGTAAAAAGCCAACACCGCAGTGTTGAATACAACCCAAAGCAGCCACACATAGAACCACCACGATTCCCCCATGCGCTGCATTAACCACAGCACCGCGAAGGCGAGCGGCAATCCCAGCGCGGCACCGATCAGCGCCTGCTTCGCCAGGTCTTTGACGAACATGCCGAGCGTCATCTTGTTGAAGCCAAAGCGCGCCTCAACACGGAAAGTCCGATACAGACTGAACGGCAGATCGATGATGGACAGCAACACGACCAGCAGACCGAGAAACAACACTTGTTGCAGCAGTCCGTCAGCGGCGATGATGCGAGCGAGCTGATCAATCGCCTGCAATGCGCCACCAAAAGTGAGTGCCACAAGTACCAAGGCATCGGCAATAAAACTGACGATATTGATTTGCGTCTTGGCCGCGCTGTAGTCGGCTGCCTTGTGATGGGCGTCAATGCCGACAGACGCGGCGAACGCAGGCGGAACCGCTTCGCGATGTGTACGCATGTAATTTAAGTGGCGCGACGCCAACCACAGGCGCGTGCCAAGCGCGAGCACCAGGGCGGCGAGAAAAAATATCGAGAATGTTGGCATGCCTATTCCGAACTCCAGTGTGTGAGAAAATCACCGCTTCCTAACCGGCGCGCGGTCTATCAGCCTCAATTATGGGACAAGACGCAAACAATCTCATCTGGATTGACATGGAGATGACCGGACTCGATCCGGATGGCGACCGCATCATCGAAGTCGCGTTGGTGGTAACCAATAGCAAGCTGGAAACGGTGGCCGAGGCGCCGGTCTTGGTGGTGCACCAAAGCGACCCCGTGCTCGACGGAATGGACTCGTGGAACAAGGGTACCCACAAGCGATCCGGCTTGATCGACAAGGTAAAGGCTTCTGCTCTCAATGAGGCAGAAGTGGAAGTTCACATGATTGCGTTTCTCGCTCAACACATCGCTGCGAGCACGTCGCCCATGTGCGGCAACAGCATCTGCCAGGACCGGCGCTTTCTGGCGCGGCACATGCCCAAGCTGGAAGCGTATTTTCACTATCGCAACCTGGACGTGAGCACGCTCAAGGAGCTCAGCAAGCGCTGGCGGCCGGACATTTACGCAGGTCTCACCAAGCACGGCAAACACGAAGCGCTGGCGGATATCTACGAGTCGATCGACGAGCTCAAGTATTACCGCGACAAGTTTCTAAGAGTGAGCGAACACGCCACCTGAGCGGCGTTGCCCGAGCGGGCGTGTTTGCCGGGTGCGAGCGGAAGGCGCGTGCCTGAGTAAATCTCAATTTTCACCGTGGAACGCCGTTATTTTCAAGGCGAGCTTACCTTGCCCGCAAAACTGCGAAACCCTCATGAGTGAATCCGACATGACACGAAGTTCCGCGCAGATCATCGATTTCGAGGCGGTGGTTCAGGACATTGCGCTGTTGCGCAAGAGCTTAGACGCGCTGCAGACGACGGACGCCAGTTTTCGTCAGATGGTGGAAACGGCGCAAGAGGGCATCTGGATACTGGATCGCGAAGGGCGGACCAGCTATGTGAATCGGCGCATGACGCGGCTGCTCGGCTACAGCGAAGAGGAGATGCGCGGGCATTTCATGTACGAGTTCATGGACCCGGATGCGGTTACCGAGGCTGGGCGCGGCACCGAGGCAGAGGGGGAGACCGAGCGGCATGACTTGCGGCTACGGCACAAGAACGGCTCGCCGGTGTGGACGATTTGCTCGACCAGTCCGTTTCGCAACAGCCGCGGCGAGACCGTCGGCGCGCTGGGAATGTTTACGGATATTAGCGGACGCAAGCAAACCGAAGAAAGACTTGCGCAAAGCGAAGCGCTATCGCGCTCGATCATCAATTCCTTGTCGGCGCGCATTGCCGTACTCGATCGCAGCGGGACCATCATCACCGTCAATCGTGGCTGGGAGACTTTCGCGCAACTGAGTGGCGACGCTGAACTCGCGCGCACCGGCCGCGGGGTGAATTACTTCGAGGTGTTAAGTGGCGCGATCGGCGGTGCTTCCGCGCCGGGCGTGGTGGAGACATTGGCCGGGTTGCAGCGGGTGCTCAATGGATCGCTGCCGGAGTTTACCCAAGAGTACGCAGCCGACGGGCCGCAGGGAAGGCGTTGGTTTGAATTGCGTGCGACGCCGATTTCGACCAGCGAGGGCGGCGCGGTGGTTGCGCATCTGGATGTTACCCGGCGCAAGAAGGCGGAGGAGGCGTTAAAGGCTTCACGCGATTTTCTGGAAATGAAGGTGCGTGAGCGCACCGCGCGGCTGGATCAGGCAAACGAATATCTCAAAGCCGAGATCAAGGTGCGGCACTACACGGAGGAGCGACTGAAGGAAGCGGTCGAATCTCTCAATCTCGCGAGCCTGCGCTTGAAGGGAATTATTGAAGGTACGCCGGATCTGATTGCCGCGGTTGATCGCGACTATTGTTTCACCGCGTTTAACAGCGCCTATCAACGAGAGTTCCGCAAGATTTTCGGCCTGGATATCCAACTCGGAAGTAGTTTGCTGGAGTCGGTGGCGCATGTACCCAAGGATCGCGACGCGTCGCAGTCGATGTGGGCGCGCGCGCTGGCGGGCGAGGACTTCACCGTGACGGCGGAGTTGGGCGACGCCTTACGTCAGCGTAATCACTACGAGATTACCTTCAGTCCGATTCGACGTGACGATGGACACATTGTCGGCGCGTCGCACATTGTGCGCGACGTCAGCGCACGCAAGCTGGCGGAAGCGCAACTGGCCGAGTCGCTGGCGCGCTTTTCCGGCGCGTTCGACCACGCGCCGATTGGCATGGCGCTGGTATCGACGGCGGGCGTGTTCACCAAAGTAAATCAGGCGCTGAGTGAAATTGTAGGTTTTGCCGAACTGGATTTGTTGTCCACTAACTTCTCCGATCTGGTTTATCCCGAGGACTTGCAGTCGGCCGCTCCGGCGATTGAGCGCTTGTTGAGCGGCGAAGCAACCAGCATCCGCATCGAGGCGCGCTGTTTGCACAAAGACGCAACGCTGGTGTGGACGCAATTGTCCGCATCGGCGGTAAACGACGCGAACGGTCGCCCGCTCTATTTCATCGCACAAGTGCAAGATGTATCGCAATCCAAAGCCGCCGAGCGCATGTTGCGCGATCAAGCGAGCTTTGATTCGCTCACCAAGCTGCCCAATCGCAGTCTGTTCTACGATCGGCTCAATCGCTGCGTGCTCAACGCGGAACGAGCTGGGAAGCGTTTCTCGCTGATGTTCGTGGATCTGGACGACTTCAAAAACATCAACGACACCATGGGTCACGACATGGGCGACAAGTTATTGGTGGCGATTGCGGAAAGGCTACGAGAATGTGTGCGCCGCAATGACACGATCGCGCGCTTGGGCGGAGATGAATTCACCGTGCTGTTGGAGGACGTGTCGTCAGCGGAGTTGATCGTGCGCACGGCCGAGCGCATCGTAAACGCACTGGCCAAACCCGTGGCGCTGGGTGATATCGGCGTGTTCGTGAGTGCCAGCATTGGAATAGCGGTGTATCCGGATGACGGCGCGGATGCGGCGGCGTTACTGAAGTGCGCCGATCTTGCGATGTATCGCGCCAAGGAACAGGGCAAGTCCAATTACCAGTTTTTTACCAGCGAGTTGCATCTGCGTTCGGCCGAGCGCGTGCGCATCGAACTTTTATTGCGCGAGGCGATCGCACGCGATGAATTGACGCTACGTTGGCTGCCGGTGGTGAATCTGCTCAGCGGGCAACTCGTGGGAGTCGAGGCGCTGGCACGCTGGAATCATTCGGAGTTGGGTGAAGTATCGCCGCAGCGATTCATTCCGTTGGCGGAGGAATCAGGGCTGATCGTATCGCTCGACGCGTGGGTGATGGAACAGACGGTATCGCGGCTGGCACAGTGGCGTGGCCAAGGCTACGCTGCCGTGCGCGCCGTCGTCAACGTATCGATGCGCGAATTGCGGCTCCCCGATTTTGCCAAACAACTCGGTGCAACACTTGCAAGATACGCAGTTGACCCGGCTGCTCTGGAACTCGATATTCAGGAAGCAGCGCTGCTGGAAGACCTCGAAACCGCGGACCGTGCTTTAAGCCAATTGAAAACGATTGGAGTGAGTCTGGCGATTGATGATTTTGGAGCGGGGTTGGCTCCGCTTGCATTGCTTGAGCGATTGCCGGTGGACCGAGTAAAACTCGACCGCTCGTGTATGACGGCGATTGGCGACGGCGCGGGGCGGCTGGTGTTGGCGCTTCTCAGCGCCGCGCGGAGCATGGGCGTTGCCGTGATCGCCGAAGGCGTAGAGCGTGAAGCCCAAGCGCAATGGTTGCGTGAGCACGGATGCGAGGAGGCGCAGGGTTTTCATTTTGGCGCGCCCGCAACGGACTTGCCACGAATACTCCGCCGCCCATAAAAAAACCCTCAGAGACGAAACTCTGAGGGTCCAGTCACACCAGAGGGGAGGAGGTCCCCGGTGTGGCTACTGCACTTTAAGCCACTTTCTTCTTGGTGCTGGTTCCAACCGCAACATCAGCCACTTCGACCATTTGCCGGGACGCTTTGGAGATCGCATCAAACGCCTGGTTAGCGGCCGCCATGGCCGACTTAGCCATCGCGATGGAGGTCTCGGAGCCGGTCGGGGCGTTCTTCGCGGCTTGATCCAATGCGCCCGCGCAGGACTTGTTGAACTCGGCGATCTGGGTCTCGATCAGCTTGGTCAGATTGGCGCTGGTCTCGGACATCACGGTATAGAGATTGCGCGTGTAGGTCGCAATACGATCGGCAGCGGGCTGGCTGACGCGGCTTTGCAATTCGGTCCACGCCTGCACATCCTTAACGTCGGACAGCGATTTCAATTGCTGGGCAAAATCAGCAAACGCGGCTTTAGCGGTTTGTGTTTGCAGGTCGATCAAGCGCTCTGCGCCCGCGACGGTGATCCCAGCGGCGGTCAATACGTTGTCCAACTGGACTTTGCTGCTAGCAGTAACTTGTTCGGAAACGGTAATCATGAGGGGCTCCTACGAGGTTATGGGACAAGGTGATAAAGACTACGAAAAACATCGGTGCTGCAATGCAATGTGGGGCTATCTTGCCGCAACGCAACAATTCCGTCAAGCACTATTTTCGAAAACCCGTTCCGTTTCCAAAATTATTTACTTTTACTTTATAAAACATGATATTAAATTTATACCCTGACATTCAAAAACAAGTGACCGAACGCAAACCGAGGTGCCTTACCAGGCAATTGCATTGCGGGGCAGCAGACCCTGCGGTGGCGCCGCATGGAATTGGGTGGCGGGATCGCTCGGTCACCTGGGCTTATAGCCTCTCGAAGACTGCGGCGATTCCTTGCCCGCCACCAATGCACATGGTGACCAAGGCATAACGACCACGGATACGCTGCAACTCGTAGAGCGCTTTGATCGTCAGAATGCACCCCGTCGCCCCGATTGGGTGCCCCAACGCCACCGCGCCGCCGTTGGGATTGGTTTTCGCGGGATCAAATTTAAGGTCTTTGGAAACCGCGCAGGCCTGAGCCGCGAAGGCCTCATTTGATTCGACCACGTCAATATCGCTGATCTGCAATCCCGCCTTTGCCAGTGCTTTCTGTACTGCGGGAACCGGGCCAATGCCCATGAATTTTGGATCCACTCCGGCATGACCATAGGAAACCAAGCGCGCGAGTGCTTTCAGACCTTTCTTTTCCGCCGCGGCGCGGTCCGCCAGTACGACTGCGGCCGCGCCATCGTTCAGGCCCGAAGAGTTTCCCGCAGTCACTGAGCCGTCTTTTTGAAATACCGCTTTGAGTTTGGCCATGCCTTCGAGCGTGACATCGGCGCGCGGATGCTCGTCGGTATCGAACAGAACGATGCCCTTCTTGCTCTTAAGTTCAACCGGAAGAATTTGCTCCTTGAAGTAACCCTTCTGTATCGCGTTAACAGCGCGTCGATGGCTTTCCACCGCAAATTCGTCTTGCTGCGCGCGCGTAATCCCCCATTTACCGGCCACGTTTTCGGCGGTGACTCCCATATGCACCGTGTCAAACGGATCCGTGAGCGCGCCAACCATCATGTCCATCATGCCAGCGTCGCCCATACGCGCGCCCCAGCGCGCGGAGGGCAGGCCGTACATGCCACGACTCATCGACTCCGCACCGCCCGCTAACGCTAAGTCGGTGTCGTCCAGCAGAATCGTCTGCGCGGCGGACACGACTGCCTGCAGCCCGCTCCCGCACAGCCGGTTGAGCGTCAACGCGGGTGTTCCATACGGAATACCTCCTTTGATCGCCGCAACGCGCGACAGGTACATATCTTTAGGTTCGCCGTGGATCACATTGCCGAACACAACTTGCCCGATTTCCTCAGCCGTCACGCCCGAGCGCTTCACCGCTTCACGCACTACTTGGGCACCGAGTTCGGTCGGTGGAATGTCTTTCAGACTTCCGCCGTAACCGCCAATTGCGGTGCGTACGCCGCTCAACACAACAACTTCACGGTTTTGGCTCATGCGATTTACTCCCTTTCTGGAAAAATGGTGACACGGGTTAGGAATTAGGAGTGTAGCTCGACCGGCGTTGACTGTCGATTATTTTTGCGGCGACGCAGCACGTTCGAATATCAAGCTTAGCTTCCGAATGTTCGTGACAGCACGCGCCGATCCCGTTTGGTTGGGCGGCCTTTTTGCTGCGTTGCGTTGCGCGGCTCGGACTGAAGTTGCCGGGTGATCTCCTCCCTCTGCGCACGGCTTGGGCCCGATTCCGCATACAGCGATTGCGCTTCCGCGGCTGGGCCACGGCGGTGTGACAGCGCCAGAATTTCAATGTGGTACTCGAACGGGCCCAGCCGGATGCGCAGGTGATCGCCGCTGCGCAACAGCTTGGCCGGTTTTACTCGTTCGCCATTCCAATGCACCTTGCCGCCGTCGACGGCATGCGCGGCGAGAGATCGCGTCTTGAAGAAGCGCGCGGCCCACAGCCACTTGTCGATTCTTATGCGATCCTCGCGCTCGCTCATTGGGGCGAGTTCGAGTTCAGTGTCGCGTCGGCGTGACAGAGGTGATCACGTCCGTCGCGAACACTTGCTCCGCGTCAACTTGGTCGAACCGATAATGGCGCCCGCAAAACTCGCAATCCACGTCCACGCTGTCGCGCTCAGTCAGGATAGAGCGCACCTCTTCGTGACCGAGCAATCGCAGCATGGCGGTGACGCGATCGCGCGAGCAGGAGCAGCGAAATGAAACCGGATGCGGCTCGAACACGCGTACCCGCTCCTGATGGTACAGGCGGCGCAACAGTTGTACTCCGGGCAAAGAGAGCAATTCTTCCCGCGTAATCGTCTCTCCGAGTTTGCTTGCGCGATTCCATGCGTCGGCGTCTTCAGTCTTGCCGTCAGGCAATTTCTGCAGCATCACGCCGCACGCAACCTCCGCATTGCACGCGAGCCACAACCGTGTTTCCAATTGCTCTGACTGAGCCATATAGTGTTCAAGAACCTGGGCCACAGTGCTGCCCTCGATGCTCACCACGCCCTGATAGGACCGCTTACCGTCTTCCGGAACAATGGCGATGACAAAACGTCCTGTGCCGAGCAGCTCTGCCAGCCCCATGTCTTCGGGGGTGTCGCGCCACTTTGCGGTGGCGCGCATGGTGTGCGTACTGGTGCACTCCACTACCAGCAATTGCACCGGGCCGCTGCCTTGCATTTGCATGATGAGCGAGCCATTGAATTTCAGAGTTGCGGATAACAACGCGGCCGCCGCCATCAGTTCGCCCAGCATATTTTGCAAGACCGGCGGGTACGCGCGCCGTTCCAGCACCGCGCGCCAGGTCGCGGCAAGACGCACCATTTCTCCGCGCAACGGTGCGGTCTCGAACACGAATCTCTGCAACGAATCGCTCATACCGATCCAAGTTTTCGGAACAGCCTATAGCGCTCCACATTGTCACCGGGACGCGCGCCCTGCCAAACCAGCTCCCAACCTGACTCCACCGTGATCGTGCTTTTCCAGGAGTCTTGCACCAGTAACAGATCGCAATCGCGCCGCGCCGCCGGATTGTCTTTGCGCATGGTCAGAATCGCCGCGTAGTAGTGCACCATGGCGCGTTGCGCTTCGCCCAGATTCTCGCTGGCTAGGCACTGGTAGCGCGCCGGCATGGCGGAGTGCATTGAATTTACCATCCAGCGATAACTTTTCCCGGTATCCGCATAACCGACCATCAATAGAATGAGCGTGGACCACACCGCAGTCACACCGGCAGTCCACACGATAACCGGGCGCTCGGCGGTGCGCCGCACGTTAAACAGCAAAGTAAACCAGGCGACGGTATAGGCCGCCGCAGACGCGATGATGCCGGGGTGGGTGTCAGGAACATAGCCCGGTTGCATATCACTCATGTGCTGCGCGAGACGCGCGGGAAAACCGAATTCGATGGCGCCAAAGTAAAACCAGATCACGAATAACAGAAAACTAAACAGCATGATGGAAAACCAGAACCACGCGTTGGCTGCGCCGCGTGGCAAAGAGTGGGTCGCATGCGTCGCCAATAGCGCCAACGGCACCAGAAGGGGAAGGCCTTGCACGTCACGACCGCTGCCCTCGACCGATAAGGCCAGCAACTCAACTACCAAGAATACCAATGGCACGAGCAGCGCGCGATTGGCGAGAATGCTGCGCCGGGAACCCCATAACGCCAACGCGGCCAAGGGCAGCGCAGGCCAAGCGAACCACGGCAAGATGCGCAAATAATAAAACGGCCGATCCTCCGGGTCCAAGCTAAACATTCCAGCGACTCGCTCGATTGATCCGGAAAACAGCCAGTGCGAAAACAGTTCCGGCGAGCGTAGGTAAAGCAAGCACGGCCAAACGCAGAGCCAAGGCAAGGCGGCGGCAAGCGTGATGCCGGCCAATGCGGCATGGGCGCCGGGCCGAGCCTGGCCTAGCAACAGCACGGAAATCGCAGCCGAGATTACAACGACCATTGATTCGACCGACCCTTGGGTCATAAATACCAGGCCAATTCCGCTCCCCAGCAGAATGCCCCCCCATAGCAATCGGCGCGCGGAGAGGGCCAATGCGTAGAGAGACAAGGCATAGCCCATCAGATGCGCGAGGTCGGCAACCAACTGGTGTGAGCGCACCAACAATCCGGTGCAACCCAACAACATCAAGGTGGCGACCCATCCGCGATTAGGTCCCAACAATTCACGTGCGGTCAACGCAATCAGCAGCAGTGTCCCGCCCATGAACAAGCCGCTGGCTAAGCGCACCGCGTCATGCAGTTCGAGTGGAGGAGAAAACGCCGAGCCGATCGCGCCGGCAATCAGGTAAAACAGAGGAGGGTGACTCAGAAACGGTTCACCCGCCAACCGCGGCACAACCCAATCGCCACTGCGCAACATCTGGTAAACGGCGCCGAAAGTGGACGCCTCGTCGGGTTTCCATGGCTCGTGCCCGACCAGGCCCGGCAGAATAAATGCCGCGCACAACAAGCATGCGAAATGTACCGGACGCGCACTAACCAGCGCGGTCAGTCGTTCAATTCTTAAGAGGTGCGCGGGATGCAGCATCGAAAATGCATGGGGACTACAAGCATGATCCGGTGGCGAGTGCGAGCCGCGATTCTATGCTTACCACGAAGCGGAAACAAAAAAGGCAGCACGGGCTGCCTTTTTTTCCGACACGCCGCGATCGCTAAGCGGCTGCGGCCTTAGCCCCAGTCTTGCCGTATTTCTGCCGGAATTTCTCCACTCGCCCGGCGGTGTCCATAATTTTTTGCTTGCCGGTATAGAACGGGTGGCATTGCGAGCAGACTTCCACGTGCAATTCCTTACCCAGCGTGGAACGCGTCTGAAAGACGCTGCCGCAAGAGCAAGTGACCTTGATCTCGGTGTACTTAGGATGGCCTTCAGTCTTCATGGTGTGTCCTTTGATCGCTATGAGGCGATTTCCGACCGCCTCCGATTGATCCCGTAGTAACGCTTACGGGAAAGGGGCGCGATTATGCCTGCGTGGATGGGCGATAGCAAGCACTGCACCGGTCGCGTTAAGCCGGCACTAACCCCGCCGCATTGAATCGAAGAAATCCGCGTTATTTTTGGTTGAACGCAGCTTGTCCACCAAGAACTCGGTTGCTTCCATTTCGTCCATCGGGTACAGCAGTTTTCTCAGCACCCAGACTTTCTGCAGGATTTCTTTGTTGATCAGCAGCTCTTCGCGACGCGTACCGGAGCGGTTCACGTTGATCGACGGATAAATCCGCTTTTCCGCCATGCGCCGGTCCAGGTGAATTTCCATGTTGCCGGTGCCCTTGAATTCTTCGTAGATCACATCGTCCATGCGCGAGCCGGTGTCGACCAGCGCGGTTGCGATGATGGTTAAGCTACCGCCTTCCTCGATATTGCGCGCCGCGCCGAAGAAACGCTTGGGGCGGTGCAGCGCGTTGGCGTCCACACCGCCGGTCAATACCTTGCCGGACGAGGGAACCACGGTGTTGTAAGCACGCGCCAATCTGGTAATGGAATCGAGCAGGATGACGACGTCCTTCTTGTGCTCGACCAGGCGCTTGGCTTTTTCCAGCACCATCTCGGCAACCTGCACATGGCGGCTGGCGGGTTCGTCGAAGGTGGAGGCAACCACTTCGCCGCGCACCGTGCGCGCCATGTCGGTAACTTCTTCCGGCCGCTCGTCGATCAAAAGCACGATCAGGAAGGCTTCGGGGTGGTTGGCGGCGATCGATTTGGCGATCGATTGCAGCATGATGGTTTTGCCGGTGCGCGGCTGGGCGACGATCAACGCGCGCTGGCCTTTGCCAATCGGCGCCACCAGGTCGATCACCCTCGGGATCATGTCCCGCGTGGCACCCTTGGCGAGCTCAGTATATTCCATTTCCATGTTGAGCCGCTGGTCGGGATATAAAGGCGTCAGATTGTCGAAATTGATCCGATGCTTCACCGCCTCGGGCGGCTCGAAATTGATCTGGTTCAGCTTCAGCAGGGCGAAATACCGCTCGCCATCCTTCGGCGCGCGGATCTGGCCTTCCACCGTGTCCCCGGTGCGCAAGCCGTAGCGCCGCACCTGGCTCGGGCTGACATAGATATCGTCCGGACCAGGTAGGTAGTTGGATTGCGGGCTGCGCAAATAGCCGAACCCGTCGGACATGATCTCCAGCGTGCCTTCGCCGTAGATCGCCTGGTCGTTGTCGGCAAGGTTCTTCAGGATTGCGAACATCATGTCCTGCTTGCGCAGAGATGACGCGTTTTCGATCTGAAGCGATTCCGCAAAGCTCAGCAGATCCGCCGGGGCTTTTGCCTTGAGTTCGGCAAGATGCATCGTTTGGCCTCAAAAATGGGGAAAAAGCAGGGCGGCGATGCCGAGGCAGGTCACGCTGCGGAAAAGGAATGCCAATACGGCATCGTGTTCTTGTAGAACGGCATTGCACCGTCCCGTATAAAATATTTAGGCTTTTGGGTTGGTAAGGTCAAGCGAAGCGCTTCTTTTTGGAAAAAGAAGCAAAAACTTTCTCTCCGTAAGGGGTTTTAAAAACCCATTGCTTCGGCGTAGAGCCGGTGGAAGTGATGCACTGCCGCCTCCGTTGTCTGGCCGCCGGCAGGGTCGTGCACGAAGCGGCCCGCTGTGTAGCCACGCGATCCCAAGCCTCGCTGCACGGACTCGCAAATCGCGACGTCCTCCGGGCCTAGCACATCAACGCTGTAGGCCGTTCGCTGTGAGTCCGGCTTAGCACCGGGCAGCGCAAAGGCGTGGAACTGTCGGATCGCCGAGGTTGCCGTCAACGGCAGC
>JAYUZG010000039.1:0-4673 GCA_043751985.1 Betaproteobacteria bacterium
TGACGATGAGCGAGAGCCAGCGCCGCGAAAAAGAAGCGGAATTGGGACGCCTTAATCGCGACTTGCAGCGCATGCAGCGTGAAGTGCGTGAAGATCTGAACATGCGCAAGAACGAAGAACTGCAAGTCGTGCTGGAACGCGCCAACAAAGTGATCCAGCAGATCGCGGAAGCCGAGAAGTACGACCTGATTGTTCAGGAAGCGGTGTATCGCAGTCCGCGCATCGATATTACCGACAAGGTGATCAAGGCATTGGCCGACAAGTAGATCGGCAAGCTGAGCCGCGTGCCGACGCAATGGACGTCGTAGCAAGTGTGCAATCCGTGAGTTTCAGCCTTGCGGAGTTGACGTCAAGATTTGGCGGCGAAGTGGTCGGCGACGGTGCGCTTCGTGTTGAACAAGTCGCCACGCTGGCATCCGCGCAAGCGCGGCATATCGCGTTCCTGGCAAACCCCAAGTATCGAGAGCAACTGAAGATCACGCGCGCGGGCGCGTTGATTGTCGGTCCGGCTGAGAGCGGCCTGGTCACGCGTCCGCATATCGTGTGTGACAACCCCTATGTTTTCTTTGCGCGCGTATCCGCGCTGTTCAACCCAATACTGCCGCCACCCGCGGGCGTGCACGCGAGTGCCGTAGTGGATCGCCGAGCAAGGATTGCCGATAGCGCCAGTGTCGGTCCGTACGCGGTGATCGGGCGTGACGTGGTGGTGGGCGAGCACAGCGTGGTGGGTGCCGGCTGTCATCTGGCCGACGAAGTACAACTCGGCGCGCACTGTCAGTTGCATGCCAACGTGGTGGTGTACGCGCGCTGCGTGATCGGCGATCGGGTGATTCTGCACTCGGGGGTGGTCATCGGCGCGGACGGCTTCGGTATCGCGCGCGATGGCGAGCGCTGGCTAAAGATTCCGCAAATCGGCCGTGTCGTTATCGGCGATGACGTGGAGGCGGGCGCGAATACCACGATTGACCGGGGTGCGTTGGATGACACGGTTATCGAAGACGGCGTGAAACTGGACAATCAGATTCAGATCGGCCACAACGTTCGCATCGGTGCGCATAGTGCGATCGCCGGCTGCGTGGGCATCGCCGGCAGTACGCGCATCGGTGCGCATTGCCGCATCGGTGGCGCGGCGATGATCATCGGTCATCTTGAGATCGTCGATCGGGTGGATATTTCGGCCGGCACCATGGTGATGAAATCGATCAAGTCGCCCGGCATCTATACCTCAATCTATCCCTTGTCATCGCACCAAGACTGGCGCCGCAACGCGTTACACTTGCGCCACCTTGACCAAATGGCTCAGCGCATCGCACATCTTGAAGCGCGCCTAAAAAAAATCGAAGGGCACTCAATATGAACGCCATGGAAATCGGCGAGATCCTGCGCTATCTTCCGCACCGCTATCCGTTTCTGTTGATCGACCGGGTGCTGTCCTGCGAGCCGGGAAAGGATATCGTCGCGCTGAAGAATGTCACGATCAACGAACCGTTCTTCGTCGGGCATTTCCCGCATCATCCGGTGATGCCGGGCGTGCTTATTGTGGAGGCGATGGCGCAAGCAGCGGCGATTCTGTCGTTCAAGTCCATGGCGATTCAGAGCGACCGCCGCTCTGTCTATTACTTTGTGGGGATTGACGGCGCGCGCTTTAAGCGTCCGGTGATGCCGGGCGATCAGTTGATTTTGAAAGCGAGCATTTTGCGCACCATCAAAGGAATCTGGAAATTCAGCGCGCAAGCTCGGGTCGGTGAAGTGCTCGTGTCCGAGGCCGAGCTCATGTGCACGATGCGCGATATCGAATGATCCATCCGACTGCGGTCATACACTCCGGAGCGCGGCTGGCGGCTTCGATTGAGATCGGGCCTTACACCGTGGTGGGCGAACGGGTCGAGATCGCCGACGGAACACGCATAGGCGCGCACTGTGTACTGACCGGACGCACGCGAATTGGCCGCGACAATCGTATTTTTCATTCGGTGTCGTTGGGCGAAATTCCGCAAGACAAGAAATACGACGGCGAAGATACATCGTTGGAAATCGGCGATCGCAATACCATTCGCGAGTTCTGCACCTTTAACACCGGCACTGCGCAAGACAAAGGAGCGACCCGCATCGGCCACGACAATTGGTTCATGGCTTACGTGCACGTGGCACATGACTGCGTCGTGGGAAACAATACGACATTCGCCAACTGCACGCAGTTGGCGGGACATGTCGAGATCGGCGACTTCGCGGTACTGGGTGGATTTACCGGGGTCCACCAATTCTGCCGCGTGGGCGCGCACGCTATCACCGGCGTGGGATCGGTGGTGCTGGCCGATGTGCCGCCGTTCGTGACGGCGATGGGCAACACCGCCGCTCCACATGGGATCAACTCGGAAGGATTGCGCCGGCGTGGCTTTTCGGACGACGCGCTGCAGAGAATCCGGCGCGCCTACAAAATGCTGTACCGGGAAAATCTCTCCTTCGAACAGGCTAAGGTTGCGATCGCCAAGCTCGCCGAAGATGGCGCAGAACTGCGCGCGCTGGTGGAATTCCTCGCCAGCACCAAGCGCAGCATCATTCGGTAAGCGCCGCGGTGACACGGCGATTGCGTGTCGCGCTGGTGGCGGGAGAGTCTTCCGGCGACCTACTCGGCGGGCATCTGTTGCAGGCCTTGCGCGCCCGCGCGCCTGACCTGGAAGTTTTCGGAATTGGCGGGCCGAAGATGCTGGCGCAAGGTTTCGACGCCTGGTATCCCATGGAGCCGTTGGCGGTGCGCGGTTACGTCGAGGTGTTGCGCAGCCTTCCGTCGTTGCTGCGTTTGCGCCGCGAACTGCGGCAGCGCTTGCTGGCCGCGCCCCCCGACTTGTTCATTGGCATCGATGCGCCGGATTTTAATTTGCCGCTGGAGCATCGCCTGAAGTCCGCGGGTGTGCGCACCGTGCACTACGTGAGTCCGTCGATCTGGGCGTGGCGCGGAGAGCGTATCTTCAAGATCGGCCAGGCGGCTTCGAAAGTGCTGGCGCTGTTTCCTTTTGAAGTGCCGCTCTATGAGCAAGCCGGGATTCCAGTTGCGTACGTCGGTCATCCGCTGGCGGATATCCTCCCCGAGCATGCAGACCAGGCTTTGGCGCGGGAACAGATGCGTTTGTCTTCGCGCGTTCCGATCATTGCCATGCTGCCCGGTAGCCGCCAAAGTGAATTGCGACAACTGTCGGACTTGTTCGTCAGAACCGCGCGGGTTCTGTACGAGAAGCTACCGGCCGTGCAGTTTCTGGTGCCGTTGTTGAGCCGCGAGACACACTTCATTTTTGAGGAGGCGATCTTTCGCCAGAATGCCCAAGACCTTGCCATCACCATCTTGTTCGGGCATGCGCATTTGGCCATGACGGCTGCGGACGGAGTCTTGGTAGCATCGGGCACGGCGACCCTGGAGGCAGCGTTGATCAAGCGGCCGATGGTCATCACTTATCGTATGCCGGCGATGTCCTATCGCATCATGAAGCGCAAAGCTTATCTTCCGTATGTGGGATTGCCCAACGTGCTGGCAGGAGAATTCATGGTGCCGGAGCTATTGCAGGACGACGCGACGCCGGAGAATCTGGCGCAAGCATTGTTGAACCAGATGAATGATCGGACCGTTCGCACACGCCAGGAGCAGCACTTTCACGCGATGCATCGGTTACTGCGCCGTGATACGGCGGCGCGCGCAGTCGAGGCCATCTGGCCAATGCTGGAGCACGCGGAAAATTTCCGATGAAGAGTTGGTTGCTTTGTGGCGTGGATGAGGCCGGGCGCGGGCCGTTGGCCGGGCCGGTGTGTGCGGCGGCAGTGATTCTTGATCCCGCACGGCCGATCGCTGGATTGGCCGATTCAAAAGTGTTGAGCGCAGAGGTGCGCGCTCGTCTGACGCTACAGATCAAGCGCGATGCCGTGGCTTGGGCGGTCGGCTGGGCCTCGGTCGAGGAAATCGATCAGTTGAACATTCTGCATGCGAGCCTGCTGGCGATGCGGCGCGCGGTGGAAATGTTGCCGATCAAACCGGACGAAGTTTTAGTGGATGGCAACCGCTGTCCCGATCTTGCCTACCCCGTGCGCGCAATCGTGCGCGGTGACGCGACGATCGAGTCAATCTCGGCGGCGTCCATACTTGCCAAGACCGCGCGCGATGCGTTGATGCTGGAGCTTCATCAACAATTTCCGCAATACGGATTTGACCGCCACAAGGGTTATCCCACCGCGCTGCATATGCGCGCCTTACGCGAGCACGGCGTGTCGCGGCTGCATCGGCGCAGCTTCGCGCCAGTACGGAATCTGCTGAGAGCTGACTCGGTAGGCATGACATCGTAGCTGCGTTTACTGGATAACTTCTCCCCGGCGCCGGGCAACGTTATGGAACATCCACTTAAGTCTAAGGCCTGAACAGATGAGTCGCTGGAACTGGGAAAAGAACGAACCGAGCTTATCCGGTTGTCACACCCGCCCACCAGATATAGTTGCGCGCGATTTTGCGGCATAGCGCTCAGCATAGGTGGGCGCGGTGACATCGCCGGCGATACCGAGCAGGGAACGGAATGCGTTGAACGGTTAGAAGCGAGAGATATTGTCAAATGTTGTGTACGGCGATTTGATCAGGCGGCGATTTTCTGATGGTCCTTCTTCAGCACTTCGACTCCGTTTCTGAACTGAACCCC
>JAYUZG010000040.1:0-18292 GCA_043751985.1 Betaproteobacteria bacterium
CTCAGCAGGCCGAACGGGGGATCGGTAAACCAGATCGAACCGTCTGACTTCACCACCACATCATTCGGCGAGCTCAGCCGCTTGCCCTCAAAGTGTTCGGCGATGACACTGATCGTTCCGTCATACTCGGTGCGGCTGACGCGGCGTCCGCCGTGCTCGCAAGTAATCAGTCGCCCTTGCCGGTCGCGCGTGTTGCCGTTGGCGAAATTGGACGGCCGCCGAAACACCGTCACCGCCCCGCTCTCTTCTTCCCACTTCAACATCCGGTTATTCGGGATGTCACTCCATAATAAATAACGCCCGTCGCCAAACCACACCGGGCCTTCGCTCCAGCGGCAGCCCTGCGCGATTCGCTCCACCGCCGCGAGCTTGAGCCGGTAGCGCGCGAAACTCTCATCGATGATCTCAACCGCCGGATCGGGATAGCGCTCACTCGGCTGCCAAACGTTGCTCATCCTGTCCTCCCTGGGTCAGCGCGCCGCTTCATAGGTGCGGCACGCGGATCTCCACCGTCGATTCACCCACGCGCGAATTGCCGTGCATCAGGTATTCGAGGGCGGCACTCACGCCGGATTGTTTCGGGGTGATTCCACCGAGCTCCAAGGCCATTTCGACTCCACACAGAGTGCCCGCCAGCGATAGATCATTGAAGTCTCCGAGATGCCCGATGCGAAACACTTTACCTTCCAGCTTGCCGAGTCCTTTGCCCAACGACAGATCGAATCTTTCCAGCGCCAATTCACGCACGCGGTCGGCGTCCGCGCCGCCGGGCAACATGACCGCAGTGAGCGACGCGCTGTATTCGTCCGGGTAGACACACACGATGCCCAAGCCCCACGCGCGCACCGCACGTCGTGTGGCTTCGGCGTGCCGCGCGTGCCGGGCAAATACGTTGTCGAGGCCTTCTTCGCGCAGCATCGCGAGCGCCTCGTGCAATCCGTACAGCAAATTGGTGGCCGGCGTGGTTGGGAAAAATCCATCCTGGTTGGCGCTGAGCATATCGTTCCAGCTCCAATAGGCACGCGCTAGCGAGGCGCTGCTGGAGGCGGCGAGGGCCTTGTCGCTGACGGCATTGAATGAGAGTCCGGGTGGCAGCATCAAGCCCTTCTGCGACCCGCCCACCGTCACATCAACGCCCCACTCATCGTGCCGGTAGTCCATGGAGGCAAGCGAAGAAATGGTATCCACCAGTAACAACGCCGGATGATGAACGCGATCAAGCGCTTTACGTACCGCGGCAATGTTGCTCTTCACACCGGTCGAAGTTTCGTTATGCACCACCGCAACCGCCTTGATGCGCCGATCGCGGTCTTGTGCCAGGTACGCTTCAATTGAGTCTGCATTCACACCGTGGCGCCAGTCGCCGGGAATCATTTCCACTTCGAGGCCGAGCCGCACCGCCAAGCGTTGCCAGGCGACCGCGAAGTAACCAGTCTCCACCATCAGGATGCGGTCGCCGGCCGACAAGGTATTCACCAGCGCCGCTTCCCACGCACCGGTGCCCGAAGCCGCGAACACGATCACCGGCTTGCTGGTTTTGAAAATTTCTTTGAGACCGTGCAACACTTCCATTCCCAGCGTGGCGAACTCGGGTCCGCGATGATCAATGGTGGCGCGATGCATCGCGCGCAAGACGCGATCCGGGACGTTGGTCGGTCCGGGGATTTGCAGAAAATGTCGGCCGCTGCGATAAGGCATGACGATAAATTTTTTTGC
The DNA here is from genome assembly GCA_043751985.1 of Betaproteobacteria bacterium. Taxonomy (GTDB): domain Bacteria; phylum Pseudomonadota; class Gammaproteobacteria; order Burkholderiales; family JAYUZG01; genus JAYUZG01. Next base: position 1,717 of record JAYUZG010000040.1, read on the forward strand.
GAAGAGGTTCTGGCGAAGAGATTTGCGAGAGTACTTGAAACGCTATCCGCGCTCAATTTTACGTGACACACGGTACCATAGGCGAGATGAACGCTCCCCATGCCGCAGTCGCTATTAAACGACGCTCGGCGCTCTCGAAGTTCGAACAGACTCTGCGCAACGAGATCGAAGGCGAGGTGTTGTTCGATCGCTTCTCGCGCGGCCGCTACAGCACCGATGCATCGATTTATCAGATTGAACCTGTCGGCGTGGTTATTCCGCGCCACGCGCGCGACGTGGAAAGCGCGATCGGTCTGGCGCGCGACAACGGTGTTCCGATTTTGCCGCGCGGGGCGGGAACCTCGCAGTGTGGCCAGACCGTCGGCGCGGCCTTAGTGATCGATTTCACCGCGCATCTGAAGCAGATTCTGGAATTCGATGCAGAAGCACGAACGGTGTGGGTAGAACCCGGCGTGGTGCTGGATCAACTCAACGCTTATCTGCGGCCGCATGATTTGTTTTATCCGGTGGACGTGTCCACTGCGGCGCAGGCCACCATTGGCGGCATGACCGGCAACAACAGTTGCGGCTCGCGCTCGCTGCGCTATGGAAACATGGTGCATAACGTGCGCGCGATCGATGCCTGGCTCGCGTCCGGTGAGCTCATGCACTTCGCTGCCGCGCCGCCCGACAGCGCGCGCATCGGAGGTTCACCCGCCTATCGTTCCCTCGTGCAGAGTGTGCGCGATGTATGGCGCCGTGAGGCGCAGGAGATCGACGCGCGTTTTCCGAAACTGCAGCGCCGTGTCGGCGGCTACAACCTGGATCTCATGTCGGATCGCGCGCTTAATCTGGCGCAGTTGCTGGTGGGGTCGGAAGGCACGCTGGCGTGCTTCAAACGCATTCAACTCAATCTGCAACCGCTGTTGCCGCATCGCGTGCTGGGCGTGTGCCACTTTGACTCTTTCTACCAGGCGATGGACCACGCACGTCATATCGTCCGCTTGCAACCTAGCGCCGTGGAATTGGTGGATCGCACCATGATCGATTTGGCGCGCGGCAATGCGAGCTTTCGGCCGATCGTCGATCAGTTCTTGCGCGGTCAACCGGATGCTTTGCTGTTGGTCGAATTTGCCGGCGAGGTCAGAGAAGAGCAAACGCGTCGCCTTGGTCAACTGCTTGAGTTACTGGCGGACGCGGGTTTTCCAAATGCTGTGGTCGAAGTGACCGAAGCAAAACTACAGCGCGATATCTGGGAGGTGCGCAAGGCAGGTCTCAACATCATGATGTCGATGAAGGGTGACGGCAAACCGGTTTCCTTCATCGAAGACTGCGCCGTCCCGCTGGAAGATTTGGCCGAGTACACCGAGCGTCTGACGCAAGTGTTCCGCAAACACGGCACCACCGGCACCTGGTACGCGCACGCCTCGGTGGGTTGCTTGCATGTGCGGCCGATCCTCAACATGAAAGACGCCAGCGGCGCGAAGAAAATGCGCGCGATCGCCGAAGAAGCCGCTGCCATGGTGCGAGAGTACAAAGGCTCCTACTCCGGTGAACACGGCGATGGCCTGGTGCGCTCGGAGTGGATCGAGCCGATGTTTGGCTCGCGTCTGACGCGTGCGTTCGAAGAGATCAAGGCGTTGTTCGATCCACAGGGACTTTTCAACCCGGGAAAAATTGTGCGTCCGCCGAAGATGGACGATCGCAGCTTGTTTCGCTACCAGCCGGATTACGCCACGGCGAAATTGGATTTCGCGCTGGATTGGTCGGAATGGGGCGGCTTCGGTGCGGCGGTGGAGATGTGCAACAACAACGGCGCCTGTCGCAAGCGTGACGCGGGTGTGATGTGCCCGTCGTTCCGCGCAACCTCGGACGAGCAACACTTGACCCGCGGCCGCGCCAATACCTTGCGCCTCGCGTTATCGGGTCAGCTTGGCCCTGACGCGCTGACCTCGGACGCGATGCGCGCCACCATGGACCTGTGCGTGTCGTGCAAGGGTTGCAAGCGTGAGTGCCCGACCGGCGTGGACATGGCGCGCATGAAGATTGAGTTTCTGCATCACTATCGACAGCGGCATAAGCTGACCGTGCGCGAACGTCTTTTCGCCTATCTGCCGCGCTACGCTCCGCTGGCAAGTCGAGTGGGCGCGCTGATGAATTTGCGCGACGCGATTCCCGGAGCGGCGTGGTTGTCGGAGAAATTGCTCGGACTCAGCCGTCGACGCGAATTACCGCGCTGGCGCAGTCCAGTGTCGCGCACGACGCGTGCGCCTGAACCGTCACGTGGGGAAGTGGTGTTGTGGATCGACACTTTCACGCGCTACTTCGAGCCGGACAACGCGCACGCGGCGCGTACCGTCCTGGCTGCGGCGGGCTACACCGTACACGATGCGGTTGCGCTCGATACCACTCGGCCATTGTGCTGCGGCCGCACTTTCCTCGCCGCCGGTCTGGTCGAAGAAGCCCGCGTTGAAATGCGGCGGGTGCTGGCGTCATTGCGCGACTTCGTAGAGCGCGGCGTTGCTGTGGTCGGACTTGAGCCGGCCTGTCTGCTGACTTTGCGCGACGAATTGCTCGCGGTGTTGCCGGGAGTCGAATCATCGCGACTGGCCGGTCTGGCAATGACCTTTGAGGAGTTCCTTGCGCGAGAGCACGCAACGGGCCGTCTGCGGCTGCCTCTGGCGTCGATGCGCGAGAAAGTCCTGTTGCACGGACATTGTCACCAGAAAGCGCTGGGTGCCTTCGACGCGATGAGCAAAACTCTGGCTCTTATCCCTGACCTTGAAGTCGAAGTGGTGGAATCGAGTTGCTGCGGAATGGCAGGAGCGTTTGGTTACGAAGCCGAGCACTACCCGGTGTCGATGAAAATGGCGGAAGCGAGTCTGTTGCCGCGCGTTCGCCGCGCCGACGCCGCCACGCGCGTGATCGCGGACGGCGTGAGCTGCCGCCAGCAAATTGCGCACGGCAGCGGCCGCCGCGCGCAGCACGCGGCGCAACTGTTGTTCGACGCGCTGCAAAGCAATTGAAATTTCGCCTCACGCACTGGCTGTTCTATTACCTGCCGCTGGCAGGCAATATCGGATTGCTTTGGTATTTGTTCTGGGCGGCGGATTTCGCTCCGGCTTATCGTCATCAGCGCGGATTCGAGACGTTTACCTTGTTCTATGCGATCGGCGGCGCCGTCGTTGGGGTGTCGGGTATCACCGCATTCTTGCAGGTCTCATCGAGCGAACCGGGGAATCGCCGTTTGTTAGTCCTGGCGCTGGTGAACGCGATCATTCCAACCTTGTTGTTATTGATTTTGCTGAAAATCATCTGAAGGAACGAGATGGCTACGAAGAATGAATCCACCTGGCGCTTGCACGGTGTACGAGTGGTGCATGCGCATCAACTCGATCCGAATACCGCGCAAACGCCGGGAATGAATCGCGCCGCGGCCATCACGCACGCGCGCACCGGCGCGGAGAAATTGTGGGCCGGCACCGTGGTTATTCATCCCAGAGCTAAAACCGGCGCGCATCATCACGGCGCGGTGGAATCGGTGATTTACGTGATCAGCGGTAAGGCGCGCATGCGCTGGGGCGAACAGCTCGAATTCACCGCCGAAGCGGGGCCCGGTGACTTCATCTACGTGCCGCCCTTCGTGCCGCATCAGGAAATCAACGCGTCGGATTCCGAGCCGCTCTCCTGCGTGCTCTGCCGCAGTGGACAAGAAGCGGTGGTGGTGAATCTGGATATCCCGATGGTGGAAAAACCTGAAGAAGTGCAGTGGGTCGACAACATTCATCCGGCGCGCTAATTCGTCCGGTGAATTTCCCGGTACGACCCGTGTTCGATATCGTGTAACAGCGTCGGCCCTCTCGGCTGCCAGCCTAGTTCGCGCCGCGCCTTGTCGGCGCGTACGCGGCTATTCGAGCCGAGCGCAATGTGCGCGCGCGGGCCCCAGGTATTCACGGCTTGTTCGATGCTGAGGCCCTCGCACGCACCCTGCAGGCCCAGCATCCGCGCGATCGATTCAACCGCGGTCTTCATCGCGTCTTCGCCGTGTTCCGCGTAATACAGCGCGCCCGCGGGCGCGCGCTCCAGCGCGAGCACGTACAGATCGGCGAGATCTTCGAGATACACGTGCGACCAGACGTTGAGCCCGCGGCCCACATAACGCGGTACGCGGCTTTCCTTGGCTTGAACGATGAGACTCGGAATCTGAAAGCTGTCGCGCCGCATGCCCAGGCCTTGGCCATAGATCAAGCTCGGCCGGATCACCACCGTTCGTATTTGCATTGACGCGGCGTCCAGCACCATGCGGTCGATCGAGAAGCGGCCTTGCATCATCGGTACCGGGGTGAACGGCGTGTCCTCGTCGAAGGTCCGCGCGCTGGGTTCCCCCGCGGCAAGATCACCCACGATGCCGGAGCCGCTGGTGTGAATAAACGGCTTATCGGTGCCCTCCAGCACCGGCAACATCGCCTCGACCGCATGACGATCGTTGGCTTCCGCAGTGTTGATCACTGCCTCCGTCTGTTCCACGCCTTCGCTCAGCGCCTCCGCGTCGGACAGCGCACCGAGCAGCGGCTCGATGCCGCGTTTGCGCAGCGCCGCCGCGCCGTCTTTGGTTCGCGTGAGGCCGACCACGCGATGGCCCTTTTCGAGTAAGTGCTGCGCCACTGAACCGCCGATATAGCCGGTGGCACCGGTGACGAAGATTCGCATCAGTGAATCTCCGGTTCCAATGTGGGCTGGTTGCCTTCGAGAAAATCGAAGTCACAGCCTTTGTCCGCTTGCGCGATATGCTCCGAGAAAATTTTGCCGTAGCCGCGCGCAAATTTGTTTTTGTGCGGTTGCCACGCGGCTCGGCGTTGCGCGAGTTCTGCATCACTCACCTTCAGCGTCAGCTTGCGCCCGGCGACATCGAGCTCGACCAAATCGCCGCTGCGAACCAAAGCCAGCGGACCGCCCACCCACGATTCCGGCGCGACATGCAACACGCAGGTGCCATAGCTGGTGCCGCTCATGCGTGCGTCCGAGATGCGCACCATATCGCGCACGCCTTGCTGCAACAATTTCTTCGGGATCGGCAGCATGCCCCATTCCGGCATGCCCGGCCCGCCCAGTGGACCGGCATTGCGCAGGATCAGAATCGAATCCGCATCCACGTCGAGATTGGGATCGTCGATGCGCGCCGCCATGTCGTTGTAGTCGTTGAACACCATGGCGCGCCCACTATGTTGAAGCAGCCGAGGATCTGCGGCGGTTGTCTTGATCACCGCCCCGTCCGGCGCCAGATTTCCGCGCACCACGATCAGCCCACCTTCCGCTTGAATTGGATTCGCCGGCGTACGAATCACGTCCGCGTTGTGAATTTTGCTGCCGGCGATATTTTCGCCGAGCGATTTTCCGGTGCAGGTGAGCGCCTCGGTGTAGAGAAGCGAGCGCATCCCTTCCAGCAATGCGACCAATCCGCCCGCGTAATAGAAATCTTCCATCAGGTATTTTCCCGACGGCCGCATATTCACCAGATACGGCGCGCCTCGGCCGATCTCTTCGAAGCGCTCAAGCGGAATTTTGATCCCGGCGCGACCGGCCAGCGCGATCACGTGAATCAAACCATTGGTGGACCCGCCCAGCGCCATCAGCACCTTGATCGCGTTGTCGAACGAATGCGCCTTCAAGATATCGCTCGGCTTCAAGTCCTCCCATACCATGTCCACGATGCGGCGTCCGCTGCGCGAAGCCATGCGCGCGTGATTGGAGTCGGGTGCCGGAATCGACGACGCATTGGGCAGGCTGAAGCCCATCGTCTCCGCAACGCTGGTCATGGTGGACGCGGTGCCCATGGTCATGCAGGTTCCGGGAGAACGCGAAATGCCTTCCTCGATTTCACGCCAGTCCTTCTCGGTGATATTGCCGGCGCGCAATTCGTCCCAGTATTTCCATACATCGGAGCCCGAGCCGAGAGTTCTTCCCTGCCAATTGCCGCGCAGCATAGGCCCTGCCGGAACATAAATGGCCGGCAGATTCATGCTGATCGCACCCATCAGCAGACCGGGCGTGGTCTTGTCGCACCCGCCCATCAACACGCAGCCATCCACCGGATAGGAGCGCAACAGTTCTTCGGTTTCCAGCGCGAGCAAATTGCGATACATCATGGTGCTGGGCTTCTGAAACACCTCCGCCAATGAAATCGCCGGCATTTCCAGCGGAAAGCCGCCCGCCTCCCATACCCCACGCTTCACTTCCTGCGCGCGTTCGCGCAAGTGAGAGTGGCAGTGATTGATATCGCTCCAGGTGTTAATGATCGCGATGACCGGCTTGCCCTTATAGTCTTCGTGCGAGTAACCCATTTGCAGCGCGCGCGAGCGGTGGCCGAACGAGCGCAAATCGTCAGGGGCGAACCAGCGCTGACTGCGTAATTCTTGCGGTGTCTTGTTGTGCGGCATGGAGGCTCTCCTGATCGATGCCGAGAGCGTACCGCAGTGCGCGGTGAGGCGTAAAGACTGTCGCATGTCACGCCGGAATTTCAACGGAAGGACTCGTTATTCGCGGCGTAATCCAGTACCATCACGCTCCCAAATATAAATGCCAGTCGCAGCCGGCCAGGACTTAGTTCAATTGGGACTTGGGTCAAGCCGGCAAGCTGACGCAGTCGCGCCGCGGATTTCCCATGCCTGTCGAATCGTTTTGCCTTTGCTTCAAACTTCCATGACACCCGCTCATCCGATCCAGGAAAAACTGCGCGTACTGATTGTTACGCCGGAACTGGTGCAGTTTGGCCGCGGCGAAGTCGCGGAGTTCAGTGCCGCGCTGGCTTCCTCCCTGGTAGCGCAGGGCGCCGACGTGCGGATACTTATTCCAGGTCATCGTCACGTTCTGGAAAGCCTGAAAACCAAAGGCCGCGCCGGATCGCTGCCGGGCTTGCCCGGTATTCCCCCGGCGCAACTGATCGCATCGAAAACGCCGGGCGGAGTGCCGCTGCTGATTATCGACAGCGTGCTGTATCAGCAGCCGCGCGCGGCGCTGCATCGCGTCGCACCGGGAACGCAACCCGACGACGAATTGCGCTTCGGTTTGCTCGGCTATGTGGGGGCATTGCTGGCGAGTGATGCAAGTCCGTTGCCGTGGCGCCCGCAAGTGGTTCATTGTGATGGCTGGCAGAGTGGGCTGGCCCCGGCTTACTTGCATTTTGTCGGGGGCGACCGCGCCAAAACTATTTTTACTGCGCATCGCGTTGACTCGGCCGGAACCTTTCCGGGTAGCGCGATACAGCGACTGGGTTTCGCGTCGGTACCCTCGGCGGCGGAAGGAGTGACCCACGAAGGGCAGCTCTCATTTCTGAAAGCGGGTTGGTCGTTTGCCGATCGTGTCGCCGTGGACAGCCCGCATTACGCCCGCGAGCTGCTCGATGCTCAGCGTCCCGGCAGCTTGTACGCGACCGTCGCGCGCCGGCAGAATTCGCTGACCGGAATCCTGCACGGCATCGACATCGACGAGTGGGATCCGGAAGGCGACCCGTATATCGATCGTTACTACAACGCCTCGCGCGTCAACGCCAAACTGGAAAATAAAACCGCGCTGCAGCGACGCATGGGCTTGGCCGGGCATCCCGAGATTCCGTTGATTGGAGTCATTGCGCGCGTCGGCCAAGACCTGGACTTGCGCGTGGTGGCCGAGTGCGCCACGGCGATTACCAGCCTGCCCGCGCAACTGGTGGTGATGGCCGCCGGCGATAGCGAAACCACGCGGCGCTTGCAGGAACTGTCGCGCGCCCGCCGTGGCATGTTGTCGGTGTACGCGGGGAGCGAAGAAAGCGTCGCGCATCAAGTGGTGGCGGGCGCGGATTTCCTGCTGGTGCCGGCGAAAAGCGATCCGGGCGGCGCCGATGCACTGTACGGACATCACTACGGCACGCCGCCGATTGCGCACGCGACCGGTGGCTTGATCGACACGGTGCTCGACGCGGCGCCGGGCAGCCCGGCGGCGAAGAAGGCCAATGGATTTTTGTTCGCGCCGCTCTCGGCCGACGCGATAACCGCGGCAGTGATGCGCGCGGTTGCGTCCTATCGCGACCGCCGGGCGTATCGCCAATTGCAAAAAGCCGGCATGGTCCTCGATGTGAGCTGGGATGCGGTCGGCGCGCGCTATATGGCGCTTTACCGAGAAGCACTCGCATGAAGCCGAACACGGGCGTAACATTCACTTATCAAGTGCCGCGGCAACCGCTTGCGGCGCGATTTTTAACTCACTTGATGCGGAGGGCCTAGGCCATGATCGGAGACAAAATCGAAGTCAATATCGCGGGCGGACTCGACATTCAGTTGCCACGCATGGCTCACGTGCGGCAGAAGTTCAACCGGGTCAAGTTAGCCAGCGTGAGCAAGGCGGTGCACGAGCAGTTTGTTCGAGCGGAAGTACGCGCCAAAGTGAAACCGGGCATGTCCGTCGCGGTCGGCTGCGGCAGCCGCGGCATCGCCAATATCGCCGAGTGTGTGAAGCAAGTGGTCGCGGAACTTCTGGCGTTGGGCGCCAAGCCTTTCGTCTTCCCCGCGATGGGCAGTCATGGCGGCGCGACCGCGGAAGGCCAGCTCGAAGTACTCGAAGGTTATGGCGTCACCGAAGCGGGCATGGGCTGCCCGGTGCGCTCGCAGATGACGGTCGTGGAACTGGGAAAACTCGACGGCGGCATGCCGATTTACATGGATAAACTCGCGGCGGCGGCGGATGGCGTGGTGCTGATCTGCCGCGTCAAACCGCACACCAGCTTCCGCGCGCCGATCGAGTCCGGCATCGTCAAGATGATGACCATCGGCATGGGCAAGATTACCGGCGCCACCGAGTTGCACACGCAGGGCATGGACAAGTTCGGCGAACTGCTGCCGGCCGCGGCGCGCCTCATCATGAGCAAGAAGAATATTCTCATGGGCGTTGCGATGGTCGAGAACGCGGCGGATGAAACTGCGCTGATCGAGGCGGTGCCGGCCGAGCAGATTTTCGCCCGCGAACCGGTATTGCAGGCGCAAGCGAAAGAGCTGATGGCACGCTTGCAGTTCGATGTAGTGGATGTGCTGATCGTCGAAAAAATCGGCAAGAATATTTCCGGTTCCGGTATGGATCCCAACATCACCGGCCGCAACTGCCGTTTCGTCGAGTGGAATATGCAGCCGTCGGTGAAGAAAATCGCAGTGCTGGGCTTGACGCCGGAAACGCACGGCAACGCTTGCGGGATCGGCGCGGCCGATGTCACCACCATGAAGCTTTACAAAGAACTCGATGTGGCGAAGACCTACGCCAACATCATCACCTCGACTTACCTGGATGGCGGTGCGATTCCGATCGTGATGAACACCGATCAGGAAGCCATTCAACTCGCGGTGAAAACCGTGGTGCGAGTGAAGCCCCAGGACTGCAAGATCGTGCGCATCGCCAATACCCTCGAAGTTCTGGATATCCATGTGTCTGAGCCGATGATGGCTTACATCAAGGCCAACCCGTCGATGTTCGAAGTGATGAGCGAATTGCAGCCGATGAAATTTGACGGCAAAGGTTCGCTTTATCCGATGCTGGGAACCCTGCGCGAGGCCGCACACGCCTAACAGTCAGTTGCAACACTACTGCGGCGGACCCTCTGCTGCGTTGCGCGGTGCTCGGGATCTTCATGGCAATGCACCTCCACCTTGATGCCGTCGGCGGCGTGGCAGGCGATATGTTCATCGCCGCGTTGCTCGACGCCTTCCCTGAACATCGAGCAGGCATGCTCGACGCGATTCGTGCCGCCGGCCTGCCGCCGGAGGTCGCGCTCGCGGTACGGGAGCATCGCGATCACGCGTTGACCGGCTTGCGCTTTCAGGTCGATGAGCCTGACCCTGCAATGGCCGCGCATGTGCCGTTTGTGCAAGTGCGCGAGCGCCTGAGCACGAGCGCGCTGCCCGAGGCAATCAAAGCGAGCGCGATTGCCATCTTCACTTTGCTCGCCGGAGCGGAAGCGCGAGTGCACGGACGCAGTCTCGAACAAGTGAGTTTTCACGAAGTCGGTGCGTGGGATTCCGTTGCGGATGTGGTCGGCGCCGCTTATCTGATTACGCACATACACGCCGCGACGTGGTCGGTGAGCGCGTTGCCACTCGGCTCAGGCCGGGTCAACAGCGCGCACGGGCCGCTGCCGCTGCCGGCGCCCGCGACCGCCCTTCTGCTTGAAGGATTCGCGATGATCGACGATGGGGTGGCAGGCGAGCGCGTCACACCGACCGGCGCGGCGATCTTGCGCCACCTTGGCTGCACGCAGCGTAGTGATGCACAAACGCGCAAATTGATTCGCAGCGGAATCGGCTTTGGCGCACGCTGGATGGCGGGCATCAGCAATGTCTTACGCGTGCTGGTGTTCGAGCCTGCGACCGCGGATACCGTTAGCGATCAAGTGGCGCAGATTCTGTTTGAGGTGGACGATCAGTCGCCGGAAGATCTCGCGCTTGGGTTGGATCGATTGCGCGCCCACCCGGCGGTGCTCGACGTGTTGCAACTGGCAGGCTTCGGCAAGAAGGGACGCATGACCGCGCATATCCAAATCCTCGCGCGACCCGAGGCGTTGCAAGATGTTTGCGAAGTGTGCTTTCGCGAGACCAGCACCATCGGAGTACGGTACCAACTGCTCGCGCGCAGCACTTTGGTGCGTCGCTCGGAGACGATCGGCGTCGAAACGAAAACGCTGCGCGCAAAAATTGTCGAGCGGCCCGGCGCACCGAGCGCGAAAATCGAGAGTGATGATTTGGTTTCCGTGGCAGGCGGGCGCGTCGAACGCGAGCATCTCAGACGCCAGGCCGAGGCTATCGCGCTGAGCAAGGAAGATTGAGCATGGCATCGGCTACGGAAAAATTAGCGACCTTAGAGAAAGTATTGGCCGAGTTCGGCCCAATTGCGGTGGCGCTGAGCGGCGGAATCGACAGCATGACTTTAGCCGCCGTCGCGCACCGCACGCTGCCCGGCGCATGCGAGATGTTCCACGCGGTTTCGCCCGCAGTCCCCGGCGAAGCGAGCGAACGAGTGCGCGCGTACGCGCGGAAATTCAATTGGACATTGAACGTATTCGATGCGGGCGAATTCGACGACGCGGCGTATATGCAGAATCCGCTCAACCGCTGCTTTTATTGCAAGACCCATCTCTACGGCGCGGTCCGCGCTCGCACCGAGCTGCAAATTGTGTCGGGCACCAACACCGATGACTTGGGCGAATACCGGCCGGGCCTGATTGCCGCGCGCGAGCACGCGGTGCGCCATCCCTTCGTCGAGGCCGCGATCGATAAGGCCACAGTTCGACAGATCGCGCAACAAGTCGGTTTGGCGGAGCTATCCGATCTTCCGGCCTCGCCGTGTTTGTCGAGCCGGGTGGAAACCGGTATTGCCATCGATCCGCAACTGCTGCGCTTGATTCATTTGACCGAGCGCCAAGTCGACCGCGCGCTCACTCCAAAGACCGTGCGTTGCCGTATCCGCGCCGAAGGTGTGGTCGTCGAGTTGGATGACGTTACGCTCGCCGTGCTGGATACCGTGCGGCGCGCGCGGATGGAAGCGGAGATCGCGGAATTATTTCGCGACAGCGGCTTCACACGGCCGGTGCGCTTTGCGCCGTATCGAGTCGGCAGCGCGTTTCTGCACCCGATCAAACTACACGCGCGTGTCTGACTTCAACCTGGATTTCGCCCGCGCCGAGCGCACCGGGCTGGAGGAGGCGATTTTTTGCGCCGGTAAATCCGACGCGCAGTTGGCGCGGCTGATCGACACTGCGGCGGCGAAAAATGCGCGGCTGTTGTTTACTCGATTGTCGCGCGAACAATTTGCCGCGCTCGATGAAGCGCAGCGTCAGTTGCTGGACTATGACGCGATCTCGCGCACGGCCTATCTTGGTGGTCCGCATTCCAGTTCAGACAACGCTGCGCGCGTCGCGCTGGTTGCCGCCGGCACCTCCGATCTACCGGTCAGCCGCGAGGTATCGCGCACCTTGCGTTATTACGCTGTCGCCTGCACGGAGATCAACGACGTGGGCGTGGCGGGATTGTGGCGCTTGATGGATCGTATCGAGGAGATACGCGCGATGAAAATCGTCATCGCCGTGGCGGGCATGGATGCAGCGCTGCCGACTGTACTTGGCGGCCTGGTGCGCAGTGTCGTGATCGGCGTGCCCACTTCGGTGGGCTATGGTGTCGCGCACGGTGGACAGACCGCGCTGAACGCCATGCTGGCGAGCTGTGCGTCCGGTCTGCTGGTGGTGAATATCGACAACGGCTTTGGCGCGGCCTGCGCGGCATTGCGCATTCTGCACGCCGAGGGGCGGTAGCGACTCTTGCTGAGTTATCGCCACGCTTTCCACGCCGGCAATCACGCCGATGTGCTGAAGCATTGCGTACTGGTGCAATTGCTGCGTTACCTCACGCAAAAAGACAAACCCTTATGGTTCGTCGATACCCATGCGGGTGCTGGAATCTACGCGCTGGACGGCGATTACGCCAAGACCAGCGCCGAGTTTGAGACCGGCATCGCCCGCTTGTGGCCGCAAACGAATTTGCCCGCGCCACTCGAAGACTATGTAGAAATTGTGCGGGTGATGAATCCGGGCGCAGTTCTGCGCCGCTACCCCGGCTCGCCGCAGATCGCCTTGCAACTGCTGCGGCAGCGGGATCGTTTGCGGCTGATCGAGATGCACACGACCGAAAGCGCGCTGTTGCAGCGTTATGCCGCGGATGCCGGCGCCCGCGTGTTGGCGCAAGCGGGCGACGGTTTCACCGCGTTGCAGACCTTTCTGCCGCCGCCGTCACGGCGCGCATTGATCCTGATTGACCCCTCGTATGAAGACAAACAGGATTACCGTCGCGTGATCGACACGCTGCGACAAGCACTCAAGCGATTTGCCGATGGTTGCTACGCGATCTGGTATCCGCTGGTTCAGCGCGCTGAGCCGCGCAAGCTGCTCCCATTGTTGAAGCAACTCGGCATGAACGACTGGTTGCATGTGTCGCTTACCGTCAAGGCGCCCGCGCCCGGAGGACTGGGCCTTCATGGCAGCGGAATGTTCGTCATCCATCCGTCCTTTACCTTGCCGCAAACGTTGCAATCGGTGATGCCGTATCTGGTGAAAACGCTGGGCCAGGATGAGCGCGCGACCTATGCGCTGGAATATCAGCTAACTTGAGACCGCTGCTGCGCCGCACGACTGGCGTATGCTGCGACCTCCCCCGCCGACCGAAAGTTACCGTGGATCATTTACCACCCAATTTTACTTTTCACGATGTTGGCTCCGCCGCGGTGCTTAGCCGAGATGAAATTCTTGCCGGTATGCGCGCTGCGCAAAAGACACTGCCGCCGAAACTTTTCTATGATGCATGGGGCAGCGCGCAGTTCAATGCCATTTGCGAGACGGAGGCGTACTACGTGACGCGCACCGAGCTGGCCATTCTTGCGCGCCACGCTCAGGACATTCAGCGCGCGGTGGGCGATCAGTGCATCGTCATTGAGCCCGGCCCGGGCGATATGTCGAAGTTCCGTTTGCTGCTGTCACATTTGCGCCCGCTCGCCTATCTGGCCATCGACGTCTCGCCGAATGTCGAACGCGAGGGTCTTAAGCTCGCACAACGTTTCCCTTGGTTACAAGTTATTTCCGCTCGGGCAGACTTTGAAAACGGTCTCGACCAGTTACCACTGCCGAAGGGCGGACGCCGCGTCATCTTCTTTCCCGGTTCGACCATTGGTAATCTTGAACCGCATGCCGTGCCGGCGTTTCTGAAACGTCAGGCGCGCGTCGCCGGCGCGGCCGGTGGCGTGATCCTCGGCGTGGACTTGCAAAAAGATGAAGCGACGCTGAACCTGGCCTACAACGATCCGCAAGGCCTCACCCGCGATTTCAATCTCAATGTCTTGACACGGCTGAATCGCGAATTCGACGGTACTTTCGATTTGTCACACTTCGAGCACCGCGCTTTCTACAACTCGCTCAAGACGCGCATCGAAATGCACTTGGTGAGTCGGGTTGATCAAAGCGTGGTGCTGTCTGGCGAAACCGTTCGCTTTACTCGCGGCGAATCCATCCACACCGAGAACTCTTACAAGTACACCATTGATTCCATGAGCACCCTCGCCGCATCGTGCGGACTTATACAACAAGCAGTATGGACCGATGCACGGAAATTTTTCGCCGAGTTTTACTTCTCGGTCAAGTGAACTCTCCGAGGTGCACGCGCTTAGATTCGCTTGTTCAAGCCACGCGTAGTTCCGCATATCTGCCGAGAACTGCCAACGCTCGCTCTAAGCGATCGGCCTTGGTAGCGTGGTAGGGGTCGAGCATGCGGCGTGCCTCTTTCTCGTCAATACCGAGGCGCCGCGCTAGTTCCACGCGCGTGATGCCGCATTCGCGCATGGTGAGGTAGAGCGCGGCCTTCAGAGCCGTGTGCACCGGGACCGCCACTAATCGTTCGCCGCGCTTTGCAGGGGATGCGGTGGGGATGTCGAGACCGTCCAGGATCCGGGCTTCAATCGCAGCCTGAAGCGCGCCGGAGCCTTCTTCGACGCACGTGGCAGCCGTCTCCGCCTGGGAGATAGCCTCGGGCACATCACGAAACGAGAGAACAAACCCCCCATCACACCGTGGTTTCCTCTGCCGAGATCGGGCCGCCACTCAAAACGCAGACCATGATCCTTGGCATAGCGGTGAACTTGCAGGATGAACTCATTCCCTCTCATTAGAACAGTATCGGACAAGTATGTCCGAGCGTCATTGTTCTCCCCGACTGCCTTCAACCGGGTTACGCGCTGACCAAGCGCTGCATCCGAGTTCACCAGGAAACGATGCAGAACCGACCCAACCTAAATGCCAAACTCAGGCACCAAGAAATTCCCAGAATGCAGCGCCGGGCGCAGGATAAATCGCTCGCCCTACAATCAGAAGCAATTTGACGACCTAACGCAGTAACCCGAAGTTTTTGTAGGAATGAAGTCTTGCATTGCGAATCAATAAGAATTATCAGACGGAAGTTTCCAGCCTTCTCGTAGGAGCGCGGATCGATAGCGGTTTTACCAGGTAGGAATTTCTGCTAATCTGTTCCCAATCGACAAATCAGGAGGCCCGCATGGCAGCGATCGTATCCGAGAAGGGTCAGGTTGTGATTCCTAAGACCGTGCGCAAAGCGCTCGGCATTTCCACTGGAAGTCTGGTGGAATTCGAGCTCTCGCGCGGCGAAGCAAAGCTACGAGTAGTGCGGCATAAAGCCGCACGGACTGAAGACGGATTTGGCATGTTGAAGTACTCCGGGCCGCCCGTGGCGCTGGAACAAATGAATGGTATCGCGGCAGCGCGTTTGATGGCCAAACGAGGAAAGAAAAAGTGACCGGTGTCGATGCCAACGTTTTGTTGCGCTTTTACATCGAAGACAAATCGGATCGGGAAGCAATCCGGCAACGCCTGGCCGCGGCGAAATTGTTTGCCGAGGAACCCCTGCTGTATGTGCCCAAGACAGTCCTTCTGGAGTGCGAATGGGTTATGCGGGCCGTATACGGCTATGCCGTCGCGCAAGTCGCCGCCGTGTTCCATCATTTGCTTGAGTTGAAACAAGTTCGCGTGGAAGACGCCGAGACGGTAGGTCGCGCGCTACAGGCTTATGACAAAGGGTTAGATTTTGCCGACGCGATGCATTTGGCGTCATGCGCCGCTTGCGAATCCTTCGCGACCTTCGATGATCGCCAGTTTTCCAGGCGCGCGATAAAACTCGGTTTGACTCCAATCTGCCGAGTACCTGCAGCCTAGCCGGACGTGTGACGACACGATGATGGAGCAAAGCGTGACGCAGATTTTTCTGCCAAACCCGAAAGCGGATTACACAGGCATGGGGTCAGGCCTGACTAATGGCACTAAAGTGTTGTTGCAACGACCGCGCCTTGCCCGTATCGGCACGCGCCTGCCGCTGCAGCCGTCCCACCTGACGGCCCAACCCCGAGGCTTCGCGGCCGAAGTGCCGGGCAACGTGAGCGAGGGTCGTGGCGTTGGTCTGCAGCGCGAGCCACCCCACCAGCGCACGAGCCTGTGCCGCCACCCGCTGCCGCCCGGGCGCCCGCAGCGCCGCCTCATCCAGCCGGTACCCCGCGCATACATGGGCGACGATCGCATCGAGGCTGATGCGCCCCTGAGGCCGCACTTCCACCGCCTGGCGATTGAGCTGTTCGACAAAGCGCTCGTCACCGATAACCCGTGAGTCGTCGGCGCCGCTATAGAACTCGGGGCGATGTCCGTGACCGATCCCCTCGGCCACGAAACGCGCATAGCGCCGCCGTGCCACCCCCACGCTGCCCCCCAGTTGCCCGAGTACAGTCTCGGTAGTGAGCCAGGGCAGTGCTACGCTCCCCAGGTAGGCGCGATGCGCGCTCCAGGGGTACTCGCCCGGATCGCTCACCAGGTGTGCCCGCACCGGGTTGAGGTGGAGGTAGCGAACCAATTCCAGCAGATAGGCATCGTGATCGACCAATAGGGCCCGGTAGCGGCCTTGGAACAGATGGCCGACACGCCCGAGCTTGCGGTTGATCGCCTGGGTGTAGCGGAAGGCCAGGTTCTGCAATGGCCCGGACAGGG
>JAYUZG010000041.1:0-3302 GCA_043751985.1 Betaproteobacteria bacterium
CGAGATTTCATGCGCCTTGCAGCCCGATGCCACTCGATCCGAATCACCACCAGCAGGTAACCAATTGACACTCTTCGACTTTTAACCGGACACTACTGACCACGATTTGTATCGCACAAGGTGCCCCAGCCTGAAATCCAGACAGATTCAGCGCCCGTGCCGCATGAGCCTCACATTAGGTTGCGCGATGATCGCGCTAGTCTAATAATGAACAACTTCAACGCTGGAGTCGGAACATCTCAATGAAAACATATTCGGCCGTGATTGCGCGCGATTCCCAAACGGGCTTGTTTGTCGGATTCGTTCCTGGTTTCTCGGGGGCGCACTCGCAAGGCGCCACGCTTGACGAGCTTCACGAAAATCTACGCGAAGTGATCTCGATGTTGCTCGAAGACGGCGAGCTGAAACTCGAATCGGAATTCGTCAGGGTCCAAAACGTCGCAGTAGCATAAGTAGTGGGCAAGATCCCAATCCTCAAACCGTCTGAGGTTGTCGGGATACTTAAGAAACTCGGCTTCGTAGAAGTCCGACAACGCGGTTCGTACAAACAATTTCGCGACGATCATGGCCGATGTACCACGGTGCCTTTTCATCGAGGTCGTGAAATTATTGCTTCGCCGGATCGTGCGGGACGTTGGCTTGACGATAGAAGAGTTCGTGAACCAACGCCAATTCGTTTTGTCTCGGCAAGGGAAGCTCCTCGTCGAAGTTCTCGTAGCGCCGTCGAATCACTGACACTTTGCGCCATTGGAAAAATGTCATGGCGCCTTAAGGCCGTTCCATCTTGCAACTATGCGACGGGACAGTCTCGTCGGTTTCGAATCTGCCTTCGGTGCGCCAGCCGAAGCCGGTGTTCTCAATGTCGTGTTTGACGCCGGCGCCGACCTTGGTGAATAGATAAGCGTACTGCGGCTGCATCAACTGATGATCTTCGGCGCGCATCCACATCATGCCGGTGCCGGCGTCGTAGCGCATGGTTTCCAGAGCGCGCGCAACGGCGACCGGATTGAGAGACTGCGCGCTGTCCACCGCCTTGGCCCACATTTCTACCGCGTTCTTCATCGGCAGCATGTTCCACTCTTCTTTGTATTGCCGCTTGTAATCGACGTAGTACGGATCGAGCTTGCCGTCGGCGATGTTGGCGTGCCACGGGCTGACGTTGATCAGGCGGCCGGCGCCGGCTTCGCCGATGGCGGTGGGGGTGCCACTGAAATGCGCGTTCAGCGTGTAGTAGCGCGCCGGCAAGCCGGACTCGTGGCTCGCGCGCATTAACAGCACCAGATCGGGCCCCCAGTTACTGGTCAACACCGTGTCCGCAGCGGAGGCGCGAATCTTCGCGATGTAGGGAGAAAAATCCTTGGTCTTTTGCAACTGAATCAGATCATCGCCGACAATCTGAATATCCGGCCGGCGCTTGGCCAGTAGCTCGCGCTGAAGTTTCTGCACCGCTTGCCCGTAAGCGTAATCCTGATTGAGCAGATAAACCTTGGAAATATTTTTTTGCGCGACCACTTGGCGGACCAGCGCGTCCACTTTCATGTCGGCGTGCGCGTCAAATCTGAAATGCCAGAAATTACATTTCTCGTTGGTCATTTCCGGCGTCAAGCCGCCATAGTTCAAGAACAAAACCGACTTGTCGGGATTGCGCTTGTTGTGTTTGGCGACTGCGTCCGTCAGCGCGAGCGCAACGTGTGAGCCTACGGTGCCAAACAGAAAGCGAATGTTCCGATCGGTCATGCCTTTGAACGCGATCAACGCTTCCTGCGGGCTCGCTTTGCTGTCAAAAGGAACAATTTCGATTTTTCGTCCACCCAGCACACCGCCTTTGGCGTTGACCTGATCAACCGCCATCTGCACGTGGTTCGCCCACCATTTGCCGATTGCGGCAGGCGGCCCGCTCAGCGCCTCCATCACGGCGACGCGCACTGTCTCTGCGGACCAGGCCACATCGCAGTACAGTGCAAAGAGCGACGCCGCTAGCAAGAACGAAGCGATCCGATGTTTCATCATGTCCTCCCAAGAAGATCCAACCAAGGTCTTTCGTTGCGCGCGCTAAGAGACCACCGGGCTACGCGCGAGGCTACTAGGTTCCAAGATGGCACTGGGTTCAGCGCCACTGGGTTCAGCGTGCGGAGCAGTTTACACTTACGCCAATGTACGCAGGAATCCGGTAACTGCCCGAAGGAGGGAGTATGCCCATCGCTGGCTTGGGATTGCATTTCATTGTCGCGTTGTTCTTCGCCGTGCACGCGCTGCGCAGCGGGCAGCCGATGTACTGGCTGATTATTTTGTTCTCATTTCCGCTGCTCGGCAGCATCGTCTACTTCTTGGTGATCTACCTGCCTGATTCGCGTCTCGACCGTGGCGCGAGAAAAATTGTCACGGTCGCCGCCAAGACGCTCGATCCGACCAAAGAGTTGCGCGCGGCGCAAGCGGCTTTCGAATACACCCCGACCGCGCAGAATCGAATGCGCCTCGCCGTGGCGCTGCTCGATTCCGGTGACGCGCGAGCGGCGGCAGCGAACTACGAGGCGTGCCTGAAAGGCCCTTACGCGTCGGACTTGGAGATCCGCTTTGGCGCCGCCGGGGCGTACTTCGCTTGCGCACGCTTCGATGACGCGATCACGCATCTTAACTTTGTACGCAGGACCGACGCGGGATTCAGGGCCGAGCAGGTGTCGCTGCTGATGGCGCGCGCGCTCGCAGGCGCAGAACGCAGGCTGGATGCAAAAAATGAATTTGAATCTGCCTTGCAGCGTTTCGGAAGTTTTGAGTGCCGCGCCGAGTACGCCATCTGGGCGGCGACTGTCGGCGACACGGAGACCGCCACGCGACTCAAGACCGAGATCGACCAATCCACGAAACGCTGGAAGCGCCACACGCGTGAATTGAATGCAGCTCTGGTGCGAAGATTAAATCAGGCATTTGAGCGGCTCTGACGCGGTTGACGCGAGCAACGCAATTTACTTCGCTGCTATTTATTTTTTGGCTCGTCGGGATAATTCGTGGGCGAGTCTTGGTTCAGGTAATTTGCCAAGCGCATGATAGAGCGAGATTTCTGTGATGCGAAAGGTGCGAAATCCGTAGTCTTTTCTCATGGTGACTTTGGCTTTGTTGTTCAAACCCTCGATCACGCCGCTGGAGAACGCCTTTCGGGCACGGAAATAGTTGAGCAGCAATTCGTGATGCACCCGCACGGTGCGAGCGAACTTCTTCATCGGCTCGATGCGCGAACGCATGACTTGGGTGCACCATTGGTCGAGGAACTTGCCCGCCCAGGTGGGCGAGTCGTAATCCCAGAA
>JAYUZG010000042.1:0-8434 GCA_043751985.1 Betaproteobacteria bacterium
CACGGCGTGCCGCGTTTCTCGCTTAGCCAGGGCGATCCCTATCACTGCGAGTGCCACAAGACCGGCCGCTTGCTGGCGCAAGCACTCGGCCTCAAGCCCGAGCAATACCGCATTACCTTTCAGTCACGCTTCGGCCGCGCCGAATGGCTCAAGCCCTACACCATGAACAGCATGATCGAGTTGGGCCGCAGCAAGACCCAGCGTGTGGACGTGGTGTGTCCGGGTTTTGTTGCGGACTGTCTGGAAACGCTGGAAGAAATCGCCATGGAAAACAAAGACGCGTTCCAGCAAGCGGGCGGCGGCGAGTTTCATTACCTTCCTGCTCTCAACGAACGCCAAGAGTGGATCGAAGCGCTGTGCCAAATCGCCACCGAAAATCTCGGCGGCTGGGTGCACTCGCAATGGGATGACCGCGCCGCGGCGCAGGAAGGTGCTGCGTCTTTGGCGCGCGCGAAGGCGCACGGTGCGACGCGATAGTTTCTAAAGTTTGATCTGTTCGGCTGTTGCCGCGTAGATCGCATCTTCCTTGCGGTAATTCTCCAGCATGCCCTTGGCTATCTCGTCGGCACGCAACTGCAGCGCTGCGCAGGTCGATTCGGGTTGCATTTTTAGCAGCGTCGCTTCGATTTCCCGCGCGGCACGGGTAGCGATCTGCATATGCCCTTCTTCGTGCGCGCGTAGCGCCTTCTCATATTTCTTCCAGCGCGCGAGCAAACTTGCGGTGGCGGCGGCTTGGTTGCGTAATTTTGGAACGAACATTGAAACGCCGAGCACCGCGGTGGCTTGCGCCATACCGCATTGACCGTCTTTTTCCTCGGTCTTCCAACGCCACTGCAATTCCCATTTAGTGAACGACGCAACGTGAGCGCCTTCGAGGTTGGGCGGCGCGTTGGCTTCGATGTCCTTGCGAATCGCGTCGACGCTGGCGCCACCGACGTAGTAAGACGTCACTCCGGCGCGCAAAATCGGCTCGGCCGGCGCAGTGATTGGCTGCACGCCAAGAAAAACTGCGGCAGCCAAAAGAAAAGTTTCTACGAACCAAAAACGCATGAATCCTCCGAAGAAATATAAAGTGGCACGGCGATTGGAAAGGCCGGCAGTATAGTATGCGAGCCACCCGTGCATCGCTGGCGACCTGCGGACGCAGCGGCGCGACACGCGCCTCTACGCAATCGCGCAGTCTGAGTCAGACGTTCGAGTCATCGGCCGGCAATCAAGAACTCACCGACTGCTGCCGTAACTGGAACACTGCCGCGCCGTGCGCGGTGTATCTGGAGTGTTCGCCATGCAGGTAGTCCAATCTGACCCAAAGCTCAGTACGCAACTGAATACACAATACGATCCATCGCTGCTGCGCTCCCTGCAAGAGTCGTTGCGTACCGGGACGGCTTCCACACCGGCGAAAGTTGACGACGATGCGCCTCGGGCTCCCGAGATCGAGTTGTCGCACGGCGGCCGACTGCTCAACGCGCTGGCCGGCAGAGGCGATCTCGGCGAGTCGTTGATGAAGCTGATGAAGCACGCGCTGGAACTGGTGACCGGCAAGAAAGTGGAGAACGTGACGGTGGACCAGCAATCGCTCAGCGCCGGCAGCATCACGCTGGACGAAGCCGACAGCACGCTGGTAACGCAGACCGGCCAAAACACTGCCGCGCTCGACTATCAATATCATTCTCTGCATGCCGAGGCGCGACAGCTTGATTTCGCCGCTTCCGGCACGCTGAAATTGAAAGACGGAAGCAGCGGCGCCTTCTCGTTCTCGCTGTCGATCTCCCAAGTATTCGTGCAAGACACCAGCGCGAGTCTGCATCTCACCGGCGACGTGACGCCGAAAGCCGAGGGTACGCACCCGGCCACGACCACCCGCCTGCCCGGCGGCGGCTGGCATTTCGCTCTGGATGGCGCAGGCCTGAGCCAGTTGCTGCCCGCCCTGGAACACGACGATGACGACGAGCACGGTGACGACGAGCATGCGGCGCCCGCTCCCAGCCCCACTGCCGCCGGTTCCGGGACGCCAACGCCGGTCGTCACCGATCCCGTCAACGTTGCGCCCGCTTCGACCTTGCCTGCGACCACGGCACCCGCCCCGTCTGTGCCAAGCGCACTTCCGGGCACGGCCACCGCGCCCGCGGTGCATACTGAAATAGTCTTCTCGCAACAGTTCAGGGCCTTCCTGAGTGGAACTGCGTTCTACCAGAGCGCGGCAAATGGATCGCCCTTCCAGCCGACGATCAATTTGGCCGCATAAGTCAAGCTGGGCGTGGGGGCAAAAAGAATTACGCCCCCCTCTTGAATCCTTCGCCTTCGCCCCAAGAATTGGGGGTGGTCTAACGGAGGATTCAATGCAACAACAAACCGACCCGGCGTTGGATGCCGGCGCCCCCATTACACTCGACCCCGTGAGCGAGGCCGCGCAGACCGCGCCGCCGCTGGACAGCGCGCCAACTTTGCAAGAGCGCTTAGCCAAAGCGGAAGCGGAACTCGAAGCCATGCGCGACGCGTGGCTACGCGCCAAGGCCGAAACCGAGAACCTGCGCAAGCGAGCGCAGGCGGATATTGCCCAAGCGCACAAATTCGCGATCGAAAACTTTGCCCAGCAACTGCTCGCAGTGCGCGACAGTCTGGAAGCCGCGCTGAAAACATCCCAAGAAAATGTCCAGTCGCTGTTGAGCGGAAGCGAGCTCACGCTGAAACAATTAACCAGCGCATTTGAGCGTTTCGCGCTGCTCGAAATCAATCCGCAAGGCGAGAAATTCGATCCGCGTCGGCATCAGGGTATTAGCACGGTAGAGTCAGAGCAGCCCGCCAACACCGTCGTCCAGGTCCTGCAAAAAGGCTATCAGCTTAACGACCGGGTATTGCGTCCGGCCCTGGTCATCATCGCCAAGGCCAAGGAAGTTTGAACATTGCCCTGACGCTTGAACATTGCAGTTGACGCCCGCATTTAGCCAGCACTGTCTTTGAACATTCACTTAAAGGAAATTTAATGGCCAAGATCATCGGCATCGACCTCGGTACCACCAATTCATGTGTGGCGATCATGGAGAACGGGCAGCCTAAAGTCATCGAGAACTCCGAAGGCGCGCGTACCACGCCCTCGGTCGTCGCGTACACGGACGAAAACGAAGTCCTGGTGGGCGCGCCCGCCAAACGTCAGTCGGTGACCCATCCGCGCAACACCTTGCACAGCGTCAAGCGCCTGATCGGCCGCAAGTTCGGTGACAAGGAAGTCGCCAAGGCGTTGAAGAGCGTGCCCTATACCATCAGCGAAGCATCCAATGGTGATGCTTGGGTGGAAGCGCGCGGCAAAAAAATGGCGCCGCCGGAAATTTCGGCGCAGGTTCTGATCAAGATGAAGAAGACCGCCGAAGATTATCTGGGCGAACCGGTCACCGAAGCGGTGATCACCGTCCCTGCGTATTTCAACGATTCGCAGCGTCAAGCCACCAAGGACGCCGGTCGCATCGCCGGCCTGGATGTGAAGCGCATCATCAACGAGCCTACTGCCGCGGCGCTCGCCTTTGGCATGGACAAGGAAGCGGGCAAGGACAAGAAGATCGTCGTATACGATCTCGGCGGCGGCACCTTTGACGTTTCGATTATCGAAATCGCCGATGTCGATGGCGAGAAGCAATTCGAAGTGCTCTCCACCAACGGCGACACTTTCCTCGGCGGTGAGGATTTCGATCAACGACTGATGGAATACGTGATCGGCGAATTCAAGAAAGAGCAAGGCGTCGATCTGACCAAAGACGTGCTCGCCTTGCAACGCTTGAAGGAAGCCACCGAGAAAGCCAAGATCGAACTCTCGTCCAGCCAGCAAACCGAGATCAATCTGCCGTATATCACCGCGGACGCGTCGGGCCCCAAGCACTTGGCGCAGAAGATTACGCGCGCCAAATTCGAGAGCCTGGTGGAAGACTTGATCAACAACACGATCGAGCCGTGCCGTCTGGCGGTCAAGGACGCCGGAGTAAAAACTTCGGACATCAACGACGTGATTCTGGTCGGCGGCATGACGCGCATGCCGAAAGTACAGGACAAGGTGCGTGAGTTTTTCGGTCGTGAACCGCGCAAGGACGTGAACCCGGATGAGGCCGTGGCAGTCGGCGCGGCGATTCAAGGCGGCGTGTTGAAGGGCGACGTAAAGGACGTGTTGTTGCTCGACGTGACGCCGTTGACGCTCGGCATCGAAACGCTGGGCGGCGTGATGACTTCGCTGATCAAGCGCAATACCACCGTTCCAACCAAGGCGACGCAGGTGTTTTCCACCGCCGATGATAATCAGAGCGCGGTCACTATTCACGTGTTGCAGGGTGAGCGTGAAATTGCGCGCGCCAATAAGAGTCTCGGTCAGTTCAACCTGGAAGGCATTCCGGTGGCGCCGCGCGGCATGCCGCAAATCGAGGTGATGTTCGATATCGATGCCAACGGCATCTTGCATGTGTCGGCCAAAGACAAAGGCACCGGCAAAGAAAACAAGATCACCATCAAAGCGAACTCCGGTTTATCGGAGGATGAAATCCAGCGCATGGTGAAAGACGCCGAAGCCAACGCCGAAGAAGACCGCAAGCAGCGTGAGGTGGTCGAGGCGCGCAACCAACTGGACGCGATGATTCATTCGGTGAAAAAATCTCTGGCCGAGCATAGCGACAAGATCGACGCGGCGGAAAAAGCCAAAATCGAAGCGGCATTGAAGGACGCCGAAGCCGCGATCAAGGATGGCGACAAGACTGAATTGGAGGCCAAGTCGAAAAATCTGGCTGAAGCTTCGCACAAGCTGGCCGAGAAGATGTATGCGCAGCAAGCGCCGGGTGGGGAGCCGGCAGCCGGCGCGGCGGAACCCAAACCCGACGACGGAAACGTAGTCGATGCCGAATTCGAAGAGGTCAAGGATAGTCAAAAGAAATCGGCCTGAGCCTTAGCGCAAGCCAAAACAGTGGCCGCGGATCGCTTGAGAACTTTCGGTTCTCTGCGTGGTCCGCGGCCTTCGTCACATTAGCTGCAGCCTTAAAACATGAGCAAACGCGACTACTACGACGTGCTGGGACTCAACCGCGACGCGTCCGACGAAGACATCAAGAAAGCCTATCGCAAACTGGCTATGAAACATCATCCGGATCGCAATCCGGATAATCCCAAGGCCGAGGTGCAGTTTAAGGAAATGAAAGAAGCCTATGAAATGCTCTCCGACGCCAACAAGCGCGCGGCTTACGACCAATACGGCCACGCCGGAGTAGACCCTCAGGCCGGCGTCGGCGGCGGTGCCGGGCACGCGAACTTCTCCGATGCATTTGGCGACATCTTCGGTGACATTTTTGGCGGCGGCCGAGGTGGACGCTCCAATGTCTATCGCGGCGCCGATCTGCGCTACAACTTGGAAATTTCCCTGGAAGAGGCCGCGCGCGGCACCGAGACGCGCATTCGAATTCCGACGATGGACGAGTGTGGGACTTGTCATGGCAGCGGCGCCAAGCCCGGCACGCAGCCGACGACTTGCCCGACTTGCAACGGCCACGGCCAGGTTCGTATGCAGCAGGGCTTCTTCTCGATTCAGCAGACTTGCCCCAAATGCCACGGCGCCGGGAAAGTCGTGGCCAGCCCCTGTGGTACTTGCCATGGCGCGGGGCGGGTCAAACATCAAAAAACCTTGTCGGTGAAAATTCCCGTTGGCGTCGACAACGGTGACCGGATTCGATTGTCGGGCGAAGGCGAGGCGGGCGTAAACGGCGGCCCGGCGGGCGATCTGTACGTGGTGATTCAGACCAAACCGCATGCCGTGTTCACGCGCGAGCACAACGATTTGCATTGCGAGATGCCGGTGAGCTTCACCAGCGCGGCGCTGGGCGGCGAAATCGAGATCCCCACGCTGGACGGCTACGCGAAAATAAAAATTCCGGCGGAAACGCAATCAGGCAAAGTATTTCGCCTGCGCGGTAAAGGCATCAAGGGCGTGCGCAGTCAGTCTCACGGTGACCTGTTGTGCCACGTGGTGGTGGAAACGCCGGTGAGCCTCACCCCGAAACAACGCGAACTATTGCAAGAGCTGGAAGCCTCCATCCAGCACGACGCCGCGCGTCACAATCCGCGCGCTAAAGGATGGATGGATAGAGTGCGCGAATTCTTCGCCGGTTAAGACCTGGCGCACCGAGGGCAATGAACGGCGTAGCCGGCCCGAGTGCCTGCACCGCCAGGAAGTTCCGAGTGCAATAGACATCTTGCCCGTCATCACGCTGTCCGTTACAACATAATCGGACGCACTAATATAATGTCCAGAACTCAGTCAGATCAACATCGAATTGACTCGCACCACGCTTGCCTTCCGCTCCATAATACTCAGCTCGATGCTGCTCCGGAAAGACGAACCAGATCTCTTTAGCTCCCATAGCCAGCAACTCATCGCGCTTTTCTCGCATGTCTTTGAGAGTATTGCTATCAGACTTCATCTCGACACAGAGCTCTGGAGGACGCGGTAAGACTTTGAGTTCGGGCGGACCATCAAAGAATCCTGCCACTGCCGACCAAGCGATGTCGGGTACGCGAAGCCGAATCGCATCGCTCTGCTGAACTTTGACCTCCACGGGCATTTCCGTCATTGCCTCTCCGCCCAGCATGTGCTCTAGGTACGCTGCCAGGCGCTTTTGGACAACAACATGAAGGCGGCTGGCCGCGTTCACGAGTAGATCGCCATATTCGTTGATTTCGACCTTACCCGCGAAATCGCGGAACCGCGGATCACTGTCAAGGGCGAGAAACTTCTCGATGATTTGCTCTTTGCTAATTGGCCGATCAAGCACCTCTCCTGACATCATATTGATCACTCCTGAAGCTACTCGGCACTGACGCGATGGTAGTAGTTGAGCATTCTACCCGTTCGCGTGCGCACGCGAACGGGCCATTACGGCCCTAGGACACTTCGTTGTCGTTGAAGTAAAGTTTACGACCGCCGAATTTCTCTTTGTAGCAGACTTCTCGATAGCATCTAATGCAGCAATGTCGGCAAATACATCGCCACTTGCGGAAAAAACAAAACGACGATGAGACCGATGATCTGCAGCGCGATAAACGGAAACACGGAACTGAAAATGTGGTTGAGGCTGATCTCGGGTGGCGGGACGGACTTCAAGTAAAACGCCGCTTGCCCGAACGGCGGCGAGAGATAGCCGACTTGCATGGTGACGTTGAACAGCACGCCAAACCAGATCAAGTCATAACCCAGGGCAACCACCGTCAGCGCGAAAATCGGCATGGTCAGCAGCATGATCGAGAACCAGTCCATGAACATGCCGAGCACGATGAAGATCACCATCATGATGAGAATCACGCCGAGCGGATCAAACGGCAGGCCGGTCATGATGCTCTTCAACTAAGTAATGCCACCGAGCAAGTTGTAGACGCCGACCATCGCGTTGGCGCCGATTGAGAGCCAGATCAACAGGCCGCAGCTCGACATGGTGGTGAACAAGGCCTCGCGAATCATGCCAAAGCTCAGCGCGAGTCGAATCGCCGCATTGATCATCACGCCCGCGACGCCCATGGCGGCGGCCTCGCTCACCGAGGCGATGCCGGTGTAGATGCTGCCAAGCACGGAGAAAATAATGAACAGCGGCAGCACGACATTTTTCAGCGCGGCGAGCTTGGCGGCGAACGGAATGTTACGCAGTTCGGCCGGCGCCGGCGGGCCAAGTTTTGGATTGAGACCGCAGCGAATCAACACGTAGGTAATGTAGATGAGCGCCAAAATGACGCCCGGAACGGTCGATGCGAGAAACAGATCGCCGATCGACGTGGAGGTGGTCAGTCCGTAGAACACCAGTACCAGGCTGGGGGGAATCATCGTACCGAGCGAGCCACCGGCGCACACGACGCCGATCGCCAAGCGCGAGTCATAACCAAGCCGCAACATCTGCGGCAGCGCGACCAGGCCCAGCAGAATCACTTCGCCGCCGATGATGCCGGTCATCGCCGCCATCACCGAAGCGGCGATCAAGGTCATCACCGCCACGCCGCCCGGCAGTTTGCCGGCCCATATTTTCAGGGCCTCGTACAAATCGTGCGCGACGCCCGACTTGTCGAGAATAGACGCCATCATCAAAAACATCGGCACCGATAAGAGCACGTAGGAGTTAACGAAACCATAAGTGCGAAAGGTGACGATAGCGAGACTGCTGATGTCGGCGAACAAAGCGCAGAACACCACGGCGATGAGGCCGGTGGCAAAACCGATCGGCATGCCGAGCACCAGGATCAGCAGCACAAAAGCCGCCAGCATCAACAGCGAGATGACTTCGATGCCCATGCTATTTCTTTTCTCTCAGGGAGTGGAGATCGCCACGGATATTCGAGAGCATCTGCACGATCATCAACAACGCCCCGCACAGCATCGACACCTTGACCACCACCGGCGTAGGTTGCGCCCACGCCGAACCGCCCA
>JAYUZG010000043.1:0-4739 GCA_043751985.1 Betaproteobacteria bacterium
CCAGGGCGCAACGGGCGCGAAGATGCCTTGATCATGGCGTTGAGATTATGAGCCGGCGCGCGTTGATCTTGGAGGAATTGGAGCTGACGCCGCGGTGGACGCGGCGCGAGCGCACCGTGGGTCTGCCCGCGCTCTCGAGCGCGGAACCGGCCGGCGATGATGCGCAAGCAAGCAAGCGCGCAGCCGTAGCGCAACTCGATTGGTCATCCTTAAAACTTGCGGTCGATAACTGTACCGCGTGTACCTTGTGCAAGGGGCGCAAGCAGGCGGTGCTGGGCGTGGGGGACGTGAATGCGCCGTGGCTGTTTGTCGGCGAAGGTCCGGGCGCTGAGGAAGATGCCAAAGGCGAGCCCTTTGTGGGTCAAGCCGGGAAGCTGCTGGACAATATGCTCGCGGCGATCGGCTTGCGGCGTGGTGACAAAGTGTATATCGCCAACGTGGTGAAATGCCGTCCTCCTGGCAATCGCACGCCCGAGCCGGCGGAGGCACACGCTTGCGAGCCGTATCTAGCGCGGCAAATCGAACTGATCCAGCCGCGCTTGATCGTCGCGCTCGGAAAGGTGGCCGCGCAGGCTCTGCTCGGCAGCGACGCGACGCTGGGCAGTCTGCGTGGACGCTTGCACCAACACAGGGGCATCCCGACGATCGTTATGTATCACCCTGCTTATCTGCTGCGTAACCTGAATGACAAGGTGCGGGCTTGGGAAGATCTGTGTTTCGCCGTGGACACCATGAAAAGTTTGCAGGCCGCTGCGGTTGAAACCCCTTAAGGCAAGCCCCACATGAGCTCTTCGTTCCGTTTACTTGGTGGAGGATTCTGATGAAACGATTGCGTCTCGCCTGGATACTTGCTCTGGTCACGCTACTTGGCGGTTGTGGCTACAACGATCTGCAAACTACCGATGAGCAAGTTCGCGCGGGCTGGTCGGAAGTGCTGAATCAGTATCAACGGCGCGCCGATTTAATACCGAATCTGGTGAATACGGTGAAAGGCTACGCCGCGCAGGAACAGGAAGTTCTGTTGGGCGTAACCAACGCACGCGCCAAAGTTGGTGCGATTCAAGCGACGCCGGAATTGGTCAACGACGAGGCTGCGTTCAAGAAGTTCTTGCAAGCGCAGGGCGAGATGACGTCCGCTTTGTCGCGCTTGCTGGTGGTGGCGGAGAATTATCCGCAGTTGAAATCGGACGCGAATTTCCGCGAGTTGCAGGCGCAACTGGAAGGTACCGAGAACCGCATCACCGTGGCACGCAATCGTTACATCAAGTCGGTGCAAGAGTTCAACGTCACGGTGCGTTCTTTCCCGAGTAATCTCACCGCCATGATGTTCGGTTTCAAGGTCAAGCCCGGCTTCACGGTCGACAACGAAGCGGCGATTGCGAAACCGCCGGCGGTAAATTTTGACAAGCCGACCGCGCCGAAGCCGGCACAGTGACGCAGCTTTTTTCCTTT
This sequence comes from Betaproteobacteria bacterium, assembly GCA_043751985.1. GTDB lineage: Bacteria > Pseudomonadota > Gammaproteobacteria > Burkholderiales > JAYUZG01 > JAYUZG01. Next base: position 1,453 of record JAYUZG010000043.1, read on the forward strand.
CTCGCGATAGGCCTGGCACTGGCGGCAGATGTCGCGGTGCCGCCGCTGGTGAGTCACGTCAACGATCTCACCGCTACCTTGAGCGTTGAGCAAGTGCAGGAGCTAGATCGGAGCCTGGCGGCGTTCGAAAAGAAGAAAGGCAGCCAGGTGGTCGTGCTGCTGGTGCCGACGACGCAACCGGAGACGATTGAGCAGTACGCTATTCGCGTTGCGGAGAGTTGGAAGCTCGGGCGTAAGTCGATCGACGACGGCGCGATACTGGTGCTTGCCAAGCAGGACCGGAAACTGCGCATCGAGGTGGGCTATGGCCTGGAAGGCGTTCTGCCGGATGCGACAACCAAACACATCATCGACGAAGCGATCGTGCCGCACTTGCGCGTCGGTGATTTTTACGGCGGCGTTCGCGCCGGCATCGACGCAATCACCGGCGCCATCGAGGGCGAAGCGCTGCCGCCGCCGGTATCGCGCGATTGGAGCGGTGGAAACTTGCCGCCATTACATTTTCTATTGTTGGGATTTTTCTTGGTGACCGCTGTCGGAATTTGGTTACGTGCGCGCTTGGGTAGGTTGCCTGCCGCTCTGCTGAGTGGCGGCATGGCAATCGTGTTGTTGAAGTTGCTGGTGACCGGAATCGTGTTGGCGTGCGCCGGCGGATTGCTGGTTTTTTTGTTCACTCTGCTCGGTGGCCTGGGCACGCTGGGTCAGGGTACGTTCCGCGGCTCACGCTGGGGCGGCGGCGGTTTTTCCGGAGGCGGTGGATTCGGAGGCGGCGGCTTCCGCGGTGGCGGTGGTGGCTTTGGCGGCGGTGGCGCTTCGGGGAGCTGGTGAGATGAACGGCACCCGTGTCTTAAGGCATTTGTGGATCGGTGAACGCGCGGTGCAGCGCGCCTTGCCGGAGCGCTCATTCGATCGCATTCAGCAAGCCGTGCACGCAGCAGAACGGGAAACCGACGGACAGATTCGAGTGGTGGTGGAAGACAGTCTGCCGCTGTCGGAATTGCTGCGCGGCACGTCAACGCGGGAACGCGCGCTCGAGGTATTTTCCCGGCTGCGCATATGGGACACGCAACATAACAGCGGGGTGCTGGTTTACTTGCTGTTCGCCGATCGCGCGGTGGAGATCATCGCCGATCGCGGGGTGCACGAAAAAGTCGGTGCGAGGGTGTGGGAAAATCTGTGCCGCGCGATGGAAACCGAGTTTCGTGGTACTCGATTCGAAAGCGGCTTGATTGATGGCGTCGCGGCGATCGGGCGCGTCCTCAGCGAGCATTTCCCATCGACGGGACAGCGGCGCAACGAGTTGCCGGATCGGCCACGGCTTATTTGAACAGTCAGTCCTGGTCGTGACGGTGGCGCCGGTATAACAAATACATGGTCACCGCCACCACGGCGCCGAAGCTCACAATGATCGTGTTGAGCTTGAGGTTGCCGTGAATCATCAAGGCGTAGGCGCCTTGCATCGCGAAGATCGAAATATTCTCGTTGAAGTTTTGCACGGCGATCGAGTGGCCCGCGCCCATCAGCAAGTGTCCGCGATGTTGTAGCAGCGCGTTCATCGGTACCACGAAGAAGCCGGCCATGGTGCCAATCGCCAGGAGCAGAAAAATAGCCAGCCACAGGTTGCTGACAAAGATCATGATCATGGTGGTGACGCCCATCGCGATCCCCATGGGCAATACCTTGATCGAGCGATTCAGCTCTACGTGACGCGCTGCCAGCACCGATCCAATGGCTATTCCCGCCGCGACCACCGCGGTGAGTTGGGTCGCTTTCGATTGGCTGATGTGCAGCGCGGCGACGCCCCAGGACAGAACGATCAAACGCAAAGTTGCGCCCGCCCCCCAGAACAAAGTGGTCACCGCGAGCGAGACTTGGCCCAGCGGATCACGCCACAATCTCAGAAAGCTCGACCAGAAATCTTGCAGAATGAACAGTGGTGTACGTTTGGGTAATTTGTGATCGACCGCGACTTTCGGAATGTAGATATTGATCAGGGCCGCGATCGCGTACAGGGAGAAAATCACCACGATCGCCGCCTCGGGCGATGTGTCGAGACTGGAATCCGCGAATGGCATATTGATGTAGTGATAGGCGACGTGCGCAAAACGCGGCCCGATCATGTAGCCGCCGAGAATGGCGCCGGCGATGATGGCGGCAACGGTCAGGCCTTCCATCCAGCCGTTGGCCCAGATCAAGCGATCGAGCGGCAAATACTCGGTCAAGATTCCGTATTTGGCGGGGGAATACATCGCGGCGCCGACGCCGACAATCGCGTAGGCGTACAACGGCGGCAGGCCAATAAGCATCGCCAGACAGCCGATGATCTTGACGCCATTGCTGATAAACATGACGCGACCTTTGGGCAGCGAGTCCGCAAACGGTCCGACAAACGGCGCCAGCAACACGTAGGAAAATGCAAACACGGCCGGCAGAATAGGCGTCTGCCAGCACTCGCCGGTGGCCGCGGAGGCGCAGCCCGGATCGACCACTTTGATCAGCGCGATGGCAGCGAACAACAATGCATTGTCCGCCAACGCGGAAAAGAATTGCGCCGCGAGGATGATGTAGAAGCCGCGCTTCATGAGTGGACGATTTGAATATTCTTATTAACCCGAATTCCCGCGTTGCGGGCGCGCACCGGCGGGTTCGCATGGGTCGAGCGCTTTATACCACGAAACATTCGCTTCACCGCGGCGCGGCCGAGCGTTGTAGCGGGCGTCGAAGCCAAGCAAGCTGCGGCGCGCGGACTACAATAGCGCCCGTGTTTACTATTTCTCGTTGCGCATTCACACCGCGTCGGTCGCGCGCTACTCCGTCGTGAGCCGGCCCATCGTGGCGCGCGTCGATCGCGGCGCGATCGCGCACAATCTGTCGGTGGCGCGTATCCATGCTCAGGGCGCGCAAGTCCTGGCGGTAGTGAAAGCCAATGCCTATGGTCACGGCTTATCGCGTACTTGGCAGTCCTTGCGCGGCGCGGACGGTTTGGCGGTTTTGGAAATTCACGACGCCGTGCTGCTGCGCGATGCGGGTTACCGCGGCAGAATTTTGCTGCTCGAAGGTTTTTTCACTGCCGACGAGCTGCCGCTTATCGCGCTTCACAATTTGACGCCGGTGATCCACAACGCTGAGCAAGTTTCGATGCTGAAGCACGCTGTGCTTGACGCGCGCTTTGACGTGTTTCTCAAGATCAATTCCGGCATGAACCGCTTAGGTTTCAGCGTTGCGGCGTCGGCGGACGTATCGAGCACGCTGCGCCTCATGCGCTGCGTGCGCGAAGTAGTGTGGAT
>JAYUZG010000044.1:0-5088 GCA_043751985.1 Betaproteobacteria bacterium
GACGCACATCATTGGTTAGAAGAGGGCGTGGCCACTTACGTCGAACCGATTGCGCGCGCGCAGGCGGGCGAGCTGCGAGTCAATAAAGTGTGGCTGGATTTGGTCGAAGGACTGCCGCAAGGCTTGCCGCAAGCCGGAGATCGCGGCCTCGATCGAACTCCCACTTGGGGCCGCACTTACTGGGGTGGCGCGCTGTATTGTTTGCGCGCTGACGTGGAGATTCGCCGCCGTACCAATAATCGGTTCGGCTTGCAGGACTCACTGCGCGGCATCGTTGCCGCGGGTGCCAACATCGGGCAATGGTGGCCGATTGAAAAAGTATTGGCAGTCGGTGATCGTGCCACCCATACTCACGTGATGACCGAACTCTACGATGCGATGAAATATACCGCGGTCGATGTAAATCTCACGGAACTATGGCAACAACTCGGCGTGATCCAACGCGGCAACGATGTGATCTTCGACGACACGGCGCCGCTTGCGCACATTCGCCGTGCCATCACCGCCGCGCGCCTCGATTGACGCTTCACAGCCAGCGGCGGACTCTCAATTTGTAAGCGGTGAACTCAGCGCCGAATAACTTGGAGAGCGCGCGCTCTTCGGGGATGATCTGAAAACGATTGAGGTAGAGCACGAATAGCGGAGTCAATACAAGCGCCGCAATATTCGACAAAAATAATGCCCAGCCGAGCAAGACCAGCAATTGGCCGAGATACATCGGATTGCGCGAGAAACGATAGAGCCCGGTGCTGACCAGCGAGGACGTGGTCAAAGGGCGCAATGGATTGGGCGTTGTCTTAACGCGCAGGAAAGCAATCAAGGCAGTGAGATCGAAGAACAGGCCGATCGCGACACAGACCAGTGACAAACCGATCCGCAAACTTTGCGACACCTCGATGGCGGGGACAATCTGAGCTGCAAGCCACATCAGGGCTCCTAGGCACAGCGCGACCACTGGCGGCGGGATTTTCAGTTCGAGCCAGCTCATAATCGCTCCATCCATTGCAGTAACCAAAGCGCGCTCATCCCCGCGATCAACGTCGGCATTACCTGCCGCGTTCGCCAGGCGACGCCGATCGCAATCAGCCCTGCGATGAGGCGGTGATTCCGCATCGAAAAGTGCAGCGCGTTGTCGTGTATCAGGAGTTCAGGAAATGTGATGGCGGAAAGCACTGCCGGCGGGACGAACCTGAGTGCGCGGTTCGCCCACGCCGGCAAATGCGCTCCTGCCGGCAACGCGATGAAAGACAAACGCGTGAGCAGGGTGAGCGCACCGGCGACGATGACTACAATCCATAAGGTCATGAGGTTTCCCGGCTCAGCATCACGCCCACTGCAATGCCAATCAAAGATGCGAGCAGCAGACCCAATTTATACGGCAGCGCGTGCGCGGCGAGTGCCACTGCCCCGGCGGACAACGCGGCAGCGAGTTCGGCGCGCGACTTCAGCATCGGCACCACGATTGCGATGAAGGAGAGCGCGAGAGCGAAATCAAGAGACCAGTGCGCGGGGATATGCGCGCCGAGCAGAATGCCGACCGCGGTGCTGATCTGCCAGGTAGCCCACAGGCCGATACCGGCTCCCAAAAAGTACCAGTGCTTGTGGGTCAGAGGTGAATTCACCTGGTAATGGCGGATGGCCACCGCATAGGCTTCATCCGTCAGCAGATACGACAGCAGCCACTTCCAGCGCCTGGGCAAGTGCTGCGTATGCGGTTCGAGCGAGGCGCTATACAGCGAGTGACGCAAATTAATGATGAACGCCGTTGCGACCATCACCACACCCGACGCGCCCGCGCCGATCAACTGCGCGCAGGCAAATTGCGCCGAGCCGGCGAAGACGATGAGCGAGATGAGCTGCGCGAGAATCAGCGGCATACCGGTGCCCGCGGCAACCACGCCGTAGATGATGCCGAAGGGAGCGGCGCCGATGAGCAAAGGGGCGACACCTTGCAGGCCGGCGGTGAATTGTGCGCGCGGGGAAGTCTCAATCATGCATGAATACTATCTCACACGAGCGATGCGTTTGCCCGCTCGCGTTGGCGCACTGGAACATTCAGCCTCCGCTGAGAGCCTGAACGATCACCACCTCATCGGTCTCTGAGAGCGGACGCGTCAGTTTGTGCACTTGCTCGCCGTTGACGAAGATTCGAATATGGCGGCGAATCCTATCTTGCTCGTCTACCATGCGAAAACGGATCCCACCGTACCGGCGATCAAGGTCCGCGAGAACGGCGGCGAGCGTGGCGCCGCTTGCCTCGGTCTCGCTGGCCTCGGTATAAGAGCGCAGCGCGCTGGGAATCAAGACTCTCATCGAAGTTGGAGTCTTCTATTTTAGTTCGGCCGCTTCCACCGCATAAATCTCAGGCAGGTGTTGCGCGATGCAATTCCACTGATGGCCTTCGTCGCGGCTCGCCCACAGTTCGCCGCTGGTGGTCCCGAAATAAAGCCCCACTGGGTCACGCACGTCTGCCGTCATGGCCTGGCGCTTGACCGTCCACCACCCTTGTTGCAACGGCAGACCTGAATCGAGCCGCTTCCACGTATTGCCGCCGTTGCGCGTCGCGTACACCGCGGGCTTGCCCTCCGGGCTGGTTCTCGGCCACACGCTGGTGCCATCCATCGGAAACACCCATGCCGTATCCGTATCGCGCGGATGCACCACCATCGGAAAGCCAATGTCCCCGGTTCGTTTGGGCATCTTCTTTCCGATGCGAACCCAAGTGTCCGACGGCCGGTCGATACGATAAATGCCGCAGTGATTTTGCTGATACAGGCGATCCGGATTGCTAGGGCAGATGCGCATGCAATGCGGATCGTGGAAGGTGGGTTGCGACGGGTCCATGCCCTCGACCACTTCGAGGCCGTTGAGAAGCCGGGTCCAGGTCTTGCCGCCGTCGGTCGATTCGTGCACGCCGCCGCCCGACATCCCGAAGTAGAGATGCTTTGCGTCACGCGGATCGATGATGATCGAATGCAGTTTCGGTCCATCGGGTGTGCCGTCTTGCACGCTTCCCATCCATTTTCTGATCTGCGGATCGTCGTTGATCGTGGAAAATTCTTGCCACGTCACCCCCCCATCTTCAGAGCGGAACAGCCCTTGCGGAGAGGTTCCGGCATACCAGACGCCGTGCTCTCCAGCGAGGCCCGGCTGCAGGCAGAACGTGTGATCCACCGCGCGCCCAGGCTCGCCATTCTGAGTTTTGTTGAATGCTGGTGGTTGCGCAGCCTCCTTCCAGTTGCGACCGAAATCCGTCGAACGAAATACCGTCGGCCCGAGATGGCCGGTCTTCGCTGCAGCGAGCAAGGTACGCCCATCGCGTGGGTCGAGCACCAGATGATTGACAATGTGCCCCAGAAAGTGCGGGCCACTAACGCGCCAGGTTCTCCGCGCCGCATCGCCGTGGTACAGCCACGCGCCTTTGCGCGTGGCGACCAGTACCGCGACACCACTTTTTTTCGCGCGGCCGCTTGCGCGCGGTCTTGACGCCGAAGGTTTACTCATCTTGGATACCATGATGTATCTCCTGTGCAGAAACACTTCACATCGGATGGCGAGGCGACCACGGCGCGCTCAACTATTCTCTGCTCCGATGCCCATCTATCGAGAGCGATCGATCCTCTTGCGGAACACGCAGCACTCTTGCTCGAAGAATTCGCCGCCTGCAATCTCATTCGTGATCATGAATCGCATGCTACATCTCCTTGCTGGTCAAGGGAATGGCCAACGCGCATGCCCGCCAGTTCAAGAAACCCTACCGTCTGTAGTCGTTTGGCGAGATATGAAATCGACAACGCACATTAGCGTGGGTAGCGGGTTATTGTCTTAGCGCAGATCCAATAATGCGAAGTCTCATCCGCGTGCACAAGTATCTTCGCGTACTCTCGACAGGCTATGCATGAGCCGAGCGTAAGCGCTTGATTCTGCTCATTGCTAACGAACCGGCGAACGTAAATTACTCTTCCGCTCACACCATGATCAAAGTCGTAAGGTCACGCAGAAATAATTCGCGCTGTGCGTCGGGATCGTAAGACTCTTGGACTTTGAGGACTAACTTTGACATTTGTGCATACTACAAAAAACGACATTACTTCGTGCCTGCATACAGAGAAAAGGGAAGCGTCTCCGTTACGCGGGGGAGGGAAGGGATACCTACCTTCTTGACTAACGTTTCGAGCTCAGCGCGCAATTGCGCTTTTGCCTGTTCGAGAGCTTCCGTATTACGCCCCAGCGTGGCTCCCTTTGTAACGCAATCCGAAATACTTGCCGGACTAATGGAGTCAAGAATATGGTCGATTCGCGGCCGGCAAGCGGCGCGGTTTTCGACACCGGGTATATGCATCACCGGCAGCAAGATGTCAAAGCCGTGATGTGCACCAGGGTACAACGTGATGGCTGCATCATGGCCTGATGCCTTGAGTGAGGCGACCAGTTCTTCACAGGCAGAAGCGGGCGTCCAATTGTCGAGCGCGCCCGTGTGAACGCGCAGTGGGGCTGAAATATGTTGTTGTTCGGGAAACTGAGTATTGCAGTACGGATAAAAAGCAAAGAAAGCACGCAGGCTTGGTGTGTGCGATGTCGCATACGTTTCTTGTGCCCAGACGGTAGCCGCACGCAGCGCGAGCACTCCACCGTGGGAGAATCCCATGAGCGCAATGCGGTCCGGTGCAATCCTGGGATGCGTCGCGAGAATCCTTAGTGCCCCGTACGCATCCGGTATGCGTTGTGTTGCGTTTAGGCGCCGCGCGTCGGTGCAGACCTCGGAGATTCCGCGACCTTTGAAACTATCGACTACGAACGTCGCGTACCCCCACTCATTTAGAAGAGACACCCAAGTGGGCTCAGCATAACCCACACCACCACAACCGTGCGCGAGGATTACTGCCGGGAACGGACCTGGGCCTTCGGGAATTTGCAAATCCCCCGTTAGCATGACGGCGGAATCCGGGACGAACCGCCCCTCTGATGTGCTGATAAGCGTTCCCGCAGAATAAAACGACAAGGATCCAACGTCCGACGCAGAGAGGAGAGTATTGACACCCATTGGCGGCGACGCGCCGCCATTCGTCAGCATCGAGACCAGGACCA
>JAYUZG010000045.1:0-6095 GCA_043751985.1 Betaproteobacteria bacterium
CTTCTCGCGGCGTCGGACTAAACGCATGGCGACGATCCTGCTTGATCTTGTCGGCTTGAAGTGTCCTTGGCCTGCAATGAGGACGAAGAAAGCTCTTGCCGCGTTGCAAATCGGTGACCGGCTCGACGTGCGCTGCACCGATCCGATGGCCGCGATCGACATTCCGCACCTCGTTAACATTACCGGCAATCGCTTGGTTGAATCGGCACGAGGTGACGATGGATTATCGTTTCTTATCGAGAAAGCGGTAATCTGAGTTTGCAATCGCCGCATGTGATGTTGCGGCGCGATATTGAAAATTTCTCCTTCATATCGAGCTTGTTACGACGATGTGTCTATCGACATCGCTGTCTGCTTCAGGCCAATTGCGCGAGTTTGCTGGTGAGAAGTGACGAATAAAGCCGTCGTCGTATCGACATTGGGAATTCATCGGGGACGCAGACGTTCAAAATGAGCGCTGCATGGGAGGACTACATGGCAATTCTTGAAGGCGCGCGCAGCGCGCCCACAGTGCAAGCAGGACTGCTTGATCGCGAACGCATCATCGCTACCGCAGGCTTCAATCGCTGGCTGGTGCCGCCCGCCGCGCTTTGCATCCATCTGTGCATCGGCATGGCCTATGGGTTCAGCGTATTCTGGTTGCCGCTGTCGCAGGCGATCAGCAATCCGGCTTCGAAGGAAGTTTGCGACGGTATGTCGCTAGCGACCGAACTGTTCACGACAACATGCAACTGGAAGATCGCCAGCCTCGGCTGGATGTACACGTTGTTCTTCGTACTGCTCGGCGTCTCCGCCGCGATCTGGGGCGGCTGGCTCGAACGTGCCGGCCCGCGTAAAGCCGGCTTCGTCGCAGCGATCTGCTGGTGCGGTGGCCTCATGCTCGGCGCGCTCGGCATCTACACGCATCAGCTCTGGTTGCTGTGGATCGGCTCCGGCGTGATCGGCGGCATCGGTCTTGGCCTTGGCTACATCTCGCCGGTCTCGACGCTCGTAAAATGGTTTCCTGATCGTCGCGGCATGGCGACCGGCATGGCGATCATGGGCTTCGGCGGCGGCGCGATGATCGGTTCGCCGCTCGCGGATAAATTAATGAAATTCTACGCGACGCCCACGTCGGTCGGAGTATGGGAGACCTTTCTGACCATGGGCGCGATTTACTTCGTGTTCATGATGATAGGCGCACTTGCCTATCGCGTGCCGCCGACCGGTTGGAAGCCGGTGGGTTGGACTCCGCCTGCGCCCGATCACAACACCATGATCACGACGCGTCACGTGCATCTCAAGAACGCGCATAAGACTCCGCAATTCTGGTTTCTATGGGGAATCCTATGTCTGAACGTGTCAGCGGGGATCGGCGTAATCGGTATGGCCTCACCCATGTTGCAGGAAATTTTCGCGGGGAAGTTGATTGGGTTGGACCTCAAATTTGACGAACTCAGCAAAGAGCAACTCGCGCTCATCGCGACGATTGCCGCCGGCTTCACCGGACTGCTGAGCTTGTTCAACATCGCGGGCCGCTTCATCTGGGCGTCGTTCTCGGATTACATTGGGCGCAAGGCGACGTACTTCACCTTCTTCACTCTCGGTTTCATTCTGTACGCTTCCGGACCGTCCGCGGGTCACGCCGGACAGATGGCGCTGTTCGTAGCGATGTTCTGCATCATTCTCACCATGTACGGCGGCGGCTTTGCCACCATCCCGGCCTACCTCGCCGATATGTTCGGCACACAGATGGTTGGGGCGATTCATGGAAGACTATTGACGGCTTGGTCTACGGCAGGAGTGCTCGGACCGGTGCTGGTGAATTACATCAACGACTATCAGATCAAACATGGCGTGCCGAAAAGCGCCGCCTATGACACCACCATGTACATCCTCGCCAGTCTGTTGGTCGGTGGCTTTATCTGCAATTTGCTAGTTCGCCCGGTGAAAGAGAAATGGTTCATGAGCGATGAGGAACTCGCAGCCGAGCGCAAACTCGCGCACGACATGGCGGCGAAGAGCGCGGTGGGCGGCGATGCGGCCGCGGTCAGCGGCCAAGGCAGCCATCGCGGTCTGGTGTTGATGTTCTGGTTGTTCGTCGGCGTTCCCTTGTCCTGGGGCGTGTGGGTAACGGTCACCAAAGCACTGGTGCTGTTCAAGTGAGAGATGGAACCAACTCGGCGAAGAGCAAGCCACGCGGCAGGCTAAAAGGCCGGCCGCTAGACGCGACAGCGCTGCAGGAGGTACGCAAATTACTCGGCGATGAATCGCGCCAAGCGGATCTGCTGATCGAGCACTTGCACAAGATTCAAGACCGCTTCGGGCAGTTATCGGCGGCGCATCTGGTGGCCTTGGCCTCCGAGATGAAGCTGGCGATGACCGAGGTGTATGAGGTCGCGACTTTCTATCATCACTTCGACGTGGTGAAAGAAGGGGAGGCGGCGCCGAGTAAGCTGACGGTGCGCGTGTGCGATTCTTTGTCGTGCGAGCTGGCAGGCGCGGCTAAGTTGCTGAAAAAACTTCCGCAAGTGCTAGGCAACAATGTTCGCGTTTTGCCTGCGCCGTGCGTGGGCCGTTGCGAGACTGCGCCGGTGGTTGTGGTGGGCCAAAATCCGGTCTGCAACGCGACGCCGGAGAAAGTGGTCAGCGCCGTTGAGTCCGACGCATTGCAGTGCCCGACGTCGAAGTATGTCGGTTTCGCTGCGTACCGTAAGGCAGGCGGTTACGCGACCTTTCTTAAATGCTTGAACGGCGAGATCGAACGCGAACAGATATTCAAGGCCATGGAGAGCTCCGGTCTGCGCGGTCTCGGCGGTGCGGGCTTTCCGGCCGGGCGCAAATGGCGCATCGTGTGGGGCGAGACCGCGCCGCGCTTGATGGCGGTGAATATCGACGAAGGCGAGCCCGGCACGTTCAAAGATCGCTACTACCTGGAGCGTGATCCGCATCGCTTTCTCGAAGGCATGCTGATTGCGGCGTGGGCCGTGGGAATTTCCGAAATCTACGTCTACTTGCGCGACGAGTACGCCGGCTGTCGCGCCATTCTGGAACAGGAAATTCATGCGCTAAGAAAAAATCTCAGTTCGCCGCCGATTCACTTGCGGCGTGGCGCGGGCGCCTACATCTGCGGCGAAGAGTCGGCGATGATCGAATCGATAGAAGGCAAGCGCGGCATGCCGCGGCTGCGTCCGCCGTATGTCGCGCAAGTCGGCCTGTTTGGTCGGCCGACGCTGGAGCATAACATGGAGACCTTGTATTGGGTTCGCGATATCGTCGAGAAAGGCGCGGACTGGTTTGCCGGTCACGGGCGACACGGGCGCCAGGGCCTGCGCTCGTTCTCGGTGTCCGGGCGAGTGCGCAAACCAGGCGTGCATCTCGCGCCGGCCGGCATCACCGCGCAGGAGCTTATCGACGAGTATTGCGGCGGCATGTTGCCGGGCCATGAGTTCTACGCCTATCTTCCCGGCGGTGCATCGGGGGGAATCCTGCCGGCGCGACTCGGCGATACACCACTTGATTTCGACACGCTGCAAGCACACGGCTGTTTCATCGGTTCCGCGGCAGTGATCATATTGTCTGATCAAGATAAGGCGTCGAGCGCAGCGCGCAATCTGATGAAATTTTTCGCCGATGAGTCGTGCGGTCAATGCACGCCGTGTCGTGTCGGTTCGGCCAAGGCGCTGGCGCTGATCAGCGAGAAGACGTGGGACCAGCCGCTGCTGCAAGAGTTGTCGCAAGTCATGATCGACGCTTCGATCTGCGGCCTCGGACAGGCGGCACCCAATCCGGTTTTGTCGGTGATGAAATTTTTCCCAAAAGAAATTGCTTAGGCTTAATTCCAATTCCGTTACAACACACCCTAAATCATCCACCGCAGAGGACGCAAGGGACGCAGAGGGCAACGAAATATGTGTGGGTTCAGCACTATGGCAGATGTGAGTCCTCCGCGTCCTTTGCGTCCTCCGCGGTAAGAATTGCTCTTGCATACGTTACGTAACTATTGATCGAGAAACGGAGTAAGTCGCAGGAAAGTGCTTGCGCTACGAGCCATTGAGGAATCCCATGAATACGGTAACAAGTGCTGAGACGGCGGTTGCGCCGGTGCAATTCAAGCTCGACGGTAACAGCGTCAGCGGCAGCCGCGACGAGACGCTGATTCAGATCGCCAAACGTCATGGCGTAGACATTCCGCATCTTTGCTACAAAGAGGGGATGCGGCCGGATGGGAATTGTCGTGCGTGCATGGTGGAAATTAAAGGCGAACGGGTATTGGCGCCTTCTTGCTGCCGTTATCCGCAGCCGGAGATGGAGGTGAATACGCAGACCTCGCGTGTGCTGAGCTCTCAGAAAATGGTGTTGGAGCTGTTGCTCTCCGACATGCCACAGACGCAGTACACGCTCAATTCGGAGTTGGATCAATGGGCGCGCAAGTTGAATGTCGGTAAGCCGCGCTTTGCGCCGCGCGAGCGCGTGACGGCAGACTTGTCGCATCCCGCCATGGCGGTGAATCTCGACGCTTGCATCCAGTGCACGCGCTGCGTGCGCGCGTGCCGCGAGGAACAAGTGAACGACGTGATCGGTTACGCGTTTCGTGGCGAGCATTCGAAAATCGTCTTCGATCTGGATGACCCGATGGGCGCGAGCACCTGCGTCGCATGCGGCGAATGCGTGCAGGCCTGTCCCACCGGCGCGCTGATGCCGGCGCGCAACGTCGCTCTGCAAGAAGTTGACAAGACGGTGGATTCGGTGTGCCCCTACTGCGGCGTCGGATGTCAGTTGACTTACCACATCAAAGACAATCGCATCCAGTATGTTTCCGGCCGCGATGGTCCGGCCAACAAGGAGCGGCTATGCGTCAAAGGGCGCTATGGCTTTGACTACGTGCATCACCGTCAGCGCTTGACTAAGCCGCTTATTCGCAGACTGGGTGTTCCAAAAAGCGCAGACTTCACCATGGACCCCGACGATGTGCTGAATGTGTTTCGCGAAGCAACCTGGGAAGAAGCGCTGGATGCGGCCGCCAATGGATTGAGAAAAATCCGTGACCGCGATGGCACGCACGCGCTGGCCGGCTTCGGTTCCGCGAAAGGCAGCAACGAAGAGGCGTATCTGTTTCAGAAACTGGTGCGCACCGGCTTCGGCAGTAACAACGTGGACCATTGCACGCGCTTGTGTCATGCGTCTTCCGTTGCGGCATTGCTGGAAGGCATCGGCTCCGGCGCGGTGTCCAATCCGGTGATGGATGTGACCAAGGCCGACGTGATTATGGTGATCGGCGCCAATCCGACGGTGAATCATCCGGTGGCGGCGACCTGGATCAAGAACGCAGCGAAGAACGGGGCGACGCTGATCGTGATTGATCCGCGGCGTTCGGAGTTGGCGCGTCACGCCGAATATTCGCTGCAATTCAAACCGGACACCGATGTCGCGTTGCTCAACGCGATGATGCACGTCATCGTGCATGAAGGGCTGGTGAATAAATCGTTCATCGACAGCCGCACGCTGGGCTACGACGAGCTGAAGAAAAATGTCGAAGGCTACAGTCCCGAAGCAATGGCGCCGCTGTGCGGCATCCCGGCCGAGATCATCAAGCAAGTGGCGCGTCGCTATGCGACCTCTAAAGGCTCGATGATTCTGTGGGGCATGGGAATCTCGCAGCACGTGCATGGCACCGACAATGCGCGCTGCCTGATCGCGCTGGCGTTGATGACCGGGCAAGTGGGGCGGCCGGGGACCGGCTTGCATCCGCTGCGCGGACAGAACAACGTGCAGGGGGCGTCCGACGCCGGCTTGATTCCGATGATGTATCCGGACTACCAGCGCGTTGACAACAACGAGGTGCGAGCGCGCTTCGAAAAATTATGGGGCATGCCGCTCGATCCCAAGGCCGGGCTCACGGTGGTTGAAATCATGGACGCCGCGATCGAAGGAAAAATTCGCGGCATGTACGTGATGGGTGAGAATCCCGCGATGTCGGACCCCGATCTGGCGCACGCGCGTGATGCCATGGCGCAACTCGAGTGCCTGGTGGTGCAGGAAATATTTCTCACCGAGACCGCGTATCTGGCGGACGTAATTCTTCCCGCCAGTGCTTTCCCGGAAAAAACCGGTAC
>JAYUZG010000046.1:0-8936 GCA_043751985.1 Betaproteobacteria bacterium
GGCTTGTCCATGCGGTCGAGGAACTGACGCGCGTAGGGCGAAAAGGTCTCGACGTAACGCCGTTGACCTTCGGCGTACAAAGTGTCGAACACCAGCGAAGACTTACCCGAACCCGACACGCCCGTCACAACAACCAGCTCGTTGTAGGGAATGTCCAAGCTCAGGTTTTTCAGATTGTTCTGACGCGCGCCACGAATCTGAATTGCGTTTTGGTCCGCTTCCTGATTTACGTCATCAGTGCGCGGCGCCAACAATGCTCCCTTCACACCTTGCCGGTATTCAAGATGCCGGCCGCTCCTTTGGGCGGATGCGCGCGAATCGCCGCTTCGATCGGCTCGATGCCCCAGCCCGGCCGATCGGGCATGACCAGGTAACCATCGACAAACTGCGGCACTTGATCAAATAGCTCATGATCCCAAGCGATGCGATCAATGTCGGTCTCCATGATGCGCAAGTTCGGCACTGCCGCCGAAAAATGCGCGTTCATCATGGTGCACAGATGTCCATAGAAATTATGCGGCGCCACGTTCACTTCGTGCGCTTCGGCGGCGGCGGCAATTTTCATCGACTGCCACACGCCGTTCCAGGGCGTGTCGATGATGGCAACGTCCATCGCCTGCTCGCGGAAATACGGCATGAACTCACGCAAGCCCAGCAAGGTTTCGCAAGAGCTGATCGGGTGCGGACTCTGGCGCCGGATATAGCCCAGCGCTTCAGGCACGAAACTGTCGATCTCCACCCAAAAAATATCCAGATGCGCGATTGCGCGCAAAATTTTGAGAAAGCCTTCGGTCTTGGCGTTGAAGTTGAGGTCGAGCAGAATGTCTATGTCCGGCCCTGCGCCGTCGCGCAAAGCTTCCAGATGTTTGACCAGATTGCGCAGCACTTTGCGTTCGGTGTTGAGCTCAGGCTCGAACGGCACGCCGAACCCGGGCCGCCAGCCGCGCGCGTTCTTGCCATTTTCGTCGTAGAGGAAGATGTTGGTTTTGAGCGCGGTAAATCCTTTCTCGCGAACTTCACGTCCCAGTGCCTTGACGCCATCGAGATCGGTGATTTCCGGTGAATAATACAAAGGCTGATTGATACGCCAGGTCGCGCAGTGCGACCAGTAGACGCGAATGCGATCGCGAATTTTCCCGCCAAGAAGTTCGTACACCGGAACGCCGAGACCCTTGGCTTTGGCGTCGAGCAAAGCGTTCTCGATCGCCGCCATGGCGAGCGTCACGATGCCGCCACTGGCCGGCCGGGTGGCGCTATACAAATCGGCGTGAATCCGCTCGTGCTCACCGACCGGTTGTCCGACTACTCGGGGAGCCAGCCGCTCAATGACGGTACCGACGCCGGGTGCACCGAAGCCCTCGTCGAACTCGCTCCAGCCGACAATGCCGCTGTCAGTGGTGAGTTTAATGAAATGATAATTACGCCATCCGGCATCGCACGACAGCGTTTCAATACTGCGGACTTTCATCGGAATCTCCTCAACGTCGTTTTGATCAAGGTATCGTTTTTGTGAGCATAAGACAAAAAAACTCTCATTTCGGTGCGACACCTACTGAGGAGCAAGAAATAGTGCGCACACCAGTAAGCCACAGAGCCCTTCTCCCTCAGGGCGAAGGAAGGGATGAGGGTGGTTTTTGTTGCGTTGTTTGACCCTCACCCCCAACCCTCTCCCTCAGGGAGAGGGAGGAAAGATGCGCGCCATTTCTCAGCCAGATCAGTAACTCTGATCCGTAAACGGTAATGTGCAAGCGCGATCTCTCCGCTTGGGCACGCTACGCTTTGCCCACTCTACAACATCACGTTTCTCCTCTGCGTCCTCAGCACGGAAGTATTTCCTGTAATTAACTTAGCGATGCGAATGCGCTCCCGTCGCACGCACCGAGAAGAGGGTTATCAGCGCAGATGCCAACGCGCACGCTGCCAGAAAATACAGTGCCATCTCGAAGCTCTTGGTGCTGTCCTTGATCCAGCCCACAATGAATGGCCCGACGTAACCGCCGAGATTGCCAATCGAGTTGATTAGCGCGATGCCTGCGGCGGCCGATGCGCCGGTGAGAAACAACGAAGGCATCGGCCAGAATGAAGCTCTCGATCCGTAAATGCCGACCGTCACCACCGACATCGCGACCAGTGACCAGTACGACGCGCCGAGCCAGCCAACACCGGCAAAACCCATCGCGGTAACGATTGTGGCGACGATGAGATGCCAGCGACGCTCGTTGCGCCGATCGGATGAGAGCCCCCACAGCACGAGTCCGATCGCACCGATGGTGTAAGGAATGGCAGTCAGCAGACCGGTCACAAAGTTCGACTGCCCTAATCCCTTCACGATTTGCGGCATGAAGAACGCGAGCCCATAAGATGCCGTCACGCTGGTGAAATAGATCATGGCCAGCGCCAGCACGCGCTTGTCGACGAGCGACTGCCACAAGGTCAGGCGCCCAACCTGCTCGATAGTGTGGCGCTCGGCGCGCAATTCAGAGTCGAGCCACGCGCGCTGTTCCTCACTGAGCCAGGTTGCCGTTGCCGGCCCGTCGGTCAGCCACTTCAGCACGGCGCCAGCCAGCAGCACCGCAGGAATCGCTTCCAGGATGAATACCCATTGCCAGCCTTTCAGCCCGAGGGTTCCGTCCATTTCAAGGATTGCGCCCGACACCACCGAGGCCAGCGCATTGGACACCGGCACGGCGAGAAACAACGCCGAAATCACGCGGCCTCGGTAGCGCGCGGGATACCAGGTCGCAAGATAGAAAATGATTCCCGGGAAGAAGCCCGCTTCTGCGACGCCAAGCAAAAATCGCAATACGAAAAAACTAACTGGGCCGGTGACGCACGCCATCAGGCCGGAAATGATTCCCCAGGTGATCATGATTCGGGCGATCCAGCGCCGCGCGCCGACGCGTTCGAGAATCACATTGCTCGGTACTTCGAACAGCGCGTAGCCGAGGAAAAAGATGCCTGCGCCCCAGCCATATACAAAAGCGCTGAAGCCCAAATCCTTGTTCATGGTCAGCGCGGCGAACGCAATATTGGTGCGATCGATGTAGGCCATGAGATAGCTCACGACCACCAGCGGCAGCAAGCGCCACGAGATTTTAACGACGGTCCTGCGCGCGAATTCCGGTGCGTCTCCTACCGTCATGTATGCTCCCAATTAAGAATCGCTAGCCGGAGCGATCAATCAGAAAACTTCTTTGTACGGCCGCAAGTCGAGCTCCTGCGTCCACGTCGTCTTGCCTTGCCGATGCAGGTGCCAGTAACTCTCGGCAATCGCGTCGATGTTCAGCAAGCCGTCTTCGCCACTCTCCGCGGCTCGCTGCGGCCAACGCTGGCGCAAGCGGTCGCCGTTGATTCCGCCGTCGATGACCACGTGCGCCACGTGAAGGCCAAGCGGCCCGAACTCGCGCGCCATGCTCTGCGCCATCATGCGCAGCCCCGCCTTCGCCGCGGCGAAATGCGCGAAGCCAGGCTTGCCGCGCATACTGCCGGACGCGCCGGTGAACAACACCGTGCCGCGACCGAGCGGAACCAATCGCCGCGCCGCTTCGCGTCCCACCAGAAATCCGGCGAAACAACCGATGCGCCAGTAGTCCTCGAACTGTTGCGCCGTCAGCTCGCGAAAATCCAGTTTGCGATTGTTGCCACCGTTGTACACCACGAGGTCGGGTAGCTCGAATCCACTACGAGGGGCGAATGCGCAGTCGAACAAATTGATGACATCTTGCTCTTGGGTGGTATCCATCCGCACAATTTCAGCGCTGCCGCCTGACGCTTGTATCGTTCGTACCACTGCCTCGACTTTGTCCGCGCTGCGCCCCGCGACAAACACGTGATGTCCTTCCGCGGCGAAGCGCCGGCACAGCGCCGCGCCAAGACCCAATTCCGCGCCGACGCCGACTACGATCGCTGTTTTTCTGCTCATGCTTGCGCTCCTTTACCGCAGTCTACGCGTGCGCGTGTCATCCGACCGCCAAGTTCGCGCGCACCAACACCGCTTCTTTTATTGGCAGATTCACCAGCGCCGCAGCGCTGGCGAGCGCGATGTCGGCGTACCACATCCATTGATAACTGCCGCTGCTGACGACAGCGATGCCGCCCAACCAGGCGCCAAAAAACCCTCCGATCTGGTGCGACAGCGGCGTCAAGCCAAACAATGTTGCGAGATAGCGCACGCCGAACAACTTGCCGACCAAGCCGGCGGTGGGCGGCACCGTGGACAACCACGTTACGCCTAACACGGCAGCGAAGAGATAGAACGTGGGCGCAGTCTTAGGCGCGGCAAGATAAATCGCAATCGCCACCGCGCGTGAAAGATAGAGCCAGAACAACAGTGACTTCATGCGATACCTGCTCCCCAATGCGCCGGCACCCAAGCTGCCGGCGATGTTGGCCAGGCCGATGATCGCCAGCGACGACGCGGCCACATCCGCCGGCAGACCGCACAAACCCACTTCGCCCGGAAGATGCGTGACCAAGAACGCAATATGAAATCCACAGGTGAAGAAGCCAGCATGCAGACACCAATAGCTTTTGTCGCGCAATGCAGCGCGCAATTGGCTGCGCAAACCCATGTCGCCCTCGGCGATTTTTCTTGCGGCGGGCGCGACAGCCGTGACGGAGGGTCGCCTCAAGGCACGGGCGAAGGGCAAGGTTGCCAGCGCGCTCAAGGCCATGCTCATCATCGCAGCGACCCATCCAAAGGAATGGATCAGCGCCTGCACCAACGGCGCGAAAATAAATTGCCCGAAGCTCGCACCGGCATTGATAAATCCAGCGGCGAAGGCGCGCTTCTCCGGCGGTAATTGGCTCGCAGTGGCGCCAATCAGGATCGAGAAACTTCCTGCCCCTGCACCGGCCGCAAGCACTACGCCGAGCGAGAACATCAACATCCACTCGTTGGTGGCCAGCGTCGTGAGCAACCAACCCAGTGCAAGCAAGATTCCCCCGGCCACAATCACGCGGCCGGAGCCGTAGCGGTCCGCGATTGCGCCAAAGATCGGTTGCGACGCGCCCCATACAAATTGCCCCACCGCCATCGCGAAACTGATCGCGACGATGCCCAGCCCGGTTGAGGTATTGAGCGGAGAAATAAACAGGCCTAGCGTCTGCCGCGTCCCCATGGTGATCATGAGCACAGCGGCGGCGCTGATCAGCAGCAAAGTGGAATTGCGACTAGGAGCGGTCGATGTCAGGACAAACCTCGGCTCGGCGAAGAATTCAACAAGATACCTGCAAGCGTAACATGATGCCGCTTACCGCCTGGCGTATCATTGCGCTTTCATGTTTCCTCTGGAGGCCGCGATGTCTGCCAATGAAAGAAAACTAAAACCGGTCGAAGGTTTTTCCGTCCGTGATCGGGTCAGCAACGAAGAATGGGAGATGCGTTGCGACCTGGCGGCGGCCTACCAACTGGCGTCGATCTACAAATGGACTGACCTCATCTATACGCACTTCTCGGCCCGAGTACCCGGCACCGAATACTTGCTGATCAATCCTTACGGCTTGATGTTCGACGAGATCACTGCGTCGAGCTTGGTCAAGATTAATCATGAAGGAAACATCATCGACGATCCGACCGGGCTCGGCATCAACTACGCCGGTTTCGTGATTCACGGCTGCATGCACAACGCGCGGCCGGAAATCAACTGCGTCATTCATACTCACACCCGTGCCGGCGTCGCGGTGTCCGCGCAGAAATGCGGCTTGCTGCCGATCAGCCAGCATTCGTTACGCGTGTACGGCATGATGAGTTATCACGATTACGAAGGCATCGCGCTGGATCTGGATGAGCGCACGCGCATGGCCGCCAATCTCGGCCCGACCTCCAAGGCCATGATCCTGAGAAATCACGGCCTGCTGTCCTTGGGCACGACGGTGCGCGAGGCGTTCGAGCTGATGTACTACCTCGACTGCTCGTGCCAAATGCAGATCGACGCGCTCGCCGGTGGCCGGGTGGACGTGCAGCTCATCGATGAAAAAACCGCCGCGAAAGGATTCGAGCAATTCGAACGGCCGGGCGGCTCGGAACTGGACAAGGAATGGCCTGCCTTATTGCGCATGCTGGACCGAAAAGGCATCGCGTATCGCCATTGATCTCGAGCGCACGCCGATGCGATCTCGGCGTGCGCGATTCTCTCCCGAGCAATCTCTCAATCACGCCATCGCGCTAGCGCTTCTTGCGGCGCGCATTACTGCGTGACCTCCTCAATCACTCTCTACAACTTTCGGCGGTGAGCATGTTTGCCCGTATAACCCCTGTCACCTTGATTTTGATCATCGCCAATGCCGTGGTGTACCTGTTGCAATCCACCTCACCTGACAATTTACTGGGGCAGTTCGCTTTGTGGCCGCTGCTCTCCGATGCAAGCCTGGGCGCGGCGGAATTTCGCCCATGGCAACTGGTCAGCTACGCGTTTCTGCACGGCAGTTCGACGCATCTGCTGTTCAATATGCTGGCGCTCTATATGTTTGGTTCGGATATCGAGCGTCTATTCGGGCAGAATCGTTTCATCACCTACTATCTGGTGTGCGTGATTTCTGCCGCGCTCGCGCAATTGTCCGTTGCCGCGCTCAGCGGTGCGGCACCGTATCCCACTGTCGGGGCGTCGGGGGGCATCTTCGGAATTCTGCTCGCTTTCGGTTTGTTTTTTCCGCAGCGACGGATTCTGCTGCTCATCCCGCCGATCCCGATGCCCGCCTGGTTGTTCGTCACCTTGTACGGTGTGTTGGAACTTGGGATGGGTATCACCGGGATCGATTCCAGCGTCGCCCACTTCGCGCACCTCGGCGGCATGGCCGGAGGTTATCTGCTGATTCGGGTGTGGCGCAGCAACCGCCGCTGGTGAAGCAGTTTCAGGGATACGAAACAGGAACCGCGTACGGCCACGTCGCTGAGCGAATGCTCGCGTGATCGATTACGCAGCGCGTGCTCTCACTTCATCCGCGTCAGAGACCCACTCCGCCGCCTCCAGCAACAGCTCCGGCCGGTTGGCCGCGAGTAACGACGAGTCGGACAACATTCTGCGCCAGCGCCGCGCATTCGGCTGAGCATGGTAGAGACCCAACAAGTGACGAGTGATCGCGCGCAGCGGCGTACCGAGCGCGACTTCATCCTGCGCATAGTTGCACATTGCTCTCACCACCGCCTCGCGGCTTAGCGCCGGCCTGGCGTCACCAAACCAGCGCCGATCCACTTGCGCCAGCCAATAAGAGTCGTGGTAGAGCGTGCGCCCCAGCATCACGCCATCGACCCGCGCGAGTTGTGCATCGACCTCCTGCGCGTCCTCCAGTCCGCCGTTGAGCACAATTGTGAGCTGCGGAAAATCGCGTTTGAGTTGATGCACGAAATGATATTTCAGCGGCGGCACCGAGCGATTGTCTTTGGGGCTCACCCCTTTCAGCAGTGCGTTGCGCGCGTGTACGAGGAACACCTCGCACCCTGCTCGCGCAACCACATCCACAAAGCGCCGGGCGAATTCATAGTCTTCGATCTGATCGATGCCGAGCCGATGTTTCACCGTCACCGGTAGCGTGACCGCCTCGCGCATAGCGTGCACGCAGTCTGCGACCAATTCCGGCTCGGCCATCAGACACGCGCCGAAGGAACCGCGTTGCACCCGCGCGGACGGGCAGCCGCAATTCAAGTTGATCTCGTCGTAGCCCCACTGCTCGCCAAGTTTGGCGCAACGCGCGAGATCGTCAGGCTCGCTGCCGCCGAGTTGCAAGGCAAGCGGCGCCTCATGCGGATGAAACGCAAGATGCCGCGGCACATCGCCGTGCAGCAGCGCACCGGTGGTCACCATCTCGGTGTACAACAGGGCGTGCGCCGACAACTGGCGGAAGAAAAAACGGCAATGCCGGTCCGTCCAGTCCATCATCGGCGCGGCACAAAAGCGGTGAGAAAGTTTGTTCACGCTTGGAACACAGGGCGAGGGGCGCGCAGGGTAGCGGTCGCGCCGCATGGCTTGGTTACTTCACGGTCAGTTTCGATTCGTGCAGCGTCGCGCCGCTCGCATCCGTGACCGTCACCGTCCAGTCGCCGGCGACGTGCACCGTCTTGCTGGCCCAAGTACGCCAAGGGCTGCCGCCGACGCTCAGCGTCACCGGATAACTCTGCTCGTTCACCTTCCACGTCACGGTGAGCGTTTCGCCGGTCGCGCCGTCCACTTTCACCCACAAATAAGCCTTGTCACCGACGGCGAAACTCGTGGTCTCGTCCGAGATCTTCCGTTCCGCGATGCTCTTCCCGAGCCTGGCCTCCGCCATCTTGCCTTCCGCCATTGCCGACAGTGGCGCAATCACGGCCAGGGTGGCGAGCAATCCGATCAAATTCCTCACAGCGACTCTCCTTTTGGTAAGTTGCCAATGAAACGCCCCGAGCGTTTGCACGATCGGGGCGTCTTCCGGCTTAGCATTCCGGTCTAGATTCGGACCGGACTCCTCATTCCACGGATCGATCCAACTCTGGAGCCCAGTTGACCGGTACTGCCTTGTTTGACTCGCACAGGATCACCTCCTTTCAAAGTTGCCAGCGCGTAGTGTAGCAAACCCGGACGCGTTGGCATACGAACCTTCCTCGACCGAACGCGAAGTCGGCGGCACGCGATTGTCGTTCGACATTGCAGAGCGCATCAGTCTTCAAGTCACCGTCTCCTGAAACGGTTCTGCGGTAATCTGAAACTGATCTTCATAGACAACGTAGCCAGGGCGCACGACTCGCAATACGTCTACTTCAATGCCGTGATCTTGAAGAATTTGCGCGAGCTCATGCATCTTAGCTATTTGCACGGTCGCCGTATCCTTGAACCAGCTTAGCGCAACCTTCTTCGCGTGCGGCTTCCCCCCGTGCCAATATGACCTGCAACACCTGCCTTCAAGCATTTAGAGTAGAAAGGTAGGGTTCCACTGATGGCGAAATGGATGAAAGTTGCACCGAA
>JAYUZG010000047.1:0-3817 GCA_043751985.1 Betaproteobacteria bacterium
GGCAGCCGCGTCCACTATCCGATTCCGATTCACTTACAGCCTTGCGCTGCAGGATTGGGCTACCAAGCAGGAGACTTTCCGGTGACCGAGAGACTCGCGCGCAACATGCTCAGCTTGCCGATTTACCCCGAGCTGGGCGACGACGAAATCGACCACGTCATCGCGTCGGCGCGATCTTTTTTTTAGCCAGACAAAGCATGGGTGAAGAAATCGATTTGATGGCGGACTACCCGCGCGCTAAGCGCGACGTCAAGGCGCGCGGTGAATCCAAGACCGAACACGACCGCGCCGTGGCACGGCGCTTCGATCGCGAGTTCTTTGACGGAGACCGGCGTAATGGCTACGGCGGCTTCAACTATCACCCGCGCTTCTGGCAGCCGGTGGTGCCCGCCTTCCAGAAGCGCTACGGCCTGAGCGCTAACAGCGCGTTGCTCGACGTGGGATGCGCGAAAGGTTTTATGCTGCACGACGTCGCGCAGTTGATTCCCGGCATCCGGGTAGCGGGCGTCGATGTGTCGCAGTACGCGATCGATAATGCGCTCGCCGACATGCGTGCGCACGTGCAAGTCGCGAGTGCGGTCGAACTGCCTTATCCGGATAAATCATTCGACCTGGTGATCTCAGTCACCACGGTTCACAACCTGGAGCGCGACGAGTGCGCACTGGCGCTGCGCGAGATCATGCGCGTCAGTCGAGGCGGTGCGTTCATCACGGTGGACGCGTATCGCGACGACAAAGAAAGGGAGCGCATGCTTGCCTGGAACCTCACCGCCAAGACCATCATGCATGTCGACGAGTGGAAAGCATTCTTTGCCGAGGTCGGTTACCACGGCGACTATTACTGGTTCATCCCGTGAACCCCTTCGACGTGGCTTTGTCGCTGGGTGCGGAGACGCAGCTTCAACGCGAACTGTTGTATCGCATGAAGCGCATCCGCGAAGTCGAAGAGAGTATCGCCGCGCGCTACGCCGACGGAAACATGCGCTGCCCGACCCATCTCTCCACCGGACAGGAAGCCGTGGCAGCCGCCGTCGGCCTCGCTCTGCGGCGGGACGATTTCGCAGTGAGCACGCATCGATCGCACGCGCACTACTTGGGCAAAGGCGGCGATCTCAACGCCATGTTGGCGGAGATTCACGGCAAAGCGAGCGGCTGTGCGCGCGGACGCGGCGGCTCGATGCATCTGGCCGATCCGGCGGTTAACTTTATCGGCAGCACCGCTATCGTTGCCAACTCTATTCCGCTCGGCGTGGGTCTCGCGCTATCGGCGCAATTGCAGGCGACCGACCAAGTGAGTTGCATTTTCTTCGGCGACGGCGCGGTAGAGGAAGGCGCTTTTTATGAGTCGGTCAATTTCGCCGCGGTGAGGAAACTGCCGGTGTTGTTCATGTGCGAGAACAACTTGTATTCGGTCTATTCACCCAAGCACGTGCGGCAACCCGTAGCGAGAAGTAACTATCAAATGGTTGCGGCGATGGGCGTGCCCGCCGCGCACGGCGACGGCAACGATGTGACCGCAGTGTATGCCGAGACTCTCAAAACACTGCAAGACATACGCGATGGCAGCGGTCCGCGTTTTCTCGAATACGACACCTATCGCTGGCGCGAACACTGCGGGCCGAACTACGACAACGACATCGGCTATCGCAGCGCGGCCGAATTTCTGGAATGGAAAGCACGCGATCCGATTGGCCGCCTGGAGTGGAGCATGCTCAATCATGGGCGCATCTCGACTGCGGAAATCGAATCGATGCAAAGACGGATCGAGCACGAGGTGAAGGCCGCGTTTGAATTCGCGCTGAGCTCGCCTTATCCGGCGCCCAGCGAAGCACTCACGCATATTTACAAATGAGCTCGAACGTGGCCCCGCAACAGACTTATCTTCAAGCGATCAACGAGGCGCTGCATGAAGCTATGAGCAGCGATCCATCCGTGATTTGTTTTGGGCTCGGTGTCGATGATCCCAAGTCGATTTTCGGCAGCACGCGCGGCTTGAAGGAAAAGTTCGGCGGCGCGCGCGTGTTCGACATGCCCACCTCGGAGAACGCGATGACCGGCGTTGCCATCGGGGCCGCTCTCAATGGCGTGCGTCCGGTGATGGTGCATCAGCGTCTGGATTTTTTTCTGCTGGCGATGGACCAACTGGTCAACAATGCCGCCAAGTGGTATTACACCTTTGGCCGGCCGGTTCCAGTCACTATTCGTCTGATCCTGGGTCGCGGTTGGGGGCAAGGCCCGACTCACTCGCAATCGCTGCACGCCTGGTTTGCGCATATCCCCGGTCTTACTCAGAAGTCGGTAACTTGTGCGGAACACTGCCGTCTCCATCATAGAGCGCCGAAGCTTGGAATGTGTCGTCTTAATTGGCGACTGCTGAGTAAAGTCGTGATGCCTTCGTGCGCGGCGGATGCGAAAGGCCTGCTGCTGTCGAGCATCTTTGACGACAATCCGGTGCTGTTTCTGGAACACCGTTGGCTGCATGAATCCGTCGGCGCAGTAACGCAAGAGCGGATTCCTTTGGGTCAGGCGCGCGTGTTGCGCGAAGGAGCGGACCTGAGCATCGTTGCCCTGTCTTACATGGTCGCGGAGGTGATGCACGCAGTCGAATTACTGGCGCAACACGATGTCGATTGCGAGCTGATCGATCCGCGCACGGTGAGTCCGATGGATTGGGACACGATTCTGCGCAGCGTGCGCAAAACCGGCCGCTTGCTGGTGCTCGACACGGGAGCACTGACCGGATCGGTCGCCGGTGAAATCGTGGCACGCGCGGCGACGGCGTGCTGGGGTCACTTGCGCGCCGCGCCGCTACGTATCGCACTTCCTGACGCGCCGGAGCCGGCGAGCTTTGGGCTGACTCGCGGTTTTCATCCGCGCGCCGAGCAAATAATCGACGCGGTAAATTCCATGCTGCAAGTTCAAGTGCCGACCGACGCGTTGCCGGCATCGCGTACCCATCCGCACGACGTGCCGGGTACCTGGTTCCGTGGGCCGTTTTGATGCACACCGACAAGTCAAAAATTCTGGTCGTGGGCGGCGATGGAATAATCGGCGGCGCGCTCACACGCACGCTGTTGCTCGCCCGCGTTCAGGTGTGCGCAACCACTCGGCGGCGCGAGCGAGTTCGCGAAGGTGTGAGCTTTCTCGATCTCGCCGAACCCGATTGGGACGCGCTGGACTACCACGTGGACGTGGTTTATCTGTGCGCGGCGCTGACCGACATGCGGCGTTGCGTGGCGGATCCCGCCGGCACGCGGCGCATCAATGTGGACAATTTGTGCGTCTTGGCCAAGCGCTGTGCCGATCGCGGCGCGCGCTTGGTGTAATTGTCCAGCAACACGGTGTTCAGCGGCGAGTCGCACGATACCTCCGAGACATCGCCGCTCGATCCGCGCACGGAATATGGCAGACAGAAACGACTGGCCGAACGGCAACTCTCATTGCTCGGGCCGCAGCTCTCAATACTTCGCTTGACCAAGGTGTTGTGCGCCGAGACTCCGTTGCTGCGGCAGTGGCACGCGGCTTGGGAGAAGGGCCAAACGATCTATCCGTTCAGCGAACTTTTACTCGCTCCCGTTTCGCTGCCTTATGCGGTATCGGCCCTCATGCAGATCGGACGCGCGCGGCAGAACGGAACATTTCATTTATCCGGCGCGCGCGATCTCAGTTACGCGGAACTGGCGTTGCTATACGCACGCGCTCTGGGCGTGAGTGCGCAAGCGATTGCCGCGCGCAGCTCGCAAGGCGTGGACCTTGTCTATCGACCGCACCACGCGGCGTTGAAAATGGACGCCACCGCTGCGGCAACCGACATTCG
>JAYUZG010000048.1:0-2948 GCA_043751985.1 Betaproteobacteria bacterium
CGAACAACGCGATCATCGCGTTGGCGATAAAAATCGCGCGCACTGCAGGATCGGAAAAACTCGCGACGACGCCTGCGCGCACGCCGAACCACAGCGGCACCGTTGCGTGGTGCGCCGGCACGATTTCGCGACGACGAATGCGTGCCAGAAAGCAGGCGGACAGCGCGAACGACAAGGCGTCGAAGACCATCGCGATCGGCGCGGACAGCCATTGCACTAACGCGCCGGTCAGCGCCGGGCCGCTGGCCTCCGTCACCGCGGTGGTAGCGGCCAGCTTGGCGTTGGCCTCGGTCAGGCGTTTGCGCGCAAGCAGAGTCGGCAAATACGACTGATCCGCAATTTCGAACAAGGCCGACAGGCTTCCCATGCACAGCGCCACTGCGTAGAGATGCGCGATATGCAGCGCGTTGAACAGTGCCGCGATCGGGATGGACAGCAACACCAGTGCACGCAACCAATCCATTGCGATCATCAGCGGCCGCTTGCGCAAGCGATCGATCCAATGACCGGCAATGAAACCGACCAGCAGTCCGGGCGCAAGAATCAGCGCTGCCAATACGCCGATCTGTTCGGTCGGCGCGGCGAGCACCAGAATGGCCGTCAGGGGCAGGGCTTCGCGGGTTATGCGCGAGCCGAGATTGGAAACACCGTGCGCGGACCACAGGCATACGAAATCCCGGTGAGACCACAGGGTAAGGCAGCGGCGCGGTGGATTGAATGGAGTTGGCATCGACGGCAAGTGCGCATGAACCTGCGCGCCCGTCATTGCATATCGGCAGATACCGGTCAAATTGAACCGTGACAAACATCGCACACGCAGGGTGGATTCGCGCAGCAATCCACCGTCTTGCTTGTAGGGCGGATGAGCCAAGCGTAATCCGCCGCATAGCCTGGCACAGACAATGAAGCGACTGGTTTGCGCGTCCTTCAGTCGGCGCTAAACCGCGCCGCCGTATGGCTGCCGTCGCAAAACGGTTTGTTCATCGAGGCGCCGCAACGGCACAGGGCGGTCTGCGATCCGGCGAATAACACGCGGCCACTCGCGTCCTTGATCTCCGCTTCCCCGGCACAACGCAGAGGACCATTGGCTTTCAGCGAAATATTCAGCGGGCCCGCGATACCGGCGCGATCCGTCGCTTTGGCCTGATTCTTCCCGGCCGAGCCGTCGTCGACGAATGGGATGCTCTTGTGACTGCCGTCGCAGAACGGTTTGTTGGTCGAGCGTCCGCAGCGGCACAACCAGGCTTCCTCGCCGCGCGAAATCAGGCTGCCGTCGGCGCGCAGAATCGCGTGTTCGCCGGTGACCCGCAACGGGCCATCTTTCACCGCCTGTACGACTGCTTTCATTGACAACCCTGCGCGGGAATCAGGCGGCCAGTGTAACAGCGCGTCAAAAGCGCAGGGGAGCGCCATATCCGGTTAACTCAAGATAGCCGCGGCCGATGATTCGTTCATTTTGTTCTGCGCGCACCGCGCCCTCCCAATAGATGTTGCCGGTGCTGGCGCGCGCGTCCAGCTCCTGGTCATCCATCAACGGCAACAATTCAAATTGCAGACCGCGAACCCGGAGCGACATCGCGACCGGAAAAATGATCGCGCTGCGTGGCGAGCGCCAGGTCCGCACGGGTTTCCACTGCACTTCGCCGCCAGCCAACCTGGCGGTGCGGCCGTCGGCGTCGCGCAGGCTGCCGCCGGACCAGAGTGCATTTCCGGTCGCGTCGCGCATGCGAAACGCCATCAACGCGCGCCCGTCATCGAAGTTGATTCCTGCCCAGTCCCAGCCGACGACATCTTCGGCGAGGAATTCGCTCGACCATTCGTGGTCGAGCCACGCGACGCCGCTGACCTCGCGCATTTTTCCCAACACTTGCACTTGGCCGCTTATTCGCAGTTGCGGCTGGCTGTAGTAGTAACTTGCCTGCGCCGGTCGCGCGCCCTTGCGGCTGTAACCGGCGGAACCGTGCAACAACAACGGCTGAGTCGGGGCCAACGTCAAGCGCCAGGAAAATTCCCGCGCATGTCCGCTGGAGACATAGCGTTTCCCTTCGCGCGCGAGCCGCCAGTCGCGGATGCGCAAGTCGGTGTCAGCTTCTTTGGCGAAGACCACGTCCGGTAGCAGGCGCGCCACGCGCTGCTCGCGCAGTAGACGTCCCTGCCGCGCGTTGGCAATGGCCACATGTGCCAGTAACAGTTGCCGAGGCGCGAGCAGCGCCGGATTGTTTTCTTGCAAGCCAGTGCGGCTGCGGAAAAAAGTAAGCTGGATGCCGAACTCTTCGCCGGCTTCATCCTTCACCCAAGCCGTGACGTACCACCACTCCGATCTGAAGTCCGGGTGCGCGCCGTGATCGCGCGGAAAATGTAACGCAACACCGGCGCGCACCACCGGAAAATCCACCGCCTGGGTATGCGCGGCGCTGAGCACCAGAACAAGAATCAAGAGCCGCGACCGCATAGGCGCAATGCTATTCCGTTTCCTAACACAGGACATTGGAGATACTCATCCGGCGGAAGGCGTTGCGCATTTCCGCCCTACCAAATATGGACAAATGCGTAGGGTGGATTCGCGTAGCAATCCACCGCTCTTGGATTGCAGCCGAGCGGCGAATCCACTACGAATCTCGAACCATGCAGCGGAATTTGGTAGGGTGGATTCGCGCAGCAATCCACCGGGCGGCGCGGTAGAGAGCACGGAGAGAATTAGGGCGGTACGGTGGATTGCGCTGGCGCGCGAATCCACCCTACGAATCCAAGAGATGTAGGGCGGAAAAGCGCAGCGCCTTCCGTCGGATGAGTTCTTGCGTCACGGGAAATTTTGGTGGATTGCTGCGCAAATTTATGGACGGTGGATTGCAGAAGTGGCCCCGGAAATCTGAACGCCGCGATAAGTGGAAACTCCAGGCACTATGCCGGACCCAGCGTGGTCTGGCGAGGAGAATTCGATGGTTAAG
>JAYUZG010000049.1:0-12230 GCA_043751985.1 Betaproteobacteria bacterium
GTGCAACTTTCATCCATTTCGCCATCAGTGGAACCCTACCTTTCTACTCTAAATGCTTGAAGGCAGGTGTTGCAGGTCATATTGGCACGGGGGGATGGCCGAGGTCGCGGACTCTTGCTACATCGAGGACAGAACAGAATCGATTACTTGAAAGTCACCACTGACGGCCGAACGGTAGGAAGTCACAATCTTCAACAGGAACCGGTGTATCAGTTTGGAGGCGTATGTGTCGGTGTACTGATCTGTATGGATGTCGATCACGTTGAGTTTTCGCGCTCCGTGATTGAAAAGGTCCGATCGAGTTCAACCAAACTGAAGTTGATGTGCATACCCGCAGACATGGGCGCATATTGGTTTAGCGGCGACAGTCTTCCGCGGCCCCAGATGTTCGAGGGCACCCATGTGATCTTGTGCAACCACACAAAGACTCATCAGGTTCGATGCGAAAGCTTTGTCACGGACGCACATGGGAGGAAAATCGTAGTGCAAGGCGAAGACGAACCGATTCATGCCGATCTGCCCTAACTACAAGTGGAACGGGCGGGCCGCCAGCGCCGTGCCATTTCGACGGCCAGCGCTGGCTCGCCGTTCACCAAAACGTTGATAAAAAGTCAGAGGGGCGAACAAAGGGGCCAAGGTTCGATTGAGTTTCGCCGTGAGATAAAATTGATGACAGGCGGTCCCGGCCAACCTGCAGCGCTGTTCGAACTCAGCCGAAATCTCGGGCTTTGCTCGAACCCGCAACCAAAGCATCCAACTGCACGTTGATCAAGCGTGCCGCGTGCAAGGTGAAGTCGACATGTACTGCGTCGAATGGGAAGACCAATCCTTCTGCCACTCGATCGAGTATACCGGCATAGAGCAGTGCATGAACTTCGGTGTGCACGCCTTTGATGTCACGCCCCACTCGACGCGCGATTTGACGCAATGCTAAAGGACCCGCCCCGCTCATCACACACAACATCTCCAGACGATTGGGTGCCAAAATCCGCCATAGAAGTTCTGGTGAGGCAAAGTCGATGTGCGGAGTCATCTTCTGCACCTTTCCATACATCGCCGCCGAAAGACGCTTCTTGGCCCCGGCCAGAGACTGAACGCCTACTGTCACGACATTCATATGCGTGCCTCCCACTTTGCTACATCTTTCCAGAAATCCATCGGTAGAGCGTCGATTGCATGATTCGCGGTACTAATTGGCGCTGGCGTTAGAAGATAGTTACGCAACGTGACCGCTGCGCGAGGTTGCCGCAGAACGAGCGCATACTGCGGTACGCCTTGCCCACCCTTGACTCGCATGACGCAGACTCCAATCGACTTTGAAATTCTCGACTTTGAAATTCGTGGCGAGTTCATTCAACTCCATCAATTGCTGAAGGCAACCGGATTGGTGCATTCCGGCGGTGCGGCGCATCAGGTGATCGCCGAAGGTAGGGTGACGGTCGACGGAATTGTTGAGCTACGCAAGCGGGCGAAGCTCAGAGCCGGACAGAAAGTCAACTATCAAAAGCAGGATATTCTGCTTCGTTCAGTCTCCGTCGCCTGACCGCGCGCGTCACGGACTACTGTTTTTTTGATTCGCGTTCGGGCGTCTCCGCGGGTCCGAGCACCGGCTCATCAAACGGTTCGGCCCCGTGGTAGGCAACGCGCAAGGCCTCATCTTCCGCGTCGTCCCAGGCTTGCGCGGCGCGACGCTCGAAGCGTTCACGACTGCTGCGCTTCATCACCGCATCGTAGGCGTTCTTCACGCTGAAGCCGCGTTTCTCGATCAGCGCGGCAGCCGCGAGGCATCCCGCTTCGATGTCTGCTTTGGGGGCTTGGCTGTCAAAAATCCAGAGTTTCACGATATTTTCCGTTGAGTCCTGAAATGCAATGTAGTAACCAAGGCATGACTATAGCTCGGTTGCTTGCGCAAAATACCATATTCGAGTTCTGCACCGCACCGGATATATCGGCGGCGGGTGTACGATTGGCGCGCTGTTGTCAATTCTGAGGAGACTCACATGAGCCAAGATTCCGGCGCGACCTGGAAGGCGTTCCGCCCCACGGAGGCGGATTTGCAGGACATCGGGCGTGACGTTGCGGACATTCCGGAAATCCAAAAGAAAATTGTGGACGACCACAAGGATATACACGTCGCTGATCGCGCCGCACATCAATTCCAAGTTGCCGGCGCTAAGGTGCGCTTGGTCATCGACCAGGATTTGCCCGCGCAGATCGCGCGTATCGGCTTGTTCCAGCCCGGCGCTGCTTACACCGGTGTTGGGCGCATCTCGACCGGTCTGGGTACGCCGCATGTCGAGACCAATCCGGATTTTCTCGGATTCATGCTGGCGTTCCAGACCAACGATGGCGTACGCGTGGATTTTCTGGCGCTGAACGACCCATCCTCGCCGGCGGACAATCATCGTGACTTCATGGACGTGCTGCGCGCGACCGGAGATTCGGCCGGTGCGCATATCCCACTGATTGGGGACTGGGGCGCTTACGACGTGGGCAATCTGATGGCCGCGCAGACGGTGTTCGCGCTCTCGCTCACCCAAAAAATGGGAATGCTCAAGGCGGGAAAATGTCTCGCGCATATCACGCACCAGACGCTGCGCACCTTTCGTTCGAGCACGGCCTGGCAAGCGTACTGGACCGGTATTGTCGAACTGAACGGCGTCGCGGGAAAATTTACCTTTGTCCCGACGCGTGACGAGAACCAGCGCCCGGGTTTCCGCCCCGGCGAATATCATTTGTCCGAAGAATGGAAGACTCGGCTCGCGGCCGGCGATATCGAGTTTCGTGTGTACTGGATTCCGTATTTGAATGAGAGCGCCACGCCGACGCAAGCGCTGACGCATCCGTGGACCGAAGATCATAAGACGCGGGTGGCGACGCTTAGTTTTCCGCGCACTGACCCGGAGTCGGAACAAGCGAAGCTGTGGTCGGCGCTCGCCGCGGAGATGGGCGCGAACTCGGCTAACTGGGTGGCGAACCGCAACAACACGATTGCCTATCCGGCGACGGAGTTTGGCAACGCGCGCAAGATCGCCTACGCGTTAAGTCAGAAGGGGCGCAACGCACTCGCGCCGGACCTGTACCGCAGCGTGTTCGAGACCGGACAGATCGCCCCGGAACTGGCGGCCGAGTTGCAGCGACGGCGCGACGCGAAGCGCAATCTCGGCCATGTCGATTGCGCGCGGCCGAAATAGGACATGGCTCTCAAGGCAACCGTCTTCAAGGCGCAACTGCAAGTGTCCGACATGGACACTAACTACTTCCGTGATCACTCGCTGACTATCGCGCGGCATCCCTCCGAGACCGATGAGCGCATGATGCTGCGCGTGCTGGCATTTGCCTGCAACGCGAGCGAAACGCTGGCGTTTGGCGAAGGCTTGAGCACCGACGACGAACCGGACTTGTGGGAGCGCGACCTCACCGGCGCCATTGATTTGTGGATCGATGTCGGCCAGCCCGAAGAGAAGTTGCTGCGCCGCGCGAGCGGACGTGCTCGGCAAGTCGTGGTGTACACCTATGGCGGCCAGGTGGCTGAGCTATGGTGGCGCAAGAATCAGATCAACCTTGAACGAATCCGC
Source organism: Betaproteobacteria bacterium (assembly GCA_043751985.1). Taxonomy (GTDB): domain Bacteria; phylum Pseudomonadota; class Gammaproteobacteria; order Burkholderiales; family JAYUZG01; genus JAYUZG01. The sequence goes on from JAYUZG010000049.1 coordinate 3,579, forward strand.
AATCTCACGGTGATGAACCTGCCGCTCGTCGTCAGCCGCGCGCTGGCCGCGCTGGCACAACGCAGTATGCAATTGCGCTGCGTGATGCAGGAGCAGCATATCTGGCTAAGCGATGAGAGCCACGAGGTTGAGATCGATCTCGTTACTCTCAAATCAGAACACGCCTATCAGAGTCAGTGACCGCTCGATTTATACACAGCGACAAAGTCTATTTCTTGCCGCTATAGCGTATTCGATAGACTACGCCGGCGTGATCGTCTGAAATCAACAGCGCGCCATCCGGCATCATCAGTAGATCGACCGGCCGGCCCCATACCTTCTCATCTTCCATCCAGCCCTGCGCGAACACCGCGGAATTTTCCACGACGTTGTTTTTGAGCGTCACCGAAATAATCCGGTAACCGCTTTTCTTGCTGCGATTCCAGGAGCCGTGTTGCGCAATGAATATTCGGCCGCGGTATTCGGCCGGGAAGTTTTTCCCGGTGTAAAAGCGCAGCCCGTCGGGCGCCACATGGCCACCTTGTTTTAAGGCGGGCGGAATGAATTCCTTGCAATCGCGCTTGCTCCCAAATTCCGGATCCGGCGTGTCGCCCTGATGGCAATACGGAAAACCGAAATGCATACCGGGTCTGGGCGCGTGATTGAGTTCGCATGAAGGCACATCGTCACCCAGCATGTCGCGGCCGTGGTCGTTGAACCACAATTCCTTTGTCGCGGGGTCCCAGTCAAACCCGACCGAGTTGCGGATGCCGCGCGCGAACACCTGAAACTCGCTGCCGTCCGGCTTCAGCCGGCCGATCAAAGCATAGGTATCGGCGTCGCGCTCGCACACGTTGCACGGCGCGCCCACCGGAATATACAACCAGCCATCCGGGCCGAAGGCGATATATTTCCAGCCGTGATGAAACTCGCGCGGCAACTTGTCGTAGACCACCACCGGACGCGGTGGATCGCGCAGATGTTCCTCGATACGGTCGTAGCGCAGAATGCGATTCACTTCGGCCACGTACAGACTGCCGTCGCGAAATGCCACGCCGTTGGGCAGGGTGAGGCCGCGGGCGACGGTGATGACCTCGTCCGCCACGCCGTCCCCGTCTTGATCCACCAGCGCGTACACTTTGCCCGCGCGCATGGTGCCAACGAATACGGTGCCTTGGGTGCCGAGCGCGAGCGAGCGCGCTTCTTCCACACCGCCGGCAAACAAGGAGATTTCAAATCCTGGCGGTAATTTGATACGCTCCAAGGGAAGCTCGGCGCTCCAGGCGGGAACACTGACGATTGAAAGTGCCACGCCGGCGATGCAGCGCAGCAAGGCATTTAATTCTGATTTCATTTTCATTCGCCCGCCGTCTTGAAGGATGCAGAATGGAAGCATACTTACAGCGATTGTAAAAATACCTCAACTCGGAGTCCACATGACTGAACCACAGACCGTTGCCAAGGAAACACTCGGCTTTCAGACCGAGGTCAAACAGCTTCTGAAGCTGATGATTCACTCGCTCTACAGCAACAAGGAAATCTTCCTGCGCGAACTCATTTCCAACGCCTCGGATGCCTGCGACAAACTGCGCTTTGAGGCGATGACCGACGCGGCATTGTATGAAAACGACGGCGAGCTGAAAATCCGCGTGAGCTTTGACAAAGCCGCGCGCAGCATCACCATCAGCGACAACGGCATCGGCATGACGCGGCAGGAGGTGATCGACAACATCGGCACCATCGCCAAATCCGGCACACGAGAATTCTTCGAGCGCCTGACCGGTGATCAAGCGAAAGACGCGCATCTCATCGGTCAATTCGGAGTCGGCTTCTACTCTTCTTTCATTGTCGCGGACCGCGTGACGCTGGTCACGCGACGCGCGGGGCTGACTCACGAGCACGGCGTGCGCTGGGAGTCGTCCGGCGCAGGCGATTACACGCTGGAAACCGTGGACCAGGCGGCGCGCGGATCCGAAGTCACGCTGCACTTGCGTGAAGGCGAAGACGAACTGGCCTCCGGGTGGCGACTGCGCAGCATCGTCAAGAAATACTCCGATCACATCACGCTGCCCATCCTGATGAAGAAAGAAGAATGGGACAAAGACAAGAGCGAACAGAAGATCACCGGCGAAGACGAGCAAGTCAATCAGGCATCGGCGCTGTGGGCGCGCCCCAAATCCGAGATAAGCGAAGCGCAGTACCAGGAGTTCTACAAACACGTCGGCCACGATATGGAAAATCCGCTGGCGTGGACGCACTCCAAGGTTGAAGGCCGCTCCGAATACACCGAATTGCTGTACATCCCGGCTCGCGCGCCCTTCGATCTGTGGGACCGCGATCACCGGCACGGCGTGAAGCTCTACATTCGGCGCGTGTTCATCATGGACGACGCGGAGCAATTGTTGCCAGCTTATTTGCGCTTTGTGCGCGGCGTGGTCGATTCCAATGATCTGCCGCTCAATGTGTCGCGCGAAATCCTGCAGCAATCGAAAGACGTGGAATCGATTCGCGCCGGCTCGGTGAAGAAACTGCTCTCATTGCTGGAAGATCTGGCGGAAAACGACAAAGAAAAATACGCCGCGTTCTGGAAGGAGTTCGGGCGCTGCTTCAAGGAAGGCCTGGGCGAAGATTTTTCCAATCGCGAGCGCCTGGCCAAGCTGCTGCGTTTCTCCTCGACGCACAGCGACAGCGAGACCCAGGATGTTTCCTTAGCCGATTACCTCGCACGCCTGAAGCCGGAACACGATCGTATCTACTACGTCACCGCCGATACCTTCGCCGCCGCCAAGGCCAGCCCGCATCTGGAGATCTTCCGCAAGAAGGGCATCGAAGTGCTGCTGCTGGCGGATCGTGTCGATGAATGGATGCTCTCCAGTCTCACCGAGTTCGAAAGCAAGCAGTTGCATTCGGTTGCCAAAGGCGATCTCGATTTGTCCAAGCTGGCGGACGAAACAGAAAAGCAAGAGCAGGAAAAAGAATCCGGCGAGTACAAGGAGCTTCTGGAAAAAGTGAAGACCGCCCTCGGCGACGCCGTCAAAGAGGTCCGCGTCACCTTCCGCCTCACCGGCTCAGCCGCCTGCCTGGTTGCGGACGAACATGGCATGAGCATGAATCTTGAGCGACTGCTGAAATCCGCCGGCCAGAAAGTCCCAACGGCCAAACCCACGCTGGAAATCAATCCGCGGCACCCGCTGGTGCAGCGACTGAAATACGAAAGCGACGAGACGCGCTTCAAAGACTGGAGCCACATCCTCTTCGACCAAGCCGTGCTCGCCGAAGGCGGGCAACTCGAAGATCCCGCCTCGTTCGTCAAGCGGCTGAATGAATTGATGATCGCGCTGACCGCCGCATAACTCGGTTCGCGATGCAACCCACCGAGGGCGCGTGGGGCGGGTTCCACCCGCCTTACCCTCGGTCATCATCCTTATGTCCACGCACGGGACGCGGAGAAAAGCACATTCACTTCTTGAATCCGGCCAGACACGGCCGCCTCAGCTTTGGCGTGGCGTGTCCGATAATCGAGCGATGATTCGAGATAAATTTTTATACCTTAATTGGCTGGGTCTCTTGCTCGCGGCGCTTGCGTGTGCAACGCCGGTGGGCGCCGCCGAGCATGTGCTCGATCCCGGCTTGCTCGCGAGCAATTGGACCGACGACAGTGGTAAGCCGATGACGTTGTCGCAACTGCGCGGCAAGTCGATGGTTATCACGATGGGTTACGCGGCTTGCCGCAAGACCTGCTCCACCACCCTGCTGGTGCTCAAGGAAATTCAGAAAGTGCTTGAGCAGCAAGGCCGCGCCGCGGAGTTCGTGATGGTGACCTACGCGCCGGAGGCTGACGCGCCGCGTGCCTGGGCGGAATACCGCAAGAGCCGTGGCCTCGATCGGACGAACTGGCATTTCTTGAGCGGCAGCGTGCAAGATACGCGGCGCATGGCGAGTATGCTCGATCTGAATTTCTGGTCCTATGACGAGCACATCATGCACGACTTTCGCGTGGTGATTTTCGATGCCGATGGTAAATTCTTGCGTGAAGTCGGCTGGCTTGACGTCGGTCATCTCGCGGAAATTCTCGCGCACCTCTAGCGCTGGGTAGAACGATGGGCGTGTCCGCGAGACCAAGTGACTCACGGGCCGCCTGGTAAGCCGGCTTCGCTGCGCGGCGTCGGCAGCGGCAGGTAAGCTTGTTCGCGTACGCGCGCCCTCCCTGCAAGACTTACGCAGCGAGTACCCGCGCAAAGAACGGGTCAGCGAAGTCGGCATCGATCCAGCGCACCACGGCCACCAATTTTCGATCGGGTTCGATCCAGGTGAACGAGCTGCCCGCACCGAACGCAAAATAACTCGTTGCCGGCACGCTGGGGAACACGCGCTGTTGGTGATTGAGCCAAATGAGATATCCGTAAAACGGCGCGATGGGGCAAGGTGTGAGCATGCGCTCAATCCAGCTTGAGGAAATTACCTGCCGCCCGTTCGCCTTGCCGTTATCGAGCAGCAGTTGACCGATGCGCGCCTGGTCGTGGCTGCCGATAGAGAGTCCGCCGCCCCAGTGAGAGCCGCCGGGGACGGACTGCACTTTGCGGCCGGCGATCTTGACCCACGCGTGGTCGTACCCGAGCCAGCTCCACTTCTCGCCGGCGCCGATGGGCTGCATAATCGTCTCGCGGAACACCTCAGGCAAGGCGCGGCCGAACAGATACAGCAGCGCGAGTGAGAGCTGATTGATGCGGATGTCGTTGTACTCCCAAAACGATCCGGGTTCTTGCAATGGCCGGGCGTCGCCTTTTTTTCCGGCCAGCTTGATCTCCTGAAACTGCACGGTGCGGAAGCGCTCGACCCGATCCGGCATGCCGAACACATCGCCTTCCCATTCACTGGTCTGCTGCAGAAAATGCGCCCAGGTCACGTTGGTGTTATGCGGACTCTCAAAACCGATGCCACGCACTCGCACACGCACCGGCTCGTCAACATTAGGAAGCAGGCCGCGATCGTGGGCGACACCGGCCAGCAGCGCAAGATAGGTCTTGGCGACGCTGAAAGTCAGATCGGCGCGGTCAGGTTCGCCCCAGGAGATCAGCGTCTCGCTATCGCACAGGATGGTTCCCGACACCGGCCCGCGCGCATGCACCGGGCCGAGCAGTTGATTCCAAGGTTTGGGGTCTTGATGATGAATGCCCCATTTCGGCCCGATCTCGCGGCTCCATTTGGTTTCGTGATCGATTGCAAACTGAACCGCTTCTTCAAGTGCACTCTGTTTCATCTTTGGTCAGGTTAACGTTACTTCGCCGCGACGAAGCGTCTTGCTTCCTTGATCGCGACTCTTTCGTTGTCGCCGGGCTTTGAGAGTGCGAGCAATTTCTCGAAATACACGCGCGCTTTGTCTTTGTCACCGGCAACTCGGGCCGCACGCGCCGCGCCATAAAACGCGTTAAAGCGATTGGGCGAGTAACTAAGCGAGGCTTCGTATTCCGCGAGCGCTTCCTTAGGCTGTTGTGCTTCCAGCAGAATGTCGGCGAGCAACTCGCGCATCGGATAAAGGCGATTCTCCATTGCGATATGCTTTTCGCTGGCGTCCTCCAGGTCTGCCGCCTGGCGCATCAAACGTGCACCTTCAATTGATTTTCCTTGTGCGCGCACCAGCCACGCACTGGCGGCAAGGCGCAGCACTTCGATCTGGCCATCCCAGTATTCCTGCGCGGCCTCTTTCGCTTTGACTCTCAAAGTCGCCATCTCATCAATTTCTTTTTGCGCCATCTCCAATTGCCCGGCATGTCCCGCGCCCAGCGCTCGAGTAAAGCGAGCGATGGCCAGCGCATAGTTCCAGCCGGTGACCGGAACTTCGAGATCGAGCGCCTCGCCCCAAGCCTTGCGCTCAAGAATATTGCGCGCCGACACGGCGATGAACGCGGCCTGCGTATACAACATGTCTTTGCTCAGGTCGTGGCTTTGCTGGTAGGCGGCCATCTCGTCAACGACGCGCTTGGCAGCACGGTCTTGCCCCAATTGCAGATGCGCGTAAATCATGAAGTCGTTGTAGTGGGCGGTGGAGCCATTCAGCGCCGGTTGCGCAGTGAGGCCTTTGGCTGCCGACTCCTTCACCGCGTTCAAGGCGATCAAATTCGACTTGATCGACGCCTCCCATTCTCCCAGCATCGAATAAGTGTGCGAGGGCATATGCAGAGCATGCGGCGCGGCCGGCGCAACCTCGGCATAACGCTTCGCCGCCGGTAACGCACGCGCCGCGAGTGGCGGGTAGTCGAGACTGTGAATCAGATAATGCAATACGCCGGGATGATCGGGTTGCTGCGCGGACACTTGGTTGAGAATCTCCGCCGCCCTCAGTTGCTTGGCGTAGGTCTTGTCACTGTGCAGAGCCGTGATGTTAAGCGTCAAGGCATAGAACACCGCCGCCTCGCTGTCATTGGGATAGGTCTTGTAGACCGTTTCCATTGCGGCCTCGTAAGCAAGCGAGCGCGCCCGGTAGTCGCCTTCTTCAAGCAAAGCGCGCAGCGCTTCAAGATAGGCTTGCTCACGCGGCGACTGCGCGCCGAGAGCCAGTCCTTTGTTGAGATGTTCGCGCGCGGTTTCGAGTGTCTTGGCCGAAGGCGGGCTCGCCAGCAGATTGCCCATGCTACTCAGCGCCAATCCCCAATAAGCAATGGCGCACTTCGCGTCTTGCTCCAGGATTGAATTGAACGAACGCGTCGCTTCGCCGAAATAAAAGTTGTGCAACGCGTTCACCGCGCGATCGACGATCGGCTGCGCAGCCGCGCTGCACGTCGATTCGAAATGCACACTGCCGAGTTGCCCCGTCTGTGCTTCACCTTCGTGGGCCAGCGCGGCCGACGCAAGAGCGGTGAGCGATGAGAAACAGATGACAAGAAATTTCATGAAACACTCTCCCGCGTGGAATGATTGAGCCTGCGAAGCGGCGACGGTAAGCTGCGCCTGCGCCCGCCGGATTGGGCGGCAAGTATGCAAGTGATCGAGCCGGACTGCAATACCAGCGCCGAGTGATCATACCCATCGATGCTCAAGAGATTGTTCGGATGAGAACACATTCAAGCGTGAAGGCAGCGACTCGCTTTGGCATTACTCTACTCGCGGCCTTGTCGTGCGGCATGTTTGCGTGCGGGCGAGCTGTCTGGCGCCGACGTGTTCGCCGCCGGCCCGGTGTTTCTCGGCGTCGCGCATCGCGATTCGCGAGGCAGCACGTGGTCGGTCGAGACACCCAAATGCGGGTCGCTCGTTCGAACGACCGACCGCCACGCTCGCGCGTCAGTCGTTTGAAACCATTCTGAATTTGCTCAAGAATCGTCGCTTTGCGTCGATACCTGACCACATCCGGCACCACCTGTATTCGATGCTCGCGGCTGGTTAAAGCGAAAGCGCAAGAAACAACGCGGACTCAAAGTTTCTCTTTGTGAAATCGGGGAAGATATTTAGAACTGCCGTGACACATGAATTCATCGGCAGGATCGGAGCACCCAACAAATGGCACACGTTCTCCCTGCGAAACGGCCTCCGAACATTGGCTATGCGCAACTGCGTGCCACGTCAAAAATTCTGCTGCATCCCGCCTTGCGGCGTCAGCAAGAGACTGGAGCGACTGAGCAGGGCAGCGCAAAAAGCGCGCGCTTGCGTTTGCTTCTCATCGATGACGATGAGGTCGACCGGGAAAGCGTTCGACGTGTGCTTACCGAATCCGGTCTGGAGTTTGATCTTACGCAAGTTTCCAACGCCGAAGAGGGGCTGCGCCAATCACGTAGCGATGAGTATCACTGTATCTTGCTCGATTATCGATTCCCGACCGGCGATGCTCTGGAACTGCTCGGCGATCTCATTGCCACCTCTTGTCAGGCGCGTGCGCCGATTGTCATGTTGACGGGTTTGGGAGATGAGCAAGTGGCCGCACGGGCATTCAAGAACGGTGTCCAGGACTATCTGGCAAAAAATCATCTCTCTCCAACTGCATTACGCCGCGCGATCGAGGGTGCGGTTCGTGAGGCGGAGCTGCAGCGGCAATTAATTCGGCAAACGATGGAATTGCAGCGAATGAGTCTGTACGACGACTTAACCGCATTACCCAACCGGGTGTTGTTCCATGAGAAATTGGAAGCAAAACTGAAGGAGCACGCGCGGACCGGGAGTCCCTTCGCGGTCTTGATCATGGATCTCGATGGCTTCAAGGCGATCAACGACCGGCTCGGTCACCAGTGTGGTGATGAAGTATTGCGCATCGTCGCCGACCGGTTGGCCAGCGCAGTACGTCAATCCGACACCATCGCGCGGCTTGGCGGTGACGAATTCGCTGGTTTGCTGGAATTTGATGGTGGGAATGAGCGGGCGAAACTGGTCGCCGAAAAGCTGGTCAGCATGATTCGCGAGCCCATGCCGGTGGGCGGACAGCAATTGACAGTTGGGATCTCAATCGGCATTGCAATTTTCCCCTTTGAAGGTACAGATGGCGAAGCGCTCGTTTTCGCTGCCGATTCCGCAATGTACAAGGCGAAACGGGATCGATCGGGGTTTCATGCAAGCGAGATACCTGCTCGGCCGGAGCACAAGAATATTCATTCCATTTATGGCGGTCTACAACGCGAATTCGACCCGGAGAGATTTCTTGTTCACTATCAGCCGCTGATAAACCTGAAGACAAGCGAAATCGTCGGA
>JAYUZG010000050.1:0-10030 GCA_043751985.1 Betaproteobacteria bacterium
CCCCGGCATCATTCAGCGCCATCGCGATTCCATGGATGAAGTTGTCACCGTCGGCTCTGACGAAGCCGTGCGCGAAATGCGCCGCTTGGCGCGCGAGCAGGGCATATTTGTCGGCCCCTCTTCCGGCGCGCACCTCATCGCCGCACGAGAATTACGTGATCGGCATAGGATTGAAAATGTCGTTACATTTTTCTGCGATAAAGGGGAAAAATATATTACTGATTACTGGTTATGAACGCTCGTCTTACAATGCGCCATCCTGTTAATCAACTTCCAGGCATGCCCAAGGACAATCAACAGACCACGATTTCCCGCCGCCGCACCCGCCACGAGGCGTATGCGACGCAATATTGCGTTTAACGCTTCATCGAGTCAAAGAACTCCGCATTGTTCTTGGTCGCCTTGATCTTGTCGAGCAGGAATTCCATCGCTTCCAGTTCGTCCATCGGGTAGAGCAATTTGCGCAGCAGCCAGATTCTCTGCAGGATGTCCTGTTTGATCAGCAATTCTTCCTTGCGCGTGCCCGAGCGGTTGACGTTGATCGCCGGGTAGATGCGCTTCTCGGCCATGCGCCTATCCAGATGGATTTCCATGTTGCCGGTGCCCTTGAATTCTTCGTAGATTACGTCGTCCATGCGGCTACCGGTGTCGATCAACGCAGTGGCGATACAAGTCAATGAACCGCCTTCTTCGATATTGCGCGCCGCGCCAAAGAAGCGCTTGGGCTTTTGCAGCGCGTTGGCGTCAACACCGCCGGTGAGAACCTTGCCCGACGCCGGCACCACAGTATTGTAGGCGCGCGCCAAGCGCGTAATGGAGTCGAGCAGAATCACCACGTCCTTCTTATGCTCGACCAGCCGTTTGGCTTTTTCCAGCACCATCTCGGCCACTTGCACGTGGCGAGTGGCGGGTTCGTCAAAAGTCGACGAGACGACCTCGCCTTTCACCGAGCGCTGCATTTCAGTGACTTCCTCCGGCCGTTCGTCGATCAGCAATACGATCAAGTACACGTCCGGATAATTGGCGGCGATGGAGTGCGCGATATGTTGCAGCATCACGGTCTTGCCGCTCTTCGGGCTCGCCACCAGCAGGCCGCGCTGACCTTTGCCGATCGGCGCGATGATGTCCACGATGCGCCCGGTCAGATTCTCATCCGATTTTATTTCACGTTCCATGATCAGCGGAACGGTTGGAAACAGCGGCGTCAGGTTTTCGAACAATATCTTGTGCTTCGCATTCTCCGGCACTTCCAGATTGACCCGATCCACTTTGACCAGCGCGAAATAGCGCTCGCCTTCCTTGGGTGTGCGAATTTCACCCTCGATGGTGTCCCCGGTGTGTAAATTGAAGCGGCGGATTTGAGAAGGACTGACGTAGATGTCGTCCGGGCCCGCGAGGTAAGAGGTATCGGGAGAGCGCAGGAAACCGAAACCGTCCGGCAGCACCTCCAGCGTGCCGTCCCCGGAAATTGACTCCCCCTTGCGGGCGTGGTTCTTCAGCAGGGCGAAAATGAGATCTTGTTTGCGCAGCCGGTTGGCGTTCTCGATTTCGTTCGAGTTTGCCATCTCGACCAATTCGGTTACATGGAGATTTTTCAGGTCGGAAAGATGCATGGAGGGGGTTACAGAGGTGAAGGGAAGGAAGGAGGAAAATCAAGCGGGATAAAAATTAAGAGCCCGCTGGCTCTCGGCGCGGTTCGGGAATCCGATCCCGCGGCAGACGTGACAACGCAGATTATCGGCTCTATATGTTGCTGTCAATGAAAGCGGTTAATTGAGACTTGGACAGCGCGCCCACTTTGGTCGCTTCAATATTGCCATTCCTGAAGATCATCAAGGTGGGTATGCCGCGAATACCGTACTTCGGTGGTGTCGCTTGATTCTCGTCGATATTGATTTTTGCGATTTTCAAGCGACCGGAATACTCGCCGGCAATTTCGTCGAGGATAGGCGCGATCATCTTGCACGGCCCACACCATTCGGCCCAGTAGTCAACCAGGACGGGCACGGCGGCTTGCAAGACCTCGGGTTCGAAAGTGTCGTCAGTGACGTGATGAATGTGTTGGTTCATGGGTGAGGATGCCTCGCTGATTTATTTTGAGGAGTCGCGGCGGTGGACTGATCTGCGTGGCCGCGCAACGGTGTAGTCCGAGACCCTACCACCAAAATGCCGTTGCTGTAATCGTGAGCAGGCCAGGGAGGGAGGAGTTGCAGACTGTCCGTATAGTCTAGTTCAAACAATCGGTATTTGGGAAGCAACACTTTAGGGTGGCCGCTTAGGGTGGCCGCTTAAGGTGACAGCGTCGTCGCGCGCTCGGTCGCCTCCGGGACTTGGCCAGGCCTGCGTACGGAATGCGGGAACACCAGGGTCATTTTGCTAGAATATGCGCCTAAACCAGCACAATAACGTTCGCGTTAGACGTTATCGAGCTGGCTTGCGCACGCCAAGTGGCCTATTCGACTCCATGCACTCAGATCCAGTTAATCATAGAGAGCTTCAATGACTTACGTCGTCACCGAAACCTGTATTAAATGCAAGTACACCGATTGCGTCGATGTATGCCCGGTGGATTGTTTTCACGAAGGCCCTAATTTTCTGGTCATTGACCCGGACGAATGCATCGATTGCACCTTGTGCGTTGCGGAGTGTCCGGTGGACGCGATCTACGCCGAAGACGACGTGCCTGAGGCGCAGCGCGAATTCATCAAACTCAACGCAGATCTGGCGAAAGCATGGCCGGTGATCGTCGAGAAAATTGACGCGCCGGCGGATGCCGACGAATGGAAAGACGTCAAGGCCAAGCGTCAGCATTTGCAACGCTGAGTGCCGCGCACGGCTTCGCGCGGAGCCGACGTGTCCAATCTGCCTTCGGGAATTGAACGTCTGGCCTTCCCGCCGGAAGGCCTGATGCGCGCGGCGGCGCGTGTGATTCAGGCGCGCGGCACCGCTGGTTCTGACGGAAATCCCGCACTTACCGGCGCGACCGTGCTGCTGCCGTCACTACGCGCGGCGCCTGAGTTCACGCGCGTGCTAGCGGCGGAGGCGCATGGCGCCAGCTTGCGGCTTCCCAATATCACGACCTTGCGCGAGTGGGCGCGGCTTACTCCGGTTGCCGGCCGCGCGCTAAGTGATGCGCGCCGCGAACTGCGCTTGTACGACGCGCTTAAACAACAGGGATGGTTTGCCGGCGCCGATTTATGGAGCGTGGCGCGTGAGCTGCGCGAACTCGCCGATGAATTGTCCTTGCATCGCGTCACGCTCGCCGCGAGCGTCGAAGAGTTCAGTCAGCGCCTCGCGCAAGCCTATCGAGCGCAAGCGGGCGCGCCCTTGCGATTCGAAGCACGGGTGGTATTCGAAATGTGGCGCGCTCTGTCGGCCGCTGACGAGGCTGCCGATCGCAGCGCGCGCTATCACCTGCAGCTCTCGACGATTGCACGTTCGCCGCCCGGGCCGTTGTACGCGGTCGATCCGGATGAGATGACCCCGGCCGAAGCAGAGTTTTTTGAAAATTATTCTCGCCACGCCCCAGTTTGTCTGATCGAGGCAGACACGCGCTGCCCGCAGGCGTCGCCGGCTTCGCGCGCCTTGACCGAGTTGTGGCTGCACGATTCCGCAGTCAGTCTGCGCGAGCGTGCGAACCGATGGTCAGCGCTTGCGCATCCGCTGGTGTCCTGCCTGCGGCTGTTTCCTGCGACGACGCTAGAGCAAGAAGCCGAGGCAGTGACGTACACGGTGCGGCGCTGGCTCATCCAAGGCCGGCGCAGCATTGCACTGGTGGCGCAGGACCGGGTGGTGGCGCGGCGCGTGCGCGCGTTGTTGGAGCGCGAACAGGTGCTGGTTGAAGACGAAACAGGGTGGACTCTGTCCACGGTGTCGGCCTCCACGGTGCTGATGCGCCTGCTCGATTGCGTCACGGGTAATTTCCACTATCGGGACTTGCTGGATCTGCTGAAGTCGCCGTTCGTGTTCGGCGATTGGGACGCGTCCGCGCGCAAAAGCATGGTCCAGCAGATCGAACAGTTTGGCCGCACACACAGTATCGTGTCCGGCCTGGAACAGTACGCCGGCATGGCCTCATCCGAGGTGCGCTTAGCGCTGGAGCGGTTGCGCGTCGTTGCCAAGTTTTTCTCCGGCCGCGGCGCAACGATACCGGTCTGGCTCGATCGCTTGAGCCGGGCCTTGCAAGCCTTGGGCGTAGCCGAAGCGCTGCGGCTCGACGGTGCCGGCACGCAACTGCTGGATCTGCTCGGCCGGCTCGATGCGGAGGTCGCGGGCGAAGCCGCCAAGATGAGCCTGACCGAATGGCGGCAGTGGTTAGACGGTTGGCTGGAACGCGAAATGTTTTTGGATCGCAGCGTGACGAGTCCGGTGCGGATCACGCACTTGGCCGCGACGCGGTTGCGCGAATTCGATGCGGTGGTGATGCTGGGCTGCGATGCGACCCACCTGCCGGGCGCCGCCAAGGCCGGTTTGTTTTTCAATGAAGCGGTGCGTGCCGAACTCGGATTGCCCGTCAAGCAGCAAGGGTTGCTTAGACAAAAACAGGACCTGGTGCATTTGCTCGCGCGCAGTGGCGCGACACTCATCACCTGGCAGGCGTCGCGGCAGGGCGAAACGACGCTGGCCAGCCCGTGGGTGGAGTTACTGCTGGCTTTTTGCGCGCATGCCTGGGGTGCGGAGCAAAGTCTGATCGATGCGACGCTGTCCGATCGCCTCGCCGCTGCGCAGCCGGCGCCGCGCTCGGCGATCACGCATACCCTGACAGTGACGCCGGCGCCCGCGGCCGCCGCGAGTCTTCCGGCGCGAATTTCGGTGAGCGGCTACGCCAGCTTAATGACCTGCCCCTATCAGTTTTTCGCCCGCCACGTGCTCGGGTTGGGAGAATTGGATGAGGTGCGCGAAGAACTGGAGAAGCGCGACTACGGCGAATTTCTCCATGCCATCCTGCTTGCCTTCCATCGTGCTCACCCGGTTGCATCACAAGAAGAGCCTGCTGCGTTGATCGCCGAGCTCGCACGCTTGAGCCAGCAGATGTTCGCGCAATCGACTCGCGACGACGCTCTGGCGCGCGGATGGTTGTTGCGCTGGCAGAAAATCATTCCGCTCTACGTGGACTGGCAAATGCAGCGCGAACGGCAAGGTTGGTTGTTCGTCGACGGGGAAGTGAAGCGCGAAGTGGCGATTCCTCTTGGCGCGCCGCCACCTGTGCTGCTGGCCGGGCGCCTCGACCGCATCGATCGGCGAGAGGAACAGCGTAGCGTGATCGATTACAAGACCGCGGATCGTCAGCGGCTGCGCCAGCAACTGACGGAGCCGGGCGAAAACGTGCAACTTTCCAGCTACGCTTTGCTGGAGGACGCCGTCACCGAGGCGCTATTTGTCAGTCTGGATCGGGACGCCCCCGCCGAAGTACGCTTACCCGGCGATCTTGATGTTTTGGCGCGCGACAGTGCGTTGCGCTTAGCCGAGATTTTTTCGCAACTGCGCGACGGCGCGGGTCTGATTGCCAACGGCGATGAACGCAGTTGCAACGTGTGTGAAATGCATGGACTGTGCCGCAAGGATTATTGGACGTGACGCGGAGCACGGATATGGCCACGTGCCGATCGACCAGGCTGACTACGTGAGCGCCATCCAGATGGATGCCATCGCGGCCGCGCTCGATCCCACCCGCAACGTAGTGGTGGAGGCGTGTGCCGGCTCCGGCAAGACCTGGCTGCTGGTGTCGCGCATCGTGCGGCTGTTACTCGCCGGTGTTGCGCCGGGTGAAATTCTTGCGATTACCTACACTCGCAAAGCAGCCAACGAAATGGCATCGCGGCTGCGCGAATGGTTGCGCGTGCTCGCGCTGGCGGACGATGCAAGCGTGCGCCGCTTTCTGGCACAACGCGGAGTGGCGCCTGAACAGGCGGAAGCATTCCTGTCGCCGTCGCGCCAGTTGCTGGAAAAGTTTCTCGAAGCCCAGCCCGCCATGACCATCAACACTTTTCACGGCTGGTTTCTGGAAGTATTGCGGCGCGCGCCACTGAATGCCGGCGCGGCAGCGAATGCGACCTTGATCGAAAAAACTTCACCGCTGCTTGAAGAAGCGTGGCGCGGCTTCGCTTCGGGTACTGACGCCGAGCGCGCGCTGAGCGGCGCGCTTGACCACTTATTTGGCGACACCGGACTCAGCAACACCAAACAACTGCTCATGGCTTTTTTGGCGCGCCGCGCCGAGTGGAGCGCGTATACCGAGAACCAGACCGACCCGGTCACCTACGCGCTGAGCGCGCTAAGGTCAGAGCTCAATATCGACCCGGACACGGATTTGCGCGCGGAGCTGTTCGCGCATGCGCAATTCAGCGATCAAGTGCGCGCCGTGGCCGCCGCTTTCGCTCGCGGCAGCGAAGCCAATCAGCGGCTGGCGAGTTCCTTGGAGCAAGCACTCGATCTTCCAACATCGGAGAGATTCGATTGCATGGTGAAGGCCTTGCTCACCGATGGCGGCGCGCGTCCCAACAAAAATCATCAAAAAGCAGCGCAAAAGCTGAACGCCGCGGCGCAGCTCGATGCCGTGGCAACGCGCCTCATCGAGGTACGAGAGCAAGAGACCGATCAGCGCGTCTGGCATTTCAACGCGGCGGCGATGCGTTGCGGTACCGCGCTGATCGAGTGCTATCAGCGGATCAAGGCCAAGCGCAACGGGCTGGACTTCACCGACGTCGAGTGGGACGCGTGGAAACTGTTGCGTGACTCCGAGCACGCGGAGTACCTGCAGTACAAACTGGACGCGCGCTACCGGCACATCTTGCTGGATGAATTTCAGGATGCGAATCCATTGCAATGGCAGATTCTCGAATCCTGGCTCAGGGCCGCGATCGACGCCGGGAGCGGCCCGCGCGTATTCCTGGTGGGAGACCCCAAGCAGTCGATCTACCGTTTTCGCCGTGCCGAATCGCGCTTGTTCGAGCAAGCGGCTGGCTATTTTGTCCAACACCATAGCGCCACGCGCATCGCGCTGAATATTTCCCGCCGCAGCGGCACGGTCTTGCTGAATGTGGTGAATCGTGTGTTCCAAGATCCGATGCACGGATACGTGGCACATGTTGCGCATGATCCCGCCTTGACCGGGAGAGTGGAAGCGCTGCCGCTGGCGCGCGCGGTCGCTGCCGCACCGGCGCGCAGCGTGCTGCGCAATCCGCTGCACCAACCGCGAACCGAAAATGAGACCGTGGCGCGTGAACACGAAGCGCAGCAAATCGCCGCGAAAATCCAGGAGATGGTGAACGCCTGGGCGCTTGAGGATAAACAACCAGGAGCACGGATTCACCGGCGCGCAAATTACGGCGACATTCTGCTGCTCGCGCGCACGCGCACGCATCTCGCAACGTATGAGCAGGCGCTGCGTGCCGCGCGCATTCCTTATCTCTCGTCGCGCAAGGGCGGTCTGCTGGAAACGCTGGAAATCGCGGACCTCGTCGCGCTGCTGCGCTTTCTAACGGCGCCGTTCGCCGATCTGCATCTCGCCAATGCCTTGCGCTCGCCGATTTTCTCGTGCAGCGATGCCGAGCTTCTGTTGCTGGCGGGACGTGAGGAGCCAAGCTGGTGGTCGCGGCTCACGGCGTTGGTTGAGGCGGGCGCCGCACCGCCCGCGCTCAGTCGCGCGCATGTCTTGCTCGGACAATGGCTCGCTATGACTGACCGATTGCCGGTGCACGACCTGCTCGACCGCGTTTACTTTAGCGCGGATGTGATCGCGCGCTACCGGGTCAGTGTCGCGGATGCAATGCGCGCCTCGGTGTCGGCGAATTTGACGGCCTTCCTCGAGTTGGCGCTTGCGCTCGATGCCGGACGTTACCCGAGTTTGCCGCGCTTCTTGGATGAATTGGCGAACATGCGCAAAGGCGCAGCGCAAGAAGCGCCGGACGAAGGCGCGTTGGGCGAAGCGGGCGATGCCGTACGTATCCTCACCGTTCATGGCGCCAAGGGTCTGGAAGCGCCGATTGTGTTCATCATCGATGCGCACGCCGCGGACCAGCGCGATCGCGGCTTCGATGTGTTGCTCGACTGGCCGCCGGGAGAGCCGCGGCCCACGCATTTTTCAGTCTACGGAAAGAAAGAAGATCGCGGAGCCGCGCGGCAGAATCGGTTCCAGCACGAAGCATTGCAAAGTGAACGCGAAGAATTGAACGCGCTCTACGTCGCCATGACCCGCGCGGGACAAGCGCTGATGGTGAGCGGATCGGAGCGCAAGAAAACGACTGCCACGCCATCTTGGTATGCACGCATCTGTGCCGCGCTCGATTGCGACGACAACGGAGGCGTGATCGGCGACGATTTGCGCTTGCTCGTAGTTTCGCCTGAAGTGCCAAATGGCGGAGCGAAAAAACCAGCGCCGGCGCCCGGCGCTATTGAGCAAGCGCCGCCTCCGCGTGTCGGAGAACGCGCCACGCGCTTTTCATCCGCGCAGACCCGGCGCGGCGAGCAAGTCCATCGCTTGTTGCAGTTCATGGCACCGCCCGCGTCAGTCACCGATGAGGCTTGGTTGCGTGATCTATCGGCCTGCGACGAAGCGCAATTTCAAGAAATACTGAAGAGTGCGCGCGCTATTCTCGCGGCAGCCGCGCTGCGCCGATTTTTCAACCCGGCAGACTACCTGCGTGCCAGCAATGAGCTGCCGGTCCTGGTCGATGGAGAGCTGAAACGAATCGACCGCGTGGTGGAGTTCGCCGACGAGGTCTGGGTGCTCGACTACAAGACCGGTGAGACCGCGGAATTCGACCAAGCCGCCGGCGCCGCGCACAAAATTCAACTTGACGCGTATCGCCGCGCGATCGAGCATCTGTCACCCGGCAAGACCGTGCGGTGTGCGTGGGTAGTCGCGAACGGAACGCTGCATGAAGTTCAGCAGTGAATTCGTTCGCAAATTTGCAGTTGCCGTCACCGAATAACCGCAGTTGCCGTCACCGAATAACCGTGGCGCAGTTGGAGCGAAGCGCGTCTTTCCATACGTATAAGGCAACATGGGTCCAAGTCTATTCAAGTCGTTGAAATGGATTTTCTATTTGTCGCTGGCCGCATGGTTCGCGCTCTGGTTGCGCAAAGATACTTTTCCTGAACCGGAGTTTTACGATGTCTCCCGGCTGAATGACCCCGCGCAATCTGCCACCGGAACGCGGCCGTTTACCGCACAGGCGGGCGGACAGACCTACCAAATTGCTCCCGTATTTGATTATGATCTGGAGGGTATCGTCGTCAGCTACCACAACGCTGATTCGTTTTTCGACATCTGGCATCACCAGGACTGGAAGGATTTCCTGAACGTGCGCGACTTGTGCGTCGTCTGGGGAGACAACGTGCGCGGAGGTGTGTATCGCGAGCTTCGCTTCGACCATGACGACTGGACCTGCTGGGTTCACTGGGACAACCCCGAAGTAGGCGAACGATTCGCGATGCGCGAGCTGTCCAACAATCACCTGCTCTCGGACCAGCCACGCATCCTGCGCGCCATTATGAGCGCCGAGCCTGGCGATCACGTCCACTTTTCCGGAACGCTTGCAAGCTACGCCAACACGGGAAACGGCTTCCAGCGTGGTACCAGCACGGTGCGTGACGACACCGGAAACGGCGCCTGCGAAACGGTGTTCGTGCGGGATTTCGAAATCGTCAAAAAAGCCAACCAGAATTTGCGCGCCGCTTACTCGATTTTCAAGTGGCTCGCGATCGGCAGCGCGGTGCTGCTGTTGGTACTTGCATGTATCGTCTAGCCGTCGACTGGCCGCGAAAATTTACTGCTATCAATTGCTCTATACGCGGGCTATCCCACCGCGCCGCAATTGCGCGCCTTGAGCGAGCTGATCACATTGGAAGCACGTCCTGCAAGCACACGCGCAGGCAAACACTTGCGTTTAGGCGAGAGTTGACAAACGCCTAATCCGGGTAGAAAGTACAAATTACTCAGCAGTCGCTAATATAGGCGACAGATGGGGCACGGAAGAATGAACGAACCAGGCGAGGTAATTGCTGAATGATTGCGAGCTGCGCCTCG
>JAYUZG010000051.1:0-3463 GCA_043751985.1 Betaproteobacteria bacterium
GCGCGCATGCTCCGCGCTCTTGCCCACTTGGGCCATCGCGATATTCTGAAAATAATTGCGCAGGAAAGGAAACAACTCACCGCCTTTGGCGTCCTGCGCGGCGCGCAGCGCAAACTCCTTGCAGCCCCCACCCGCGGGCAACAAGCCGACTCCGACTTCGACCAGGCCAATGTAACTCTCAAGAGTTGCGACTGCTCTGTCGGAGTGCATCACGAACTCGCATCCACCGCCCAACGCCATACCATCCACTGCCGCGACCACGGGAATCATCGAATAGCGCAAGGCCTGTGAGGTGGCCTGGAACTGTGCCACGACTTGCTCTACTTTTTCCAGCCGCCCCGCCATCAGCGAGTCGGCGACATTCAATTTGTAAGCGGCCTTGAGAATTGCCGACTCCGCCTCGCGTTTGAATTTCTTCATCATCGAGCCGAAGACCGATGGCTTCGCGTCGGATTTTTTCGTTCCACCGCCCGACAGATTAGCTCCGACTGAAAATGGCGGTTCGGTTTGCCAGATCACCAGACCCTTGAACTTGCGCTCGGCTTCGTCGATCGCCTGCATCACCCCGTCGAGCACGTCCTCGCCGATCGAATGCATCTTGCTCTTGAAGCTCAGCACGGCGACGTCGTCGCCCGTGCTCCACATCCGCACGGCATCGGTCTCGAACACCGGCGTGCCATATTGCGCCGACTCTCCCAGCACGCGATCGGGGAACGGCTGCCGCCGATAGACCGGCAAAGCCGAGCGCGGTTTACTGATGCGGCTTGCCGGGCTGAGCGATCCGCCGGGCGTATGCACTCCGGTGCGACCGCTTTCCGTCACCCACGCGGGCAACGGCGCGTTCGCCATGGTCGTGCCGGCGGCGATGTCCTGTGTAATCCAGCGCGCGACATCCGCCCAACCCGCCGATTGCCAAATTTCGAATGGGCCTTGGTTCCAGCCGAAGCCCCAGCGAATCGCGAGATCAAGATCGCGCGCGTTGTCGGCGATCGACTCCAGATGAACCGCGCAGTAGTGCAACATGTCGCGCAGCACGGCCCACATGAATTGCGCGTGCGGATGCGAGCTGGCGCGCAACTGCGCGAAGCGCTCCGCGACATTCTTGTTTTTCAGAATGGCGGCGACTTCCTCATTTGCTTCTCGCCCACCCGCCTGGTAATTGCCACTCAATCGGTCGAGGACTTGAATTTCCTTGCCAATTTTTTGGTACACGCCTTTGCCGGACTTCTGCCCGAACGCTTTCTGATCCAACAATTTTTGCAGCCATTGCGGTGCCGCGTAGTACGCGTGCCAGGGATCCTGCGGCAACGTATCGCGCATGGTGTTGATCACATGCGTCAGCGTGTCGAGGCCTACCACATCGGCAGTTCTATAGGTTGCGCTCTTGGGCCGCCCGATCAAGGGGCCGGTGAGCGCGTCTACTTCATCGAAACTCAGATTGAATTCTTGCGTGTGATGAAAAGTCGCGAGAATCGAAAACACACCCACGCGATTGGCGATGAAGTTGGGCGTGTCCTTGGCGCGAATCACACCTTTGCCGAGCGTGGTGACCAGAAACTCTTCGAGCCGATCGAGAATCTGCGGCGCAGTTCCGTTGCACGCGATCAGCTCCACTAAGTGCATATAGCGCGGCGGATTGAAGAAATGCACGCCGCAAAAACGGCTGCGCACGCTCGCCGGGCAGGCCTCGGCCAAGGCATTGATCGATAGCCCCGAGGTGTTGCTCGCGACAATCGTGTGCTCGCCGAGATGCGGCGCGATCTTCTCGTACAACGTCTTCTTCCAGTCCATGCGCTCGGAGATCGCCTCGATCACTACGTCGCAATCCTGTAGCAAGTCGAGATGCTGATCGTAGTTCGCCGCGGTGATGTAATCTGCTTTCGACGCAACCGACAGCGGACTGGGCTCCAGCTTTTTCAGCCCATCGATGCCCTTGCGCGCAATGCCATTGGGATCACCGTCCTTGGCCGCCAGATCGAACAGCACCGCCTCGACGTTGGCATTCACCAAATGAGCGGCGATCTGCGCGCCCATGACACCGGCGCCCAACACGGCGACGCGGCGGACTTTCAGCGGAGCTGCACTCGTCATAATCGTTCCTTACGCGAGAAGTGCTTAGATAACGACTGGAATGCCGGCGACTTGACCTTCGAAGTCGGGCAGGCCCGCGCGGACGCCGGCCGCCGACGAGGATCAAAAGCTCTTAGTAAACTGAAAACTCAAGATGTCGATTTTTCCCGAGTAATCTCCGGCGACACGGCCACTCGAAACCGCGCTTCCGCGCGTAAAATCAATCGGCGCATTTTTCACAAAGAGGTGCGCATATCCGAGATCTATCGCTGCGGATTCGGACAGACTCCACTTACCTCCTAGCGCAAACCATGTTCTATCGTTGTCGGGGAGATTAACCGTTCGATCTGCGTCCTCAACTGGCGACGTATCCAACGCAAGCCCGACCTTCGCGGTGAAACGATCTGTACATTTGTGATTGACGCCGATTGAATATCGATAAGCGTCTTTGAAGTTTAGTGCCAGCGTGTCGCGCACCGCGCCGGTTGTGGAGCTGACAATATAGATACTCTGTATTTCGCTCCAACGCGTTCGAGTGATGTCTGCGACAAGCTGTGTTCGCTCTGAAATTGAATGAGCGACGCTCAGCGACAATGATTCCGGCATGATTACGTCCGCTGTGGATGGCCCAGACCGCGACGCTGCGACAGCAGCCGGCATCCCGCCGACCGGGGACGTAACCGTAACGGAACCTTCCAGGCGATACCGCAGTTTCGATCGATAACTCACGCCGATTCGCGTGTTCTCTCCGGCTCGGGCCAGCACTCCGAAGTCATAACCCCACGCCGTATCGTCGGCAGTCAATGCTGAATTGAATTCGACTCCGGCAAATCCAGTGGCGGCTTTTCGCGTCAGTTCTGCTTCGAGGCGCTGGTAGCTCACTCCGAAGCCTATGGATAGCGCGTCACTTATATTGACCGCAACCGAAGGATTAATATTGACCGATTTGATGTCGGACTTGATCCCCTGGAATCGCCCAATCCAGGTAGAGTCGTATTCGGTCTTAAATCCAAACGGTGCATTGACGCCCACTCCCATCGTCCACTGATCGTTGAGCGCCATTGAATAATAACCATTGGGTACAAGCACCGCGGAACCCGCATTGCCTCCGTTGCCGCCCAACGAGTAAGCCGCAATTGTGGGTGCCCTGGAACTCCCGTTATCTGAAAAATCTATCTTGGGAGAAATATAATGCGCGCTCGCCGCAAACTGGCTCCCTTTCAGCTTCGCCAATCCCGCCGGATTAAAAAAAATCGTGCTCGCGTCTTCCGCCGTCGCTGCGGCACCCGCGAAGGCATTGCCCATTCCACTCGCGCTTTGCTCGATCAAGGCGAATCCCGCTCCTTGAGCGACGCCGCTGGCCAATCCTGCCGCTACCGAAACGGCCAAGGCC
>JAYUZG010000052.1:0-9286 GCA_043751985.1 Betaproteobacteria bacterium
GATATCTGCCAGTCGTCGCACATCCGGCACAATTCTTCCACCGGTCCGTCAAGAAAAGCCTGTTCATCCGCGGCCAGACTGGGTTGCGGAAAACCCAACAGCCGGTTCCAGTTCGGACGGCCGCTGAACAATTCTCCATCCCACCACACCGAGCCTGCGTCAAGCGCCTCCTGCTCGGTTTGCGATACCTGAGGTAAAACCTTGCGAAACCATCCCAGTAACGGATCGCTTAACAGACCACGACGCAGCACCGGAACAAGCAGCAGGACGGAAACAATGCCGAAGACGATCCACAGGATAGCGCGCGCCTCACTCCCGATGCCTGACCAAGCGGACACCGCGCCCAGATAAATTGCCAGCGAACCAGCCCACAACCAGAACGAGGCGCGTGCGTATGCCAACCACCACAGCAGCGCAAGGCCGCCAGCGATCCATAGCGTGTTTGTCATGATGTTGTCCTCCTGTTACTTCGATTCGGCTGTACTGCGCGCCAACACCATGACGACGAATCGCCTAGGCAGCTCGGCGATCGGTCATTCCGTCAATGGGCCGCGGCGGCACAACGCGCACCGATTCAGTTTCACTCAGTTTCGGCAAAGGCGCGGACATCGCCGTGGTGAGAAATGGAATTAGACGTTGCACGATGGCTTCGGCGTCCGCCGCGGTTTCGATTTTGCTCGACCCTACCAATTGCAAAGAATCATTCCCGACCATCGCGTAAGCAATGGCGCCAAACAGAAAATGCATGCGCCATACCAACTCCGTTTCCGGAACTTGCGGCAAGGCGCGCGCAAATGCGTCCTTAAAGCGCACCGCCACTTCACGGTAATGCAGCGGCAGAAATTCGCGCATGCTATCGGCCGGCTCGGAATAAGCCCGCCCCAACAGACGCAACGATCCGGCACCGCCGGCGAGTGTGTCGCGGCTCATGTCCAGCGCCGGCATCACAATCGCCTCGATAATGCGCTCCACTGTCAACGTGCGATCAGCCACTGCCATCTCCAAGCGGTCGAGGTACTGGATACGCGCTCGATTAAGCGGCGCCAGTCGTCGATCGAACACTTCGCGAATCAGGGACTCCTTGGATCCGAAGTGATAATTCACCGCCGCCAAATTCACTTTGGCTTGCGCGGTGATCATACGCAGCGACGTTGCCGCAAATCCGCGCTCCATGAACAGCGCTTCCGCTGCTCCAAGAATACGCGCCCGAGTTTCCGCTGCATTACGTGTGGACTGATTCATGGTAGACCTTCGTTTCTCCCAAAGGCAGTCGCACCGAACCGCAGCCCAAACAGTTGTTTGGATCATCCGCGTACTAAGTGCGTCTGTCAATCGTTGAGGCGCTCGTGCAATGGGCTTGATTGCGCTCCATTGCGTTGACGGCGAGACAGCCTTGTCACGCAGCTATCGGCGTGAGCACAAGCGCTCTTGAGGAAAAACAATGAAAGTGCAGCGCTCAAGTTTCGACGATGCGTCTTAGTGCGCATTCAAACGAGCGAATGGCATGATCAGAACTGATGTGCTTCGAGCGCCAATGTGCTGTCAGCGCCGCAGACGATCTCTGACTTCAACGCATGCGCGAGAGGCAACTGGTGCTCGGCGAAGAAACGTGCAGAGGCAATCTTGCCGCGATAGAAGTCATATTCTTTGGAACCTTCGTCGAGGCGCGCTTTCGCGACAAGGGCGGAACGCGCGAGCAACCAGCCGCCGGTAACCGTTCCAAAAAGTTTCAAATACGGAACCGCCCCCGCCATCGCCGTACGCGGGTCGCTTTGAAAGGCCGTCAGCAGCCAATCGGTTGCCTCGGTCAATGCCGCAATCCCGTTGTTCAGTTCACGACAGATAGACCGCAATGCCGGATGCGTCGCGCGCGCCAATTGTTCGTCGAGGCCACGCATTTCCTCGATGAACCGCTTGGCAGTCACGCCTTTCTCGTACGCGAGCTTGCGACCCGCAAGGTCGTTGGCCTGGATTCCGGTGGTGCCCTCATAAATGGTGGTGATACGCGCATCGCGCAAGTATTGCGCGGCGCCGGCTTCTTCGATATAGCCCATGCCGCCGTGGATCTGCACACCCGTCGACGCTACCTCAATGCACTGCTCCGTGCACCATCCTTTCACTACCGGTGTCAGCAAATCGAATTGCGACTGAAACTTCGCACGCTCCGTCTGGTCCGTATGCAGCAACGCCCTATCCAGGCTCGCCGACGCCAAAGACGACAGCGCGCGCATCGCTTCCACTTGCGATTTCATGCTCATCAGCATGCGACGCACGTCGGGATGCTGAATGATCGCGACGCGCGCCCCGCTCTTGGTCGCGGCGTCTTTGCCTTGCACACGCTCCTTGGCGTAGGCCAGCGCATGCTGATAGGCACGCTCGGCGATGGCCACACCTTCGTTCCCGACTTCCAGGCGCGCGAAGTTCATCATGGTGAACATGTACTCCAGGCCCCGATTTTCCTGGCCTACCAAATAAGCCACCGCACCACCTTGATCACCATAGCTCATCACACAGGTGGGGCTGCCATGAATACCGAGTTTGTGCTCAATCGACACGCATTTCAGATCGTTTCTTTTTCCCAGACTGCCGTCGTTGCCGACCAGGAACTTGGGCACGATAAACAGCGAGATGCCTTTCACTCCCTCTGGCGCATCCGGCGTGCGCGCGAGGACCATGTGTACGACGTTTTCCGCCATGTCATGCTCACCCCAGGTGATGAAAATCTTGGTTCCCTGCACCAAGTAGTGGTCGCCTTGCGGCGTCGCTTTGGAGCGCACCGCCGAGAGATCCGAGCCGGCCTGCGGTTCGGTCAGATTCATGGTGCCGGTCCATTTGCCGGACACTAAATTTGGCAGGTACGTCGTCTGCTGCTCCGGCGTACCGTGGCGCGCCAGCGCGAGCACCGCGCCGGCGGTGAGCATCGGGCACAACGCGAACGCCATGTTGGCCGAGTTCCACATCTCGGAGGTGAGGCCGGACACGATATGCGGCAATCCCTGACCACCCCATTGCGGATCGTTGGCGAGACCGACCCAGCCACCCTCGGAAAATTGGCGAAATGCTTGCTTGAAACCCGGCACACTGGTCACCACGCCGTCGACCAGCGCACAGCCCACTTCGTCGCCGGTTCGGTTGAGCGGATCGAGCACTCCGGTGGCAAATTTTCCGGCCTCTTCCAGCACGGCGTCGAGCAAATCCGCCGTCACCTCGCCACAACCTGGCAGGCGCGCAATATCGTCCAGACCAATCAGCTCTTTCACAACGAACTGCATATCGCGAATCGGGGCGGCGTAGGTCGACATAGAAAAACTCCTTGGATAGTTGGTCAGACGGCTGTGATCGCGGCAACCGTCTATAACGCGCCGGTTAACTCCGGTACTACTTGGAACAGATCAGCGACCAGCCAGTAATCGGCCACCTGGAAAATCGGCGCCTCCGCATCCTTGTTGATCGCAACGATGACCTTGCTGTCCTTCATTCCCGCCAGATGCTGGATCGCACCGGATATCCCCACCGCGATGTACAACTCGGGCGCAACGATTTTTCCGGTCTGGCCAACCTGATAGTCGTTCGGCACAAACCCCGAATCGACGGCGGCGCGCGAGGCCCCGACCGCCGCACCCAGCTTATCGGCGAGCGCTTCCAGCAGCTTGAAGTTTTCGCCATTGCCCATACCGCGGCCGCCCGACACAATCACCCGCGCCGCCGTGAGTTCCGGCCGCTCTGACTTGGTGAGCTCCTGGCGCAGCAGGGTGGCAAGGCCTGCGTCCGCCAACGCGGCAACCGTCTCCACTGTGGCGCTTCCGCCCGACGCCGGTGCCGCATCAAAGCCGGTGCTACGCACCGTGATGATTTTGATCTTGTCGCTGGACTGCACCGTCGCCAGCGCATTGCCCGCATAAATTGGGCGCACAAAGGTATCCGGTGAATCAATCGAGACAATGTCCGACACTTGCGCGACATCCAGCGAGGCCGCCACGCGCGGCATCAGATTTTTGCCGAAGCTGGTCGCCGGAGCAAGCAAATGTGAGTAGGCCGCGCCGAGCTGCGCCACCAGAGCGGCCAAGCTTTCTGCCAGTCCGTATTGATAGTGCGCTGCCTCGACGTGCAGCACCTTGCTCACACCGTCGATCTTTGCCGCGCCCTGCGCCGCGCCGGAACATTGATGGCCGGCGATCAACAGGTGCAATTCCGCGCCGGGTAATTTCGAACACAGTTGGCGCGCGGCCGCGACGGTATTCAATGTCGCGGGTTTGATCGAACCGTTATCGTGTTCCGCGATGACCAGGATCGCCATCAAATCACCTTCGCTTCGTTCTTGAGTTTTTCGACCAGCTCGGCGACGCTCGCGACCTGCTTCCCGGTACTGCGTTTGGCCGGTTCTTGCACCTTCAGTGTCTTCAGGCGCGGCACCAAATCGGCGCCAAGCGAATCCGGCGTCAGGAGCTCCAGTGGTTTCTTCTTGGCTTTCATGATATTCGGCAGAGTCACATAGCGCGGCTCGTTCAGTCGCAAGTCGGTGGTGATGACCGCGGGTAGCTTGATCGAGATGGTTTCCAGCCCACCGTCTACCTCGCGCGTTACTTCGGCGCGGTCTTCGTTGAGCGTCACTTTGGACGCAAAAGTCGCCTGCGACCAGCCCAGCAACGCCGCGAGCATTTGCCCGGTCTGATTCGAATCGTCGTCGATCGCCTGCTTCCCCATGATGACCAGGCGAGGTTGCTCTTTGTCGACGATCGCCTTGAGCGCTTTAGCCACACCAAGTGGTTGAGTTTCCAGCGCCGTCTCTACCAAAATTGCGCGGTCTGCTCCGATCGCCATCGCTGTGCGCAAGGTTTCCTGGCACTGAGTCGGCCCCACGGAAACCGCGACAATTTCAGTGACCACGCCCGATTCTTTTAAGCGTATCGCCTCTTCCACGGCGATTTCGTCGAACGGATTCATCGACATCTTCACATTGGCGATGTCCACGCCGCTGCCGTCCGCTTTCACGCGCACTTTGACGTTGTAATCAACGACCCGCTTGACCGGGACGAGTACTTTCATGGAATGACCCTCTCTTCAAATCAGCCCGGATTCTACTGCAAAGCACCATGACGCTCGCATGGTGCACAAAGCGCGCCGCTGCACTCCCGTCCGCGTTAACGACACAGCCGCGCTCGTATTGATCTATAAAGACGCCCTGCCACTCAAGCTGGCCGCACGTCAGGTTTTCAACGTCAACTTCTCCTCCAGAGTGCGGATTGAGCAGCCGATAAATGAGCAGATTTCCTCAACTGGCATTGATCACAACGCCACATCGCGCAAAGCCTGACGCCACATGACGACACTTCACGAGGACGCGACGCTCGCCGGCCTGTCCCGGCAAACGCTTAACGAAGTTATTGATTCGCTTGTTCCGCGGCAAAAATACAAAACCGATCGCCGGATACTGTCGGTGATCGACTCAATCGGCGCGCGTTGTCGAAGCTCCGAACACTCATGCGCCCGTTTCATCGGATGGGCAGGCAGGCGATGCACGCACCTCCCTTGCGCAATCCAGCTTCCCGGCCTGCGACTTGCATGGGAATGCAAGAGCGATTGCAGCCTGCGGCCGAGATGCGCGTGTCAGCGCCATCTTTTAAGAATGCAATCGATTGTATCAATCAGGTGATGCGAGACCGCCCTTTAGGTGCTAAAATTTCATGCCCTTTTACATCGTAAGCTCGACAGGAATTCCCGGATTGAAATCCCTTCGTGCATCACAGCCGCAAATGGTCCTTGATCGGGCCAATAGAACGTTCATCTGCAGCGTGCTGTTTCTCGACATCATCGAGTATTCGAAGAGACAAGTCTCCGAGCAGTTGCAGATCAAGGATCAGTTCAATACGCTGGTGGCACAGGCGATTGGGGACATCTCGCCGAATGACCGCATCATTCTGGACACCGGTGACGGAGTTGCCATCAGTTTTCTCGGCGACCCCGAGGACGCGCTCTACGTAGCGATGGGTCTGCGTGAAAGTCTGTCTCCCAGCGAAGGCGACACACCGCCGGTTCCGGTCCGCATCGGTATCAATTTGGGTCCGGTGCGCCTGGTAAAAGACCTCAACGGCCAACCGAATATCATCGGGGATGGCATCAACGTCGCACAGCGGGTAATGAGTTTTGGAGAGCCGAGCCAGATCCTGGTATCGCGTTCTTATCACGACGTGGTATCGCGCATTTCACCGGGATATGGCGAGCTATTCAATTACCAAGGGTCGCGCACCGACAAGCACGTAAGAGAGCATGAGATCTACGAGGTTGGCTATCGTGTTCCGCGTATTGCCCTGACGCGCAGCGGTAGCCATCGCGCACCGGACTTTGCCGCGCTGGAAGGATTCAGGACGAGACTCATCCAGTGGCGTCTACTCCTGCGCAGCGGCCTGCGTAGCGCGCTGCGCAATCGGGTACTGGCGTATTGCGCCGCGATGTTATCGGTGTCGGTGTTGGGCTTCGCGGTGGCACAGTCCTACAGCCGGTCTCCGTCTGAATTGAAGGACGCACGTGCGCGCGCCGAGGCGCTTTCGTCACTGTCGCAAGTCACCCTGGCGCCGCAGTACGACGCGCCACCGCCGGTGGTGAAACAAGACGCACGGACCCAGCTCCCGGCACGCAGAGCCGAACCGGCAGCACCTGCTGCGCGCGCGCCTGCCGCTCAGTCAAACTCAGCCGTTGCGACACTGCCGCTCGATCAGCCCCCGCTGACCGACTCCCGCTCCGATCAGATGGGCGTCGAGGCAAAACTTCCGCATGACACCACTGCGATGATTGAAGATCGCAGTTTCCCGGCACCGCTAGAATCAACCGCGGTTATCACGTTGGCAGTCGCGCCATGGGGCGAAGTTTACGTTGACGGAGATCGAAAAGGTGTAAGCCCGCCGGTGAATGAAGTCGAAGTAGCCCCTGGAAGACGCACCATCGAAATCCGCAATGCCAACTTCCCGGTCTATTCCGAAGTGGTGGACCTCAAGGCCGATCAAAAGGTCAGGATCAAACACAAATTCAACCAGGATTGACTGCCTCGTGAAGTTGCTCTGGCGTGTGTGCGCTTGGGCGCAGGTGATGATGTTGCTGAGCGCATGTTCGGGGGGGGTCGGCTTCAAGGATCTCCATGCTGTCGAAGCCCCAGGGCACAAGATGCTGGCGGAGGGCATTCAACGCTACGAGGATAGCGAATACCGCGTCGCCAAGAAGACCATCCAGTTCGCGCTCGAAGAGGGGCTTTCTCGCGACGAACGCGTGAAAGCGCATAAGTACCTTGCTTTCATAGCGTGCGTTTCCGGACAGCAGGGAAGCTGCCGGGATGAATTCAATACCGCACTGGAGCTCAATCCTAAGTTTGAGCTGGATCCAGCCGAAGCAGGCCATCCAATATGGGGGCCGGTTTTTCGTTCAGCCAAATCCAAGATCGCGCGTTAGCGCGCGCACGTGTCGCGGATGAATACCACCACGCTGACGCATCTGGGCCGTTACGAGTTGGTCGGAGAAATCGGCCAAGGCGCGATGGGCACGGTATATAAGGCGCGTGATCCTATTCTCGATCGTACCGTGGCGATCAAGACCATCAATCTGACGCTCGCCAACGAAGATATCGCCGAGTACGAAGCGCGTTTCTACCAGGAAGCCAAGGCCGCCGGACAACTGTCGCACCCGAACATCGTGATCGTCTTCGACGTAGGACGGGCGGAACGGCTCGCCTACATGGCGATGGAATACTTGGAGGGCCGCGAACTGCGCTCTTTTCTCATGGCGCGCACGCCGATTCCGATCGCGAAAGCGCTCGACATCGCGGCGCAAGTCGCGGATGGATTGCAGTTCGCGCATGAACATGAAGTCGTGCATCGCGACGTCAAGCCGGCCAACATCATGGTGCTGAACGATGGCGCGGTGAAGATCACCGACTTCGGAATTGCACGGCTGCGCGATAACGACGTCAAAACCATGACCGGGATGATTCTCGGTTCGCCCAAGTACATGTCGCCCGAGCAGGTGTCCGGAAAACGGGCGGATTCACAGTCGGACATATTTTCTTTGGGCGTGGTCTTATACGAGATGGTCACCGGCGCATCGCCGTTCGTTGCTGACAATGTCCATGGCGTGATGTACCAGACGATGAACTTTAATCCACCGTCGCCGCGCACGCTCAATCGCGAACTTCCGGAAATCGTCAACCTCATCGTTGCCAAGGCGCTCGCCAAATCGGTCGAAAACCGTTACCAGCACGCACGCGAGATGGCCGCGGATTTGCGCCAGGCGCGCAGCGCCGTGACCGGCGAGGGCAGCCATCATCAGCTTAGCGCTTCGTTCGGCGGTTTCGACTTGGGACGTGCCTTAGGCTACGCGGCCGAATTTGAACGCACCAGTGAATTGCACAATTCGGACACAATGGAACTCGCCACCGCCAGCGCGGAGTCGCAACCATCCAGCGAAACCATGGAAACCGTTCAGCCTGCCTTGGGCTTGTCTAAAGTTTTCGACTCTGTCAGTGCAACTCTAAAACTTGCCAATCTAACTGGCCCGGACGGTAAGCAGACACACCCGCAAACCGCGTCGCCCGAGGAATTTTTCCAGCCGCCGCGTTCCGACGATGACATTGCCGCGGAGCGACTCGACGCGCAAACTCCGGTGGGCACCACCGATACCTGGCACAACCCGCAACTGGTGGTGCAGCCGGAGCGCGGCGTAAACGAAAATAAATTTATCCAGTACGTGTGGCTCGTCAGCGCGGCGATTCTTACTGTGGCGCTGTATATATTTTTCAGTCATTAGCCGCCATGACTGCCTGATCCACGCGATCCACTCCAATAATTTCGCAGTCCGCCATCGGTGTCTTGGGCAGATTGGCTTTTGGAACGATGGCGCGACGAAAACCCAGCTTCACCGCTTCCTTGAGTCGCTCTTGTCCGCGTTGCACGGGTCTCACTTCTCCCGCCAAACCGACTTCGCCGAATGCCACGGTCTTGTCGGCGAGCGGGCGATTTTTCAACGACGAAACAATCGCCAGCAACACCGGCAAATCCGCGGCGGGTTCGTCTATCTTTACCCCACCGACTGCGTTCACGAAGACATCCTGATCGAAGCAGACAATACCCGCGTGACGGTGCAGCACTGCCAACAGCATGGCGAGCCGGTTCTGCTCCAGGCCAACCGACAAGCGGCGTGGATTGGGGGCGTGCGCCTCGTCCACTAAAGCCTGTATCTCCACCAGCAAGGGGCGCGTTCCTTCTTGCGTCACCATCACGCAGGAGCCCGGCACATTGGCGGC